>CAYXRK010000022.1:0-37206 GCA_964467615.1 uncultured Nitrospirales bacterium | reverse complement strand
CCTCCTTTGGTTGAAGGGAGGGGGCAGGGGGAGGGTTCGGCACAATGAATTTTCGGAACAGGAGACCGCGGTAGCGGGTCGACGAAGCAATCACAGCCTAACGCGCACGACCCCACTCTAACCCCCACCGCCCTATTCGCTCGTTTCTTTCGTACTACTATCCGTCAGAATCTTGTTTTCTTGCGAAGATTTTTATGCCATGCACAGTCTGAACGGCCCACGCGGTAGGCCCCTCACCCGCCTGTCTTGAGCGCGTCGAAGGGTTCGCCCTGAGGGTGTCGAAGGCCTGTCCTGAGCCTGTCGAAGGGGTGGACGGCCCGCGCGCTAGGCCCCTCACCCGCTCGCCCTGAGGGTGTCGAAGGGTGGACGGGTGAGGGGCCGTCGACACACTCCTTATAGCCTTGATTTGGTTGCGGCTGCGCCGCGCTGTGTCGTTCGTGTCTTTCGTGCTTCAGAATGTCCGTAGTACTAGTTGTTATACTCCCGACACCCAACGCCACCTCACCACACCATTTGCGAAGCGCAAACCCATATACGGGATCCGGCGGCGAAGGGAGTACGCTGAATGAACCGACACACTATCTACTTGATCATCTCGGGGGTCTGCTTCGCACTGGGTCTCGTCGGTCTCATCCTTGTTAACTGGCGACGCAGGCGTGCGCGCATGCGTCCTATGATGCGCTACGAGCGGTGGGAGGACTACACAATCGCACACGAGACCAACATTGGACGCGATCAGATGAATGCTGGCCGCGACGTGATTGTCCTCAAAGGCGATCTCGTTCATGGCGACAAAGTTCACGGGGATAAGATTCAAACCGAAGGCGACGTTCATAGTCACACTGGAGGCCGGGACGCTCTTCACGCCGAAGGTGACATACATGTTCATCACCATGCGGATGAGGCCCCAAAATCGAGCGACCCCGATTGGCACCATGTGTTAACCGAGGAACTGCATCGACTTTCCTACGGCAATATCATGTTCAATCCGCCAGACACCATGAAGGTCAACGCGACGGAGCGCGTCGAAGTCAGGATAAGCCAAGACCCTGCGCGTAACCTTATCGAAGCCCTGAAGGGAAAGGGTGATCCAATCGTCGAAACGATCCGTGTAGGACCTCTGATGTCCGCGCGCCTCACGGGAAAGGCGTTTGAAATCGTAGACCTCAGTACACAAGACCAAGTTATCGAAGCGACGGAATTTACGCAATGGTCTTGGGACGTAATCCCAAGGGAACCTGGAAAACAGACGCTCCATCTGCACGTTGTCGTGAGGCTGCCGGTGCTAGACAAAGAGCAACGAAAGGACCTACCGGTGATGGACCGCGAGATTATGGTTGTCGTGAATTCCGCTACGGCATCAAACGGTAGCGGCTCGGATGTCTTGGGGTCATTGGACAAGGCCAAGACCTTTCTTGAAAAAGTGACCGCGCTATTGACCTCCGTCACGGCATTACTCACGGCGCTTGCCGTGTTTGGCGCGGGGCTGGTCGCTTTCTGCGCCTGGATAGCTGGATGGTTCGGATGAGCAACATGGACCAAAGAGACCAGTCTGTGCAAGAGCAGGCGAACCTCGCCGTCAATAAATATGAAGCGACACGCGACATCACCAAGATCGAGGGCGATGTGGTCGACGGCGATAAAGTTCTAGGCGACAAAACGGTCATTATTTCTCAGCCTCTTCCCCCCTCACTCCAGAACCACCACCAAATCTCCGACCCCGTCGGCGACTTCGTCGGACGCGAGTCCGAAATTTGCGCCCTGCTCGCGGCCTTCGACGGCCTAGGCAGCGGCGCGGTCATTTCCGGCGTGCGCGGCATGGGCGGCGTCGGCAAAACCGAACTGGCCAAGGCCGTGGCCAGGCGCATCAAGCCGCGTTTTCCCGACGGCCACATCGCGTTCAATCTGCGCGGCGCGAGCAACGACGCTTCCTCCAAACCCGCCACGCCCGCCGAGGCGCTGCAGCACGTCGTCCGCGCGTTTCATCCCGACGCGCGCCTGCCCGAAGAGATCGACCAACTGCAAGGCCTCTACCACTCCGCCCTCGAGGGCAAGCGCGTCCTCCTCCTGATGGACAACGCGCTCAAGGCGCAACAACTCGCGCCGCTCGTCCCCCCGCCCGACGGCTGCGGCCTCATCGTCACCTCACGACACCATTTCACTCTGCCGAACATGACCGTGGTCGACGTCAATTCGCTACCGCCAGCAAAAGCGCAGGAACTGCTCGTCAAAATCTGCCCGCGCATCGACGCGCATGCCGCCGCCCTGGCTGAACGCTGCGGACATCTTCCACTCGCATTACGGTTGGCGGCCTCCGCCCTCAAAAGCCGCCCAACACTCCGCATCGAGGACTTCCTAAATGACCTGAGCAGCGAGAAAAAACGGCTGGCCACATTGGACGCATACAAAGGCTCGACCGATGAAGAACGTGGCATCGAGGCCTCGCTCGCGATCAGTTACCGCCTGCTGGAACCACCGCTGCAACGGCTATGGCGCGCCCTCGCCGTTTTTCCAGGCAGCTTCGACGCGCTGGCCGCCGCAACCGTTTGGCAGGTCGACGAGAATTCCGCGACGAAGACATTGAGCAACCTGCACGCCGCCAGCATTGTCAAATGGGAGAAAGCCCCCAACCGATTTCGGCTCCACGACCTCGTGCGCGACTACGCCCAAGGCCGACTGAGCAAAAGCGAGCGCGCTACTGACGCACAACGTCACGCCGCGCATTACGTCGGAGTGCTCCGAAGAGCAAAACAACTGTACAAAAGAGGCGGCGATTCGATCGTGCAAGGCCTCGCGCTGTTCGATCGAGAATGGGGCAACATCCGCGCCGGGCACGCCTGGGCCGCCGCCCACTGGGAAGCCGAGACCGCCGCCGCGATCCTGTGCAGCGACTATCCCGTAGCGGGCGCCTATTGTCTGGATCTGCGCCTCCATCCCCGCGCCATAATCGCCTGGCTCGACGCGGCACTCGACGCGGCGCGGAAACTCGAATACCGCAAGCAGGAAGGCAATCATCTCGGCAACCTGGGGATCGCCTACGCGCGCCTCGGCGAGACGCGTAAGGCGATCGAATACCACGAGCAAGCCCTCGTCATATCTCGCGAACTCGAAGACCGCCAAGCGGAAGCAGGCGCTTTGGGCAACATGGGGATGGGCTACGTGGTGCTAGGTGAGACACGGAAGGCGATTGAATTCTGCGAACACACTCTCAACATCGCCCTCGAAATCGGCGACCGCCGAATGGAGGTAAGTGCCTTGGGCGGCCTGGGACTCGCCTACGCGCGCCTCGGCGAAACGCGCAAGGCGATCGAGTGCCACAAGCAACATCTAATCATCGCCCGCGAAATCCGCGACCGCCGCCTCGAAGGTATCGGCTTGGGCAACCTCGGGAACGCCTACGCCCGAAGCGGCGAGTCGCGCAAGGCGATCCATCTCTACGAGCAGAATCTCATCATTGCCCGCGAAATCCGCGACCGGAGCAGCGAAGGAATCTCTCTACATAACCTCGCGGGCGAACTCGCCAAAATCGGCCGCCGCGAAGAGGCGATTCCTTACGCCGAGCAGGCGCTCGAAATCTACGACCAGATCGAAAGTCCTCACGCCACCAACGCCCGCGCCCTACTCGAACGGCTTCGCAGCGAGCGAAGTGATTCGCTATCGCCCTTGCGTTTGATCAGGCATTTTTTGTCCAAGTATTTTTGACTGAATCCAATAGCCAATCGATCCACCAAAACCCCGCGAACCCCTCAATTCCCCGGCCCAAAACCCACGCGTCCCCTCACCATCATGTAAATCTTGTTAATCCTGTCTGAAAAACAATTCCCCACTCGATACCGAGCCGCACTTCGCCGCGCCAATTCCGCCAAAGCTCCGCTCCTAAGCACCCCTCGTAAACACCCATTCCAGCCCCTAAAACCGGCTCATTTTCAAAAATATAGGTCAACACACTTGGACTATATATATGGGGGGAGTTGTGTCTGTCTCCGGTCGCGCTGAACTGCTTGCTCGTCGAGCACTCGAAAGGAGGTCGTCTTGCCCATGAAACGGAAAAGAACGGCGTTTGAACGCCACAGGAGGGCGAATCTACGCCCTTGAGCGGAGTTTTGACGCCCAAAATCGGACTAAAAAGTGACTCGGATCGATGCTAAGTCCAATGGTATCAACGAACACCCGTGAAATTTTCTCCACCGCAGGCCCGAATCCTTACGTAAAATTAACTCTACGTGATTCCGTATCCGGCTACGCGCTCCGGAGGGGACGAAATGGAGTCGACAACTTTGTAACATTTTCCACATCCGAAAACTCGAAAATGCGGAGACCATTGTTTCGCCACGGCGTTTTTTCAACCGTTTCGGCCGAAATCAGTCCCGAATCGGACCCTGTGCGCAGCTCGAACCTCGCCGGAATAATCGGTAGAATGCTCGTGTTTGGCATTAGCGGTGAGACGCCCAATGATGTACTACAAAACGAGCCAGCCCGTTCCCGGCAAGGGCGATGCGTGGATGTTTTACGAGTGCGGCGACGACGAGTCGGTCCGCCGGTATCTCACGTATATCCCGATGACGGGCGAGGTGGACCGCGTGCCCAAGCCCTTCATCAAGAAGCTGCAACGGCCCGAAATGCTGATGCCCGCCACACGGGACGAGTTTTACCGTTATTGGGGCGACGATTCGGCGGAGTTGTATCCCACGGGCCAGCAGATCGTCTCGGAGGAATTGAAGGCCCGCGGGGTCAGCGCGCGAAAGCATTTCGACCCGGACATGACCATCGAGGAGGCCATGGCTGTCCACCCGCAAGTGGGCGAGGTCTTCGCGGCGTTTCATCTCGGCGGCTGCTCGAATTGCGGCATCGCCGAGTACGAGACCGTCGGCCAAGTCTGCATAGCGTATGGCGTCGACGTCGACGTGTTGTTCGACGTTCTCGAAGGTCTGGTCGAAGAATCTGAAGCAGAACAAGCGAATGAAGCGCCCGTCGCGGCGACTCTATAGCAATCACGACAACGAGGTCCAACCTATGAGTACCGATGTTCTAAGCCCCGCGCCCAAGGGACTCGTCACCGCGACCGATGACGCGGTCGAGGAACTGAGGCGGCTGTTGACGAACGAAGGAGACCGAGTCGATGGAGTGCGCATGGCCGTCAAGGGCGGCGGCTGCTCCGGCCTTTCGTACGTGCTCGATTTCGACAAACAGCGCGACAGCGACAACGTCGTCGAACAGGACGGCGTGAAGTTCTTCATGGACCGCAAGAGCTCGATCTACCTCAAGGGAATCGTGCTCGATTACAAGGAAGGCCTCAAGGGCAAGGGCTTCGTCTTCCAAAACCCGAACGCCTCGAGCACCTGCGGCTGCGGCGAATCGTTTAGCGTGTAGTCCGCAGGCAATATCGCGCTGCTACAAGTACCCCATCGCCTCCAGTTGCTCGCGCAGGGTCTGATCCAGTTGAACGGGTTGGCTCGGCCCGCCGATAGCATCATCCGCTGGCGCGCCCATCGCGGCGAGAAACGCGGCGAGAATCGACCGGAAATGTTCCGCGCGTTCGGGCCGTTCGGCGCCGAGATTCGTCTTCTCGCCGTAGTCCGTCTTCAAGTCGTAGAGTTCTTCGTCGAACTGTTGTTGCGATAGTTGGGCCTGTTCCGGCCCGGCGTTTGCGGCGGCGCGAACGTGGTCGCGGTTCGAGCGAATATATTTTTCGTCGAGCGTGCGGACGGACCGCGTCGTCCAATCGGGCGGCTGCGGTTGGCCGCGCGCGGCTTCTTTGTCGTGCATGACGAGTTGGCTGACGACAAACTCGCGCCCATACTCGCCGCCGTCGCTTCGCATCAACGGCACGAGACTTTGCGAATCGCGCACGCCGTCGACATTGAGCTTCGCCAGATCGAGCACGGTGTTGAAGATGTCCGTTGTGCAGACGACCTGCTGCACACGTCCGCCAGTGGCGTCCGGCCCTGGCAGTCGGATCATCAGCGGCACATGGAGCACTTCGTCGTAGATTTGGTTGTTGTTGAGGTGGCCGTACGCGCCATGTTCCCAAAGTTCCTCGCCGTGGTCGGAAAACAGAATAACCACGGTGTTGTCGAGCAGGCCCTTGTCGGCGATGCGTTCGAGGAAAGACCCAACGACCGAGTCCGTGTACGCGATCTCAGCGTCGTAGTGGTCGATGAACCGTTGCTTGTCCAGAGGCGTCAGGCGCTCTTCCTGGAACGGCGTGGGCGAGGGCACATAGGGCGCGTCGGTAAACTTCGCGCGAAAATCGTCGGGAGGTATGTAGGGCCAATGCGCCTCGTAGGTGTGGACGAACGCGAAGAACGGGAGATCGGCGTGCGCTTCGAGCCAGTTCTCCGCGAGCCCAAAGGTGGTGGTAATGAGTCCCTGCGGCAGAGGCCGGTTCGTTCCGTTCGAGTACTGTTCGAAGCCCTGATGGAATCCGAGGTCGCCGCGCACCGCCACGCCTTCGGTGAATGCGGTGGTGAGGTAGCCGTTGCGGCGCATGACTTCGGCCAGGGTCGTCCACTCGGGTTTTACTTTGTAGCCACGGCGGTTGACGCCTGCTCCGTGGACCGCCGCGGCGAGCCCGGTAAAGATGCTGGTGTGCGACGGCAACGTCCAGCTCGCGGGCGCGAACGCGTTGTCGAACACGAAGAAACGCGGCGCGAGCGATTCGAGGCGCGGCGTGGTGGCGCGCGAGTACCCGTAAAGCCCCATGTGGCGGGCGGACATGGTGTCGAGGCTGATGAGCAGGAAATTGGGGCCTTCGGGCCGATGCTTCGAGGTCGGCGAGGCCAAGTAGGGATTGCTCCAGAGAGGCGTGAGATATGGCGAGCGAGGAGCGTTCGGGGAATCGAGCACAATTTCCGACTTGAATTCGAACGCGATTTCCTGTCCCGCGAATGCACTCAAATCGACCGAGGTGTCGATCCATCGACCGCGATATTTGGAGTGCATTGGCATCATGGTTTCGAATATCAATGTCGTTCCAGTGGAAGCGACGGCGAAAATCTCGAAGCGGACGGGGTACACGTCTTCGGCCGGCGGCGGCAGGACGAGGCCGTAGCCAAACACGAGCTTGCTACCTTGCGGCACGAGGACGGGCTGAGTTCGTAGCCGTAGCTCCGCCGGGAGCATTTCGATGTATTGGGCGTGCGCGGCGCGCGGCGTTTCGGCCGCGGGGAGGATCGGCACGCGAATTTTCGCCGGGGGAAGTTTGGCCGAAGCGGGTGGCGCGATCACGGCGGCGAAATTCGGCGGCGCGGATTTCCACGCGTCGATTTCGTCCGGCGATGCGGCATATATCTTAACGTCGTCGATCAACACGTCGGAAGCAGGGCCGCCGGTGCCGCGCGTCACGATGATCTCCAAAGAATTCGGGACCAAGCTGCGCGGGAGATTTTCGGAGACAATGACTTCGCGCCATTCGCCACCACCGGGATGCGTCGCGACGTGTGATGCGGGCGTCTCGGTTTCCGCCGTGCGATAACGGACCTCGAGCCGCAATTGATTGGGCGCGCCCGCCTTGGCCGCCACGCGAACGACGAGGACCTTTGCGCGAAGAGAACCGGTCGTCTCGGAAACGGTGTGCCGCAGGGTCGTTCCTGGGCCGAGAAGGAGCAGCGCGTTCTTGCCCGCCGCGATCCCTTCCGCTGCGGCGGAAGCTACGCGGCCCTCGACGTTCCAGCCGATAGGCCGGTTTTCCGGGTCATTCGATTCAAAACCGCCGTTCGGAAACGGAAGTTCCGCGGGGGTCCATGACAGCTTGTACCCTATCGCTATGGGCAGCCCACGCGGCGTAACTACGCCTCCGGCGTCGACATCCGCGAGGGAGATGGCGCCGTCGGGCGGGACTTCGATTTGCCGAAGGTCGCTCAGGCGCGGCGCGAACAACACATCGCGCGTCTCGACGCCGAGCGTCATCTTCTGTTCGTACCAGGGATCGTTCTTGTCGATCTCCTCGAGAAAACGATGTATGGGCGGGGTTTCGACCGGAGAGTCATCGGGGAAGACGTTTTCTCCGGATGACGTAGGGCCCGGCCCACTGCGGCCGCAACCAAGGACCACGCCAATCGCAAGCACGGTGAGAAGGCGCCGGCGAGTTCCGGCGGCTGCGCGGAAGACGTGTTGGACCATTCGACTACGGTATGAGAACGGTGCTGCGGCAATCAAGAATCGAGCAGCGCACAGAGGCCGTCCAGCGGGAGTAGCCTGGATTGCGCTCACTTCGATCGCCAAATCTCCAGTCCGTCGTAGGGGTTAGCGAAGCCGAGATAAAGGCGGCCGGACGCGGAGTCCATCGTGCGGATGCCATAGTTGTTGTGGTTGCCGAGGCCACGATTGAAGACATTTGTCCAGTGGACGCCGTCCTTTGATTTGTACAGGTCGCCGCCTAGGCTTCCGGCGAACGCGAGAAAACCGGGCGGTACGTCACGCGCGTCGGTCGGGTTGATTTCGCCGCTGATGAGGCCGGGGATAAGAGGCAGGTTTACGAGCGCGCCGACCGCGATGACGGAGTCGTCCCAGGTGCCGGCGTAGAGCCACCCGTCGAACTCGGCGAGCGACCAAAGATAAGCGTTACGCGGATCGTCGAAGCCGGGGCCCATACCGGAGATTCCGTCCTTGCCGACGACGTTCTCCCACGTGTCGTCGGGCGCGATGCGGAGGAGGTCCGCGCCCTTGACGCCGCGTTCGATCAGGTTGATGAGACCGCCGAAGATGAGCGTGCCGAAGTAGAGGCGGTCGTGGAAGACCAGCGCCGTGCCAGCGGATTCGTTACGCGCGTCGGCGCCGCCTTGCAACACGATCGGAACCGGTGCTTCATCGCCTTCGGCAGGGCCGGCGAATTTCCAAATCTCGAAGCCGTCGACTTTGTTGCGAGTTCCCGCGTAGAGCCAGCCGTCAAACGAGCGGAGCACGATGCTCTCGAGGTTGTTCGGGTTGCCGAAACCGTCCTCGATCACGGGCCAAAACGTTTCGCCGTCCGTGGCGTAGATTTTTCCTTCGGGGGTCTCGAAGTCTTCGTCGATGAGGTCGAGCACGGTGGTCGAAAAGTAGAGTAGGCCGTTGTGTTCCTCTAGGCCGCGAATCGCGCCTGGCTTGTCCGTTTGGAAGACGCGTTCCCACGTGCCCGGATCGCCCGTGGGCGAACGGTAGAGCGAGGCGTCAGCGCCGAACGACCCCGCGTAAAGATACAGTTCGCCGTCCGATTCCGCGCGGTAGGGGCGCAGGCTGCGGAAGCCGCTGGTTTGGAAAGGTCCGCCCTCTTCGCGTGTGTCGTAGACGCGTTCCCAATCGCGCTCGCCGAGGTCGGGGCGGTGGCGGCGGATCTCAGCCGGGCGGAACGGAATGCCATCGAGATTCGCGCCGTTTTGATACACATAGTCGCCGATGCCCGCGAAGTTGTTTCCCGTGCCGACGTACACGTGACCTTCGGTCTCGCCATCCGGCGTGTAAAACGTCATTGACCAGGGATAGTCGTTGAAGTCCTCGGCGTTGTCCGCCGCGTCAAAACCATTCTTGCTGACTTTGACGAAGTCGTCCTTACGCAGGCCACAGTCGCCCAAGAGCGCACCGCACACCAACGGCGTGAGCAGACACGCAAGAAACAGCACTCCCCGGCCGCGCCTCATTTCGCCCCTCCGCACCTGCGTTGAACAGCATACCCACGCGGCGGGACGGCGTTACAGTCAGTCTTGTCGAAGATGACTTGGAGGCTGAACTCATCCGCTTGCGGCGGTGGCGGTGGTGTATTCGCGGTGGCGGGTGATGTAGGCGGTGATGAGGGGGGCGGCGATCATGAAGCCGATGAGGGTGGCCGCGGCGGTGTAGGGACCGATCTCGATGATGAATTTGCTGACGCCGGTGCGCTCGACGAGGACTTCGAAAAGATTAGGCATTTTCGCGTCTACGGGCGTGACCGCGGAAACATACTTTTCGATCGTGGTGAAGTCGACGTAGCCGGGCAGGATGATCGCGGCCCGCTGCCAGATGTACGTGTAGATGAGGCCCCAGATGATCGGGTGTTTGAAGAGCGCGCCGAAGATCATGTAGAGCGCGCCGTATCCGCCGATGGCGAGGGACATGGGCGCGAGGTAGAGGAGGTAGGTCTTGATGCTCGACGCGCCGAGGGGGAAATCGGCGAGGCGGGTGCAAAGAAGGAAGTACATGGCGAGCGAGGCCCCCATCATGGCGGTGCCGCCGAGGAAAAAGCCAGTGAATTTACCGAGCACCCAGGCCGAGCGGGGGACGGGGCGCGTGAGGAGATACGAGAAGGTGTTGGTTTCGACGTCTTCGCCGATGAGCATCGCGCCGTATAGCAGGGCGAGCAGCGGCGAGAGCGCGCTGATATAGACGTATTGGGCGAGGCGGACGAAGAGATCGTGGCCGCTGATGTCTTGCGCCCAGATGTTGGATTGGAGCAAGAGCGCGATGGGGATAAGCACGGGCGAGAACGCCAGGAACAGCGCGAGATAGGTCAGCCGTTTCGTCGGCATCATTGTCAGCGTGTGCTCGGCGGCGGTCAACACGTAGTGAAGGTACGGGGCGGGTGCGTGATTGTTCATGTTTCGACCACGTGGTGGCGTCCGCGGTGGACGAGGTATTCGAAGACCGATTGGAGGTCATCGTCCGTGCATTGGATGGACGAGATTTGGAGGTTCTCCTTAAGGACGAGCGCGTTCAGGCGTTCGTAGAAGGCGTTCGGATCGCCGGTGCGGATCGTCGCGCCGCGATCGTTGAATTCGATGGCGAGCGTCGCCGGGTCGTGAATAAATTCATCGGCAACGCGGCGCACATCGCGGCCTTCGAGCGTAACGGCGTGGGGGTGTTCGTCGATGAGATCGCGGATTTCGCGGACGGGACCGTGGGCGAGGACGCAGCCGTGGCGCAGGACGAGTACGTTGTTGGTAACGCGCTCTATTTCGTAGAGGATGTGGCTCGAGACGAGTACCGAGCGGCCCTCGGCGGCGAGTTGTTTGATGAGGTGGAACATTTCCTCGCGGCCTTCGGGGTCGAGTCCTTGCATGGGTTCGTCGAGGACGATGAGTTCCGGTTCGAGGGCGAGGGCCTGGGCGATTTTGATGCGCTGCCGCATGCCTTTGCTGTAGGTGGTGATGGGGTCGTTCATGCGCGAGGTCATGCCGAGACGCTCGCAGGCGATGAGGGCCGCCTCACGCGCGCGGACGCGGGGCATGCCCCAGTAGCGGCACAGCCAAGTGACGAATTGGAAGCCGGTCATGCCTTCGTAAAAGGCGTCGGATTCGGGGCAGAAACCGATGCGGCGCAACACGCCAAGGTTGTTACGCGGGGACTCGCCGAAGACGCGTATCTCGCCGCGGCTCGGCCCATAGAGGCCGAGGACGAGCCGGATGAAGGTGGTCTTGCCCGCGCCGTTTGGGCCGAGGAGTCCGGTGACACCGGGCTCGAGCGCGACGTTTAGGTTGTTCACCGCGACGACTTCACCGAACCATTTCGAGAGGCCTTTCGCCTCGACGATGGGTATGGCGTTTTGTTCACGCATGCCGCATTACCCCGCGCTTCCCACGCGGCGGACCTTGAGGCACACGATCGACGCGGCCACGACACAAACGAACGCCATGTAGGCGAGCGAAATAGTCGGCGAAACCTCAAGCCGCAGGTTTGGACGCTGGAAGAACCATTCGCCGAGGCGGTTCACCGCCACGGGGGCCGACAGGACCGCGATAGAAATATTGTCGAGGGCCACGGACAAATTGATCACTATCGCGCTGGTGATCACAACGAGCATGACGACGGCGACGCCTGAGAAAAGCTGAATATTGAAGAAGGAAGAGCTTGCGAGGACGGCGAGTGCTATGGGCAGTGCTATGGCGAGCGAGAATAGGAGGATGGGAATCGGCAACCAATAGCTGTCCTCGAGTGTAGACCAACTGGGCAGAAAGCAGATATGCAGCAGCAACATCAGCAGGGCCGGGAGGGCGGTCATCGATAGACCAACGGACACCAATGTGACGGTTTTTCCGATGACGTAGTCGACCCAGGACAAAGGTTTAGAGAAGTAGACTTCGACGAGGTTGTAGCGAAAATCTTTCGAGATGAACCCGGAGCCAATGAAGACGAGTGTGAAAAAGACGAGGCCCGATTGCAGGGTGATGAACAAATAAAACACCGTGTCGTCGATCTGTTGAAAGCCCATGTTCTGCGTCGCGCTTCGCAACGGGTGGTCCGGCATGGATTGGAGTCCATCCACCGCGAATATTAGGACGATATACAGTAAGAGATGGAGCGCGGTGATGAATTGGAACAAGCGGAACAGCCGCAACTTCGCGAAAATGCTCCACTCCTGGCGCACCATCGCGAGCCAGCGGAACCGCTTGGGCGCAGCGCCGTCGTAGGGGCGGTATGTTTGGTCGTAGACGGGCATGGTCAGTTTTTGCGCGACTCGTTGATCGCTTCCATGAAAACCTCTTCGAGGCTCTGGCGGCGCGGTTTGAGATGGCGTACCTGCGTGCCTTGGTTGCGGGCAATCTCGAAGAACTCGTCGGTAGTCATTTCGTCTGGCTTGGTGACCATCAAGTTCCCGCTTTGTTCTTGCTGGAGCGAACACCCGCGTAGCTTCAGGGCGTTGATGTAACTTTCTTTGTGGTCTTTGACGCGTATTTCGTACAGGCCGTTTCGTGACGCGGTGAGATCGGCGATTGCGCCCTCGCGTACTTTTCGGCCTCGGTCGATCATGATGAGATGGCTGCACACGTATTGGACGTCGGGCAACAAGTGCGAACTGAGGACGATGGTGATGTCGCGGCGGCGCGGAAGATCGCGAATGAGATCGAGCATTTCGATTCGGCCATCGGGATCGAGCCCGTTGGTGGGCTCATCGAGCAACAGGAGCTTCGGATCGTGGATGAGCGCTGCGCCAAACTTTACGCGCTGCAGCATGCCGGTCGAGTAGGTCTCCGTGGGGCGGTAACGGTTCTCGCCCATGCCGACGTAGTTGAGCACTTCGTGCGCGCGCTCCATCGCGTCGACGCGGGTCATTCCGCAGAGGCACCCGCAGTACGTCAGGAATGAGACGGCGGAGACCTTGGGGCTGATGACTTCGCGCTCGGGCATGTAGCCGATGCGCTGGCGCACTTCGATGAAACGCTTGGGCATTTCCATGCCGAAAACATTGATCTGACCGTGCTTGGGGCGGATGAAGCCGAGGAGGGTCTTCATCAGGGTGCTCTTGCCCGCGCCATTCGGCCCAAGCAGTCCGACGGACCCGCGCTCGATGCGGCACGAAAACGCCTCAAGCGCGACGCGCCTACCATAGCGGACTTCAAGATTTTGGATATCGACTACGGACATCGGCAAAAGGAAATCCAGAGACACACCCTACCACATCGAAAGACGGACACACGTGGGGAATTGTTGCACGCGAGTATGACTACTGTGGCGCGGAAAGGGTTTCCGTGCTCACCGGGCCTGCGCCGGTTTCATCGAAACAGGCGCTACTGATCCGAGGCCGGTGCGCGCCTCAGCGCCGACGCAACATCCTGCGGCCCGGACCCGAACGGCGCCGTGCCGCGCGCGCAGCAGGCGTCGCCGCTTCGGGTTTATACAGACTCAACAACGACGGCGCGTCTTCCCATTCTACCCGCTCGATGTTGTGCCCCAACGCCCGCTCGATCGTTTCGAGCGCCTTGTGCTCCGACGGAGCGGCGAATGTAATCGCTGCGCCCTCCGCCTTGGCGCGGGCCGTGCGCCCAATTCGATGAATATAGTCATCCGCCGTGGGCGGGATGTCGTAGTTAAAGACATGACTCACACCGTCGATATCCAGCCCGCGCGCGGCAACGTCCGTAGCGACCAGAAGGTTGTATTTCCCCGCGCGAAACCCGTCGAGCGCCTGTTGACGTTGACTCTGCGAACGATTGCCGTGTATTTGCGCAATCTTGAAGTGTTTCTTCTTTAGCGACGCAGCCAGGCGTTCCGTGCGCTCGCGTGTCCGCAAGAAGACCAGCGCGGAATCGACTTTTTTATCTTCGAGCAAAATAGTTAGCAGGCGCGTCTTGTCTTCCTGACGCACGGCGTAGACCTCTTGCGTCACGGTATCGACCGGCTTGGCGACCGTGCCCACCGACACCCGTTCCGCGTTGTGCATCATCGATTCGGCGAGGCGCTCGATCTCGCGGGGGAACGTCGCGGAGAACATCAAGGTCTGCCGATCGACCGGCAACCGGCGGACGATGCGTTGGATATCCGGAAGAAATCCCATGTCGAGCATGCGGTCGGCTTCGTCGAGCACGAGAATCTGCAATGCGCCGAAGTTCACGCGGCCCCGCGACATGTGATCAAGCAGGCGGCCCGGCGTAGCGACCACGATGGGCACGCCTTCCTCTAGGTCGCTGGTCTGGCGGTCGTATCCAACGCCGCCGTAGATGAGCGTCGAGCGGATTTTCATCGCCGCGCCGAGTTGTTCGATGACCTCGTGGACTTGCACGCACAGTTCGCGCGTCGGCACGAGCACCAGCATCATGTTCCGGGCAACGCGCCCCTGGACCAAGCGGGTGAGCGCGGGCAAGGCGTAGGCGAGCGTCTTGCCCGTGCCGGTCTGCGCGAGGCCGATGACGTCCCGGCCCTCGAGTGCGAAGGGAATCGCCGCGGCCTGTATTGGCGTCGGCTCGGTAATTCGTTTGTCGTGGAGGATCTTGACCGCGCGGTGGTCGAGTTCGAAGTCGTCAAATGTCATGCGGGAGAGGGGGCAGCCGTTGGGTTGACGTTAGAGTATACGCGGAATGCGCACCTCATGCGAGCCATTCGAGAATGTAGTCCGCGATCTCGGCGGGCTTTTCCTGGGGAATGAAGTGGGACGCGCCGGGAATGACCTCGAATCGCACGCGTTTGAAGCGGTCCTTTTGCAGTTCGACGAGACGGCGGACGTCGCTGTGCTCGCTGGTGATGAGCAAAACGTCCAGGTCGAGCCGGCCCAGATCCTCGAACACATCCGTCGCGCCACTGCCTTCGTAGACCATCGCTTCAATGGGGCCGGGGCACTTGAGCGTGACTCCGCCAGAAACGTCGCGGAGTCCATGCTCGACGTACGCGTCGAGAACGTCCGGCCGCCACGCGTTCATCGGGGGCTTAGAGGCGTAGCGCGCGCGGGCCTCTTCGCGCGACGCGAAATCGTTCTTGCGTTTGCGGCTGAGCGCGGCAAGCGGGTTCTCACTGCGGAAGGCCTGAGCCGGGCCGATGATCGGATCGATGAGTACAACGCGGCCAAAGGTCCCGGGCGCTTGGTGTTCGGCGTAGCAGATGTGCGACGCGCCGGCGGAATGCCCGACGGCGAACGCCTTCGGCGGAAAGCCGAGCGCGGAGGCGACATTGCGCACGTCCTGCCCCGACAACGACCAGCGGTAATCGTCCTTCGTCGAGGGTTGTCCCGAATCGCCGTGGCCGCGCGTGTCGGGCGCGTAGACGTGGAACCGTTCGGCGAGTTTGGGAACGAGCGGATCCCAGATGCGCCCGTGCGTTCCGGTGCAATGGCACAGGAGCAGCGGCGGGCCGTCTCCGCCGAAGTCCCACACGTTGATCGGCACGCCGCCCGCGCCGGTCGCGGTCACGCGTTGCGGCAGCGCGATTTTCGAAGTCACGGCCATTAACTACGCGGCGTGATGGGTTTCGAGCCAGCGCGTGCAATCGATCGCGGCCATGCACCCGCTCCCCGCGGCGGTGACTGCCTGGCGGTACGTCTTGTCCTGCACGTCGCCGCAGGCAAACACGCCCTCGATGTTCGTGTACGTGCTATCGGGTTGAGTCACGAGGTAGCCGGTCTCGTCCGTATCGAGCACGCCCACGAACAGGTCTGTGTTGGGTTTGTGGCCGATCGCGGCGAAATAGCCGGTGCATGCGATCGTGCGCGCTGCCCCGGTGTGTACGTCTACAAGGCGCACGGCGATGACGCCCGCCTTGTCCTCGCCAAGAATCTCATCGACGACGCTGTTCCACTCGGGCTTGATCTTCGGGTTCGCGAGCGCGCGATCCGCCATGATCTTGCTCGCGCGGAATTGATCGCGCCGATGGACGATGTGTACCGCGCTGGCGAAGCCGGTGAGGAAAAGCGATTCCTCCATCGCCGTGTCGCCGCCCCCCACGACCACGAGCGGTTTGTTGCGGAACCTCGGCAACGCGCCGTCGCAGGTCGCGCAGGCCGATACGCCGCGATTCATGAACGCCTCTTCCGAGGGAATCCCGAGGTACTTTGCTGTTGCGCCCGTCGCCACGACGACCGATTTCGCTTCGTAGGTCTTGTCCTCGCTCACGACCTTGAAGGGCCGCGCGCTGAAATCCACCTTCGTGACGTTCTGTTGCAAGCAGCGTGTCCCGAATTTTTCCGCCTGCTTCTTGAAGTCCATCATCATTTCCGGCCCGGTAACGCCGTCCGGATAACCGGGATAGTTCTCGACTTCGGTCGTCGTCATCAATTGCCCGCCGGGCATGATGGTCCTATCGGCAATGCCGTCGCCCTCGAAGACCAGTGGGGCGAGGTTGGCGCGCGAAAGATAGAGCGCGGCGGTATATCCCGCGGGCCCCGCTCCGATAATGATCACGTTCTCCATACTCGTCTCCAAGAAAGGCCGCGAATTATAGGGATCGCGCCGCGGAGAACCAACGTCAACGCGCCGCGTATCACACCCAGCGCGTCTGGGGCGGCCGCCCTCGCTTCATCGTTTCCGGTTGTGCCTGAAGGGCACGCAGAAACTGACCCCCATCAATCCCACATCGATCTAAAACCTACGATTTTGTATTTAATGGTCTAGGACACCAACGGGTTGGTAGGGTTTTCGCCTCGTGCCGACACGAGCGTTCGGAAGCGGAGTCGGGGAAACGTGAGTCGGGCCGCCCCCAGATGGTGAAAACGCGGCAATGGTACGGACTTTGCTTTACTTGGACTGAAGCTCGAAGAGCAACGGTGCAGCTATGTCTCGCGTCCAAAAGGTCACGATTGGACGCGAAATGCGTGTTTAACGTCGACTATTCGAAACGCTATGACCGATGCCCAATTATTGATATCTCCAAAGGATGGCCACGAAGCGCGCGCGCTAGTGATCAACCGTCGGGCCGGGGGCTGCTCTTCGTTACTTCGCGGACTCGACGAAGTTGGATTTAAGGTAATCGAGAGGCAGGATTCGACTCCGCGGCCTGCGGACGGGGCGCACATCGTAGTCGTGGCTGTGTCGGGCGTTGACGATGATGCGTGCAACGTCGTTGAGAGTCTTTGCCGGGATTCGACCAACAAGCTACCTGTACTCGTCATCTCGGACAACTTCAACGCGTCAGTCGCCGAGGAGTATCTGGTGCTCGGCGCGACGGATTTCCTCAGTCAGCCATCATCGGGCCGCGTGCTTCGCGGGTGGTGCGAGCGCGTGCTGCACGCGCAGCAGTCCGAATGGCTGTACGAAGAGTACGTCCGGGAACGCCGGCGCAGCGGCGCGTTTGATCGCGTCATCGTTCCTCTGAGTCTTGCCCTCTTCGCGGAGCGCGACTACGGCAAGCTGCTTGAAACGATCCTTCTCGAGGCAAAGGAACTCTGTCTTGCCGACGGCGGTACGCTCTACATTCGCACGCCCGACGATACGCTCGAGTTCGCGATGGTCCACAACGATACGTTGGGAATTTCCGTTGGCGGCACGAAAGGCGCCACAACGACCTTTGCCTGCATTCCGTTGTTTCGCGCATCCGACGGGGAACCCGAGCGCCGCTTCATCGCGGCGCACGTGGCACACACCGGCGAATCCGTGGCGCTGCCGGACCTCTACGACGCGACCGATTTCGACGTGTCCGGTTCTCGGGAGTTCGATGCCAGGCATGGCTATCGGACGCGATCGGTCCTTGCGGCCCCGCTGAAGAACGAAGTCGGCAGAGTGATCGGGGTCCTGCAATTGGTCAATGCGCGAGATTCGCTCAGCGGGGAGGCGGTGGCCTTTGATCCGCATCATCAACAGGCGATCGAATCCCTCGCCCGGCTGGCCGCGGCCGGTCTCGAAGCCTACGGCCGGATGCAACAACTGCGGGACCAGATTCACGCGCTCCACCTGCAGATAGACGAGACCAAAAAGAAGGAGCAGGTGGCGCAAATCACCGACTCGGGTTACTTTAGGGACCTTAAGGAAAAGGCGCGAATCCTGCGCGCAAAGTCACAACGGGTATAACACGGGCAGGGGGAATTCATGGGCAGTGTAATTTCGGTACATTCGTTCCGGGGCGGAACGGGCAAATCCAATTTGACGGCGAATCTATCATCGACGCTCGCCGCGCGGGGATACCGCGTAGGCGTGTTCGACACGGACATCGCGTCGCCGGGCATCCACGTACTGTTCGGCATTAACGAGTCTTCCATCGATCTCTCGCTCAACGGTTTTCTGTGGGGAAAGTGTTCGATTGAAGAGGCGGCCGTCGATGTCCTGCCGGGCCTCGAGGGGAGCGGGGTACCTATCTCCTCGTCGGGGGCGCTCTACCTCGTCCCGGCAAGCATCGACACCGGGGAGATCGCGCGCGTCTTGCACGAGGGATACGACGTCGGCCTATTGAACGACGGCATTCTCGGCTTGATGAAGCACTTCGACCTTGATTTTGTGTTCGTCGACACCCACCCAGGGGTAAACGAAGAGACGCTGCTGTCGATCGCGATATCGGACGTCACGATCATTGTGCTTCGTCCCGATCAGCAGGACTTTCAGGGCACGGCGGTAACGATCGAGTTGGCCCGGCAACTCGAGTGTAAGAACCTCTGGCTGCTCGTCAACAAGGCGCACCGCGACGCCGATAAGGCCGTGCTCAAGCGGGCCGTCGAGCAAAAGCTCGGGGCGCCGGTAGTCGACGTCATTGCGTTGAGCGACGATATGGTGCAGTTCGGCAGCGGGGGAGTATATTGCATGCGCTATCCGGACCACGCGTATAGCAAGACCATTTCGCTCGTCGCGGACCAGTTAGAGACAACGTTGAACGCGGAAGCGTTGACGCATAGGACCGCGTCATGAGTCCACGAGAAACTTCCTCGCAAGTCGGCGCTCTGCTGAGCGGGATCAAGAGCGCGGCATCGCCGTTCCGGACGTATCTGAAGGAGCTTCACGCCCGCTTCTCGGGCGTATCGGAGGGCCGTGTCGCCGACTACATTCCGGAACTAGCAAAGGCCAATCCGGATTGGTTCGGCATTGCCGTCACGACCGTCAACGGTCAGACCTACGAGATAGGCGATTGCCGGCAGAACTTCACGATCCAGTCCGTCTCCAAGCCCTTCATGTATGGGCTTGCGCTGGAGGACAATGGCCGCGATCGCACGCTCAGCCGCGTCGGCGTGGAACCGACGGGGGACGCATTCAACTCGATCATCAAGCTTGACGCCAAATCCGGCCGGCCGCAAAACCCGATGGTCAACGCAGGCGCGATCGCGACCGCGGGGCTCGTCAAGGGCGCGCACGTGACGGAGCGGTTCAACCGGTTGGGGGCCATGTTCGCGCGATACGCCGGCCGGCCATTGGCGGTCGACATGGCGGTCTATACATCAGAACGGACGACCGGCCACCGGAACCGCGCGCTTGCGCATTTCATGCTCAATTTCGGGATGATTGATCCGAACGTCGACGAGACGCTCGATCTGTATTTCCAGCAGTGCTCGGTGCTGGTCACTGCGCACGACCTCGCCGTCATGGGCGCGACGCTCGCAAACGGCGGCGTGAACCCCGTGACGGGTGAGCAGGCGCTGGCGCCGGACTACGTTCAGGACGTGCTCAGCGTCATGTACTCCTGCGGCATGTACGACTACACCGGCGAATGGTCCTATCGAGTGGGATTGCCTGCGAAGAGCGGGGTGGGAGGGGGCGTCGTCGTCGTCGTACCGCGCATGATGGCCATTGCCGTTTTTTCACCGGCACTCGACGAGCGCGGCAATAGCGTGCGCGCGCTTCTGGTGTGTGAGGCCATTTCCAAGGAACTCGGACTGCACTCGCTCGCCCACACGCCAAACCGGGCGCGGCTGAACGAACTCCTCCCGGAAACGATGGGCTGACGCGTTGGGAATGACGGTGGGATTGTCGCGCCTCACACTTGGTCGGCGTTTAGGATTTCGTAGCGGTAGCCTTGTTCGGTGAGGAAAAGTTGGCGTTTTACGCTGTAGTCTTGGTCGCAGGTATCGCGGGAGACGAGGGAGTAGAAGTGGGCGACGGCGCCTTCGAGTTTGGGGCGGAGGATGCGGCCTAGGCGTTGGGCTTCTTCCTGGCGGGAGCCGAAGGTGCCGGAGACTTGGATGGCGACGTTGGCGTCGGGGAGGTCGATGGCGAAGTTGGCGACCTTGGAGACGATGAGGAGTTTTTCGTCGCCTTTACGGAACGCGCCGTAGAGGCGTTCGCGTTCGCGCGTGCTGGTTTGGCCAGTGATGATGGGCGCTTTGAAGCGCTTTTGGAGCACCCTAAGCTGGTCGAGGTATTGGCCGATCACGAGGACGTTGTCGTCTTTGTGTTTGAGTACAAGGCGCTCGACGACGCTGTCCTTGACGGGGTTCGTCGATGCGATGCGGAACTTGCTTCGCTTGTCGGCGATGGCGTAGCGGTAGCGTTCCTCTTCGGGCAGCGGGACGCGGACTTCGTGGCAGATGGCCTGCGCGATCCAGCCTTGCTTCTCGAGGACTTTCCACGGGACGTCGTATTTCTTCGGGCCGATGAGCGAAAAGACCTCGTCCTCGCGGGCGTCTTCGCGGACGAGCGTGGCGGTGAGGCCGATGCGGCGGCGGGCTTGGAGCGAGGCGGTCGCGCGGAAGACGGGCGCGGGGAGGAGGTGGACTTCATCGTAGACGATGAGGCCCCAGTTGCCTTGATCGAAGAGGCCGAAGTGGACGAAGGGGCTGTCCTTCGTTTTTCGGTACGTGAGCACTTGATAGGTGGCGACGGTGATCGGTTTGATCTCCTTCGAGTCGCCGCTGTATTCGCCGATTTGGTCTTCGGTGAGCGTCGTCTTGTCGATGAGTTCGCTTATCCATTGGCGGAGGGCGACGGTGTTGGTGGTGAGGACGAGCGTCTGGGTTTGGAGGGCGTGAATGCAGCCGATGCCGACGACGGTTTTTCCCGCGCCGCAGGGCAGCACGACGACGCCACTGCCGCCGTGGTTCGAGCCGCGCATGTAGAAGGCGTCGATGGATTCGACCTGATACTTACGCGTGGCGAAGGGCTTTCCGGAAAGGGCCTCTTTGCGCCATTCGAGCTTTAGCGGCGCGCCTTCGACGTAGCCGGCGAGGTCTTCGACCGGAAAGCCGATTTTGATGAGGACGCTTTTGATGTTGCCGCGGTCGCCGGGTTTGACGAATATGCGTTTAAGGTCGGGCGTGCCGGTGACGTAGGGCTGGATGTCCTTGTGGTTGAGCAGCTCGGTGACGAGGAGGGAGTCGTCGGATTCGATGACGAGTTGGCCGTCCTCCATTTTGTAAAGCTTGAGGCGGCCATAACGCGAGACAGTCTCGCGTATTTCGGTGATGATGTTGGCGGGGACTTCGTACTTGCTGAACTTGGTGAGCGAGACGAGGATCTCATCGGCGGTCATGCCCGCGGCGGCGGCGTTCCAGAGCGAGAGCGGCGTGATGCGATACGTGTGAATATGCTCGGGCGACTTGATGAGTTCGGCGAACGCGGCGATCGCGTCGCGGGCGTCCTCGAACAGGGGGCCGTCGGTCTCCATCAAGATGGAGCGGTCCGATTGGACGATGACGGGTCTCAGGTCTCGTTCAAGCATGGCGCGGGAGTCTAGCATACGATTCGCGGAAGGGCTGCACGCAAAATGGGGGCTTGTTTACAATGCGCGCGCCGGCCTCGTCGAGGCGGGCGCTACTGAGCGGGCGCTACTTTAGCGGCGCTCGTCGAATGAACCGGTGAAGGGCCGGTAGGCGCGGGGTTGGCCGAGTATTTCGGCGAGGACGAAGGCGCGGCGGACCTCGTGCTTCGAGCCGAGGCGGAAGTCGAACAGGCGTTGCTCTTGGGCGGGAACCGACGCGGCGACCGGCGCGGCGGTGGCGCGGTCCCGCTTTGGTTTTGGCGAGGGCGCCGGTGGCGAAGCGCCTTCCCGAGTTTCGATCGGGACCATTCGTTGGCGTTGTGCGAGTACCGTCGGGGCGGCGGGACGCGATGCTTGGGGTTCGCGGTGCTGGACTACGACGGGACGCGCCGGGCGTTTCGGCGGAGATTGTTCGCGCCGTTGAGGCGCGGGTCGCACGGGCTGCGGCAATTGCGCGGGCTGGCGCTCGACGGTCGTCTCTCCGAAGAGCGTCTCGAATAATTCGCGCGCGGTTTCGGCGGCGGGGTCGAGTTGCGGCCGCGGAGTGGGCAAGGACGGAGGCATCTCGCCTTGACGGGGAGTGGCCTCGCGGGCGGTCGCCGTACGCGGGGCGACGGACTCGTCGCCGTAGAGTCGGCGCGTGGCTTCGGGGAGGTCTTCCTTGCGCAAACGGCGTTCGTTCGCGCGTTGTTGCGATTGCTGTGTATCGCGGTAATTCTTTATCAGCCCGCCAACTATGAACACCAGAAACAAGACGACCGCTATGACGTTGTCCATCGGGATTGCCTGTGTTGTCGTTTGGCCGCTATTTCTTTTCCGGTTCGGCGTCGCCCTTCGAGATGGATTCGCGCATGTCGGTGTCGGCCATGATGTTCTTCATGCGGTAGTAATCCATGATACCGAGATGGCCGCTGCGAAACGCCTCCGCGATCGCCTTGGGTATTTCGGCCTCCGCCTGCACGAGTTTGGCGCGCATCTCCATGACTTGGGCGCGCATTTCCTGTTCGCGGGCGAAGGCCATCGCGCGGCGTTCCTCGGCGCGGGCCTGGGCGATGTTTTTGTCGGCCTCGGCCTGTTTCATTTGGAGTTGCGCGCCGATGTTGTCGCCCACGTCCACGTCGGCGATATCGATCGAGAGGATCTCGAACGCGGTGCCGGAATCGAGACCGCGCGCGAGCACGACTTTGGAGATCGAGTCGGGGTTCTCGAGCACTTTTTTGTGGGACTGCGCGGAGCCGATGGTCGTGACGATGCCCTCGCCGACGCGGGCGATGATGGTCTCCTCGGTCGCGCCGCCGACGAGGCTGTTGATGTTCGTGCGGACGGTAACGCGGGCCTTGGCCTTGATCTGGATGCCGTCCATGGCGACGGCGGAGACGGTATCCGGCCCCTTCGAGGGGTCCGGGCAATCGATGACCTTGGGCAGCACGGAGGTTTGCACCGCGTCGAGGACGTCGCGGCCGGCGAGGTCGATGGCGGTCGCGTGCTGCCAGTTAAGTTTGATGTTTGCCTTGGTGGCGGCGATGAGGGCTTGAGTAACGCGGATGACGTGGCCGCCCGCGAGGTAGTGCGTTTCGATTTCGTCGGTCGTAACGGCTATGCCCGCCTTGACGGCCATGATGCGGCTATCAACGATGATGTTTGGATTGACCTTGCGGAGCTTCATGCCGATGAGGTTCAGAAATGTGACCCCCGCGCCGGCCGACCACGCGCGAATCCAAATGCGGAAGAATGAAATGAATACGCCAAGAAAAATCAGCACGGCGATACTCGCGGCAACGAAGAGAATCATTAGAAAGAGTTGAATGCCTGTCATTTTTCCGTCCTTCTTGGTCGAGTGTGTTTAGCTTGCGGGGAGACTACCTTAGAAAGGAGGCCCCGCGCACGTTAGGTGTTTGGCGCGTTGGCGGTACTACCACTGGGCGGCTGGTTTTGTTCGGTAAGTCGGGTGACGATTTGCTCGGTGCTGGTGCAGGTTTTACTCAGGTCCTCGGCTTGGGCGAGCGAGACATCGAGGCCGGACTGGCGGGCTCGGAGGTACGCGTCCACTACGCGGTGGGGCTTGAGGCCACGAAACGTCATGCCGAGGATGCGGCCAAGAGGCACGGGGTGTTGCGCTTTGAGGGAACGGTAGAAAAGGCGGGAGAAATAGAGATATCCGACCATGGCGGGGACAATTACGAAGAACACCCCGAGGAAAAAAACGAGTACGAATGAAGCGACGGGGCTCATGGCGGCTACCGCGCGGCTCGGGGATTCCCGGCGGATTCCTCGACGACGACGCGATGCCCCTCGACGTCGATAACGCGGACCCTGACGCCTTGATTGATAAACGTGCCGGAAGAAACGGCGTCAATGCGGCGACCGTCCACCATGATTACGCCCGCGGGCCGAAGCGCGGAATGCGCTTCCCCTTCGCGCCCGATAAGCGCGGGATCTTCTTGGGGCGACGCGTATCCTTCATCTTTGCGTTGGACGCCTTTTTGGACGAGGACCCGCCCGACGCGGGAGCGCGACATGAGGTATATCCCGAAGGCGATCGCCAGACCCAATCCGATTATTTCGCCCAGCAAGATGAAGATGCCGTACTCGGGAAACCAAGTCCAACCGAGGACGACGCTCGCCACGATGCAGGAGAAGCCGAGGACCCCGATCACGGCGCCGGGTATGACGAATTCCGCGAGGATCAACACGATGCCGGCCGCGAACAAGACCGCGACGTACATCATTAGGCGGTTTCCTCGGCGAGAGATTGGAGCAGCGTTACGAGTTGGCCGATTTCGATGCGGAGTTCCTGCATGACGATCATTTTGTCCGCGGGGTCTTTCGGGTCGTGTTCCTCGATTTTTTGGAACGTCGAGAACAGGCCGTTCGCTTGGGGGAAGAGCGACGCTGCTTGATCCAGCAACTTGTTGTAACGGCGGACGATGGGGGTGCAACTGTAGTAACCCGCGCCTTGCTGATGGAGGACCATCGTGTCGGCGAGCAAACTTTGAAGCAGATTGATTAGCGATTGGCGAACGTTCATGAGGCCTTGGCCTCTTCGATCGGATCCACGACGTAACGGTTGCCGTCTACTTCGACGATTCGCACGGGCGTGCCCGGCGCGACGAAGTCGCCGTGGCTGATGATGTCGTAGGTGCGGCCATGGAACCTTCCCTTACCGGCGGGCCGGAGCATGGAGGAAGCGACGCCTTCGAGCCCGATGGCGCTGAGAATGACTTCGGCGGGTTGGACGGTAAACCCGTCTTCGACGTCTTGGGTCCCCGTCTGGACCAGGCGGCTATACAAGGGCGTGTGCGGCAGTATCCGCCACGTAGCGACGACGAAAACAATGAAGGAGGCGCAGGCGACTGCCATCGAGGTGACTGCGTTCCAAAGGCGGTCGAATTCCCAGCTGAACTCGGGGATGGTGAAGTTGACCAGCGATAGGTAGACGCCAACTGCGATGCACGCGATCCCGATGCCGCCCGCGAGACCGAAACCGGGCAGCACAAATATCTCCACGAGCACGAGGATGATTCCGGTGAGGACGAGAACGATGTCGATGACGTCGGCCAGACCGATGATGTAGTGCGAGCCGAAGAACAGCGCGAGACAGGCGACCCCGAGAATGCCGGGGACGCTGAGGCCAGGGGCTTTGATCTCGAGGTAAAGTCCGCCAATGCCAAGCATCAACAGCAGTCCGGCCACGGCCGGGCTCGTCACCCAACGGAAAAATTTCTCGGCCCAGTTGGGCACGATTTCGTGATACGTCACGGGACCGAACTGAAGAAACTCGGCGACATCTTCCAGCTTCGTTGGCTCGAATTTGATTACGCCGTACTTCTTCGCCTCGTCGGGCGTGAGCGTGAGCAGCTTCCCGCTCGGAAGGACGAGTTCGCTGCCGTCTTCAAACACGATGATCCCCGGTTCCGACCTTGTGCCGTCTACGGTCCCGACCGGCTCGGCGGGCGCTTGGGGTGTCGCAATCGGGACGGCAGGGACACCCGCGGCCTCGAGAATTTTTTCGACGGGTGTCGGCTCAGGACGTTGTTGGGTAGCAGCCTCTTCGGCCGCTTCATCCTTGGGGTCGCCGACACGTTGGATGGCGTACACGACGTAGCTCCCGGATTCGTCGCGCTTCCCCCGCAGCTCGATGTCCTTGTCGACCATCGCCTCGGCGATGGAGGGATTATGTCCGTTGCTTTCGGCGAGCGCGCGCATCTTGGCGCGGACGAAAGAGGTTTCTTTTTCGCCCAGAGGTTTCATGCCCTCGGCCGAGGGGATGACGGGGGTAGCTGCGCCGATGTTCGAGCCGGGGGTCATGACGAGATGGTCGCACGCGTAGCTAATGAGAGCGCCCGCGGATATCGCGCCCATGCCTTCGATGTAGGCGATGGTCGTGCAGGGCGCCTTTTGGATCGCTGTGGTGATGCGGATGGCGGCGTCGACTAGACCGCCGGGCGTGTCGATTCGGAAGATGATTGCCTTGGCGTTTAGGTCGCGGGCTTCGTCTAGCGCGCGTTCGACGACCACGGCGACGCCCTCGTCGATCACGCCATTCACCGGACAGACGACCACGACGTTCGAGGCGTCCTGAGCACTGGCGACAAAAGCGAACACGCACATCAATGGTGCGACGGCGTATCTCATGGGATGAATCACCCTTCTTCACGCGGGAAGTTGCGCCCCGATACCTCTACATTCGCGCGCGCGCTTCTATTCTACGCCCGCACGGAAAATAGCGTCAACGCGGGCCGCGGCGCTGGAATTAGACTGGGGAACGCGGTGGGAAGTGACAAACCCCGGATTCGGCGTCATTTCGCCATCAAGTGTTCAAAGAACGGTGGCGTCAGGGTTTCGAACGACACCGGTTTACCCGAAAACGGATGAGCAAACGCTAGCGATTTGGCGTGCAACGCGATGCGCTTTTGCGAGTCGCCCGCTTTGCCGTATTTCTTGTCGCCGACAATAGGATGCTGCGCCTCGGACAGGTGCACGCGGATTTGGTGCTTTCGGCCGGTGAGCAATCGGACTTCGAGGAGGCTGTACAGCGCGCTTGCCTCGAGCACGGTATACGCGGTCTCCGAAAGCTTTCCCTTTTTGGGGTCCTTGGTCGAGTAGACGACATGGGCCTTCGTTTCGTCGAGATAGGAAGAGAGTGTGCCGGATGGCAACGGCATGTTCCCATGCACGACGGCGAGATAGCGCTTGTCCGCGTTGTCCCAGTTCTCTTGCAGCTTGAATTTCGCCTGTTCGTTTCGCGCGAAAACGATCACGCCGGACACATCTCGATCAAGCCGATGGACGATGAATACGCGCTCGCGCGACTTCGAGTTTCCCTTGCGAACGAAATCGGTCAGCTTCGAATAGAGCGTGTTCATCGTGATCCGATCGGTCCCGACGGTGAGGAGGCCGGGTGGCTTGTCGACGATAAGGAGATCACGGTCTTCGTAAAGAATGATGACACCCTTGGGCGCGTGGCGTTGGGATGGGCGATGAGGTTTGTTCATTGCGAACTATTTAAGCGTCCAGAATGCATTGAGTTTTCTTGCCTCGGCGGCCTTCTCCTGCGAATCGGGAAGTTCGGAAAAGAAATCGAATCCGGCGCGCTTTTCGATTTCGTCAATCGAGGTCAGGCAAACCGTGAGATACGCGTCGGAATCTTTCTTGCCGCTGGGCGTCTGGTCCTTATGCGGAAGCAAAAAGGCCATCGGCTCGATCGATTTGTTCGGGAGCTGATAGTAAATAATTTTGTAGAAGTGCGTGGGAATGCCGACGCGATCGCTCATGCGCTCCGCGCTGCTATCGGAATCGCGGCCTTTCTTGCTCGTATTCGTCTCGCCGTCCGCATCGAAAATCGCGCCGGTCACCACGTATATCTCGTTTTTCTGTTGCGCCCATTCGCGCGCGTACCCCTCCAGGCGCGCCCAAATTCCACGATTAAACTTGTCGTGTTGTGGCGTCATGTTCGAGAACATGTACGTATTGATCATCGCGGCTTCGTTTCGCACCATGTCCGCATTGGGGACCATGTGGCCGCGGTCGAATACAGGTTCGTCGTAGTCGTCACAGGTGGCGGACTGCTCGGCGGAGAGGCGCGGATCCGTGCGAAAACACTCGGTGCGAACGCGTTCGAGCGCCATGTCATCGCTCGTGAGCCTGTACGCGACCCATAACGGCACGCGCAAATCGTCGTCGTAGTACGTGATGTAGTCCTCCTGATAGAGAAAGTGCTCGCCGTGCTTGTCTGATTTCGAGATCGGCGCTCCGAAGGGAAGGTGGGCCCCCTTGGCGTCGGCGATTTCGGCGGCAGTGAGGTCCAGAAGACTGTTGTATGCGCTTTCTTTCGCGTCCGAGACTTCGCAGCCGCAACTTTGGCCGGATGCGATGGATGTCCACGTTAGCGCGAACAGTGCGATCAGTGCGGCGCGAAACATGGGTCAGTCCGCTCGTTTCGCGGTCAAAGTCAGAGGAATCCGTAGCGTTTCATGGTCTTGGGTGTAGGATTTGGTATATGATTCCGGGGTGTTGTGCAACATATTGTGGTTCTCTGACCGTCTGCCGAAACTTCTTGGCTTCGGGGAACGTCTAAGTCGCGGCGGAGTTGAACGCTGGGGGCGTGTTCGGGAAGGTGGATGGCGAACGCACCCCATCACCTTGGCAAGGGCGAGTGGGCGCGTGGACTTTACACGCACGACCGGTCGAAAGGACAATCCTCGTCTTGAATCGTAGGATCGCATACTTTGCCGCCGCACTAGCTCTGGCGGCGATGTCCGGGTGCATCAGGCTCGGATCGGAATCGGACGCGAAGACGGACGCGCCGCGGAAGCCGCCGGTGATCATCATTCCGGTCGAAGCATCGCTCGCGGAACGGGGATCGATATCTTCGTTCTTCGAGACGGTGACGCGCGTTGAGGCGGAGCGCAAGGTCGAAATAATTCCCGAGGGCGTCGGGGTGTGTTTGAAGACGTTCGTCGAGGAAGGGGATCTGGTCAAGCGCGGCGACATACTGGCTGAATTGGATAAGAGCGAGGTGGAAGTCGCGCTGCAAGGGGCGCAAACGCAACTTCTGCAGAGCAAGATGGAATTTGACCGGGCGACGATGTCCAAAGACAAAGGACTCATCTCGCAGGCGGAATATGACTTGGCGAGGTTCAAGAATGAGAACGCCGCGAAACAGGTGGAGTCGCACCAGGTGCAATTGGACAACCTGACGATTCGCGCGCCCATCGACGGCGTTGTCACGACGCGGAACATTCAACAGGGGATGTTGGTGTCGTCGGGCCGGCCGGCGTTCATGCTGGTGGAGCCGGACTCGTACGTGCTCAACGTGAACGTTCCCGAGCGTGAGTTGCCCCGCCTCAAGATAGGGCAAGTGGCCGAAGTGAACATCGACGCGCTTGCCGACGAAATGTTCATGGCGGCGGTCCGGCGGATCAATCCTGGGGTCGACGCGGCGACGGGCACGGTGAAAGTCGTGCTGGATTTCGACGACGCGACCAGGGCGAGGCTCCGCGAGGCGAATTTCGCCCGCGTGAAGCTGATCATGGAAACTCGCGAGGACGCGCTCTTGGCGCCGAAGGAAGCGATCATCGAGGAGAACACGCGCAAGTATGTGTTCGTCGTGAAGCCGGCCCCCGCGGAAGCGGAGGAGGAGGGCCCGGTTCCCACGGAGGACGAAGGGACGTCGGGCAAGGAAGTGCTTGCCGAGGCGGTGGATGATGCGGCCGAGGTGGACAAGGGGCCTGTGCTCGCCGGGGAAAAGGTAGAGGTGACGACGGGTTTCGAGGACAGCACTCAGGTTGAAATCGTGGGTGGTATTGATGACAAAGCGCTGATCGTCACCAACGGGCAGTACACGTTGAAGCAGGGATCGCGAATACGGGTGACAAACGTCTCCGAAGAGATTATGAAGAAGGCCGGATTGTCCCTCGATCAGTTGTTGAGTGCCGCCGAGGAGCATCGAAAGGGCCATGAAGACGATGGCCGTGAGCGCGGCATGCACATTGACATCGACGACTAAGGGCCCGCGGGAAAAGTCGAGATTGCCGCGTGCGCGCTCCCGCCGCGGCGGGCTGGAAGGCGAGCTTCTTTGCGATGACGAAATTGGGCCGCGGTTTGCGGTCATCAATTGGCGAATGGTCTAGGCTACCTTCCTTTCGTCCGGCAACCGGGAACGACCCTGTAGATTCTGCTGACAATTCATGAGCGACGCCCCGAACCAGCCAAAGAACTACCGCATCTCGATACGGCGTCCGGTGGCGGTGGCGATGTTGTTCGTCACGCTGATGGTGTTCGGATGGCAGTCGTACGGGAAGCTGCCGATTAATTTGATGCCGGACATTTCGTATCCGACGTTGACGGTGCGGACTGATTACGAAGGGGCGGCGCCGGAAGACGTAGAGAAGCTCGTGACGCGGCCGGTCGAAGAGCGGTTGAGCGTGGTGAGCGGCGTCGAAGAGGTGAGCAGCGTATCCTCGGCGGGCCTTTCGGAGATCGTCCTCGAGTTCAAATGGGGAACGGACATGAATCTCGCGCTGCAAGACGTTCGCGAGAGCTTGGACATGTTCGATGCGCCGCAGGACCTGCGCACGAAACCGATCATATTACGATACGACCCGACGCTGGATCCGGTCATGCGTATCGCGATTACGGGCCGGGACTGGTCTGAGGTCGCCGACGCGGTGGAACGGGAACGACGCGAGCGGGCCGACCTGACGGAAATCCGCGAGGCGACGGAACGGCACGTGAAGCAGGATCTTGAAGCGGAGGTGGGGATCGCGCAGGTGGAAGTGAAGGGGGGCCGGGAAGAGGAAATCCAAATCCTAATCGATGCGGAGCGACTCAAGAACCTTCGGTTGTCGCCCCAGACCGTGGTCAATAGTTTGGGCCGCCAGAACATCAATCTCTCCGGCGGGCGGCTCAAGGAAGGCAAGACCGAGTATTTAGTCCGCACACTGAATGAGTTTACGGATGTCGACCAAATCCGCGCCGTGGTCATCCCTACGCCCACGGGCGAACAGATGCGTCTGGAGGAACTGGCGCTCGTCCAGATGGGCGAGAAAGAGCTCGAGAACGTGGTCCGGCTGAACGGTCGCGAGGCGGTCGAGCTCGAGATATTCAAAGAAGGCGACGCGAACACGGTCGAGGTTTGCAATCAATTGAAGGATTTCTTCGGGTTCGAGCGGCCGAAGAACGTATTGATGGACATGATCTCGATGGCGGCGGAACGAGTATCTTCCGAGCGCGCGAAGAAGATGATGGAGGAGAAGAAGCGCCAAGAGGAGGTCCGCGACCAACTGCGTTCGCGGTTGCCGTCCTACATAGAGAAAGCGATCGTCACCGATCAGTCGCACTTCATCAAGGCGTCGATCGCGGAAGTCAGGGACTCGGCGGTAGTGGGCGCGATACTTTCGCTCTTTGTCTTGTTTCTCTTTCTCCAGGAGTTGCGCAGCACGCTGATCATTGCGGTGGCGACCCCGATCTCGATTATGGCGACGTTCATACCCATGTACATGGGCCACGTCAGCTTGAACATTATGTCGTTGGGGGGCCTCGCGCTGGGCATCGGCATGCTGGTCGACAACTCGATCGTCGTACTCGAGAGCATCTTTAGGTGCCGCGAGGAAGGGGACAGTCTACTCGATGCCGCGGAGCGGGGGACGCGTGAAGTCGCCGCGGCGGTGACCTCGTCGACGCTAACCACGATCGCGGTATTCGCGCCGATCGTCTTCGTGGAAGGGATCGCGGGCCAACTGTTTCGTGATTTGGCGTTAACGGTGACCTATTCGCTGACGGCGTCGTTGATTGTGGCGTTGTACTTGGTCCCGATGATGGTGTCGCGGCAGGCGCGACCGTTGGCGTCGCAGGATCAAGCGGTCTGGTTGGTGAAAGCGTATTTGGAAGCCCGGCAGGAGCGCGGTGCAAGCCGCATGCAGGCACTAATGGGAATTCCCTCGAGCGGGCTGCGATACACGCGGGATTGGCTGCGCGCGGCCTGGAAGGAGACCGTCGGGGCGACGCTCGCGGCGGCGCGAGGCGGCGCTGCTTCTTGGCCGGCGCGCACTACCGCCACTGTCGGCGTTCCGGTCGTTGTAGGACTGTTTGTGATTCAAGTCGCATTGAAGCTGGTGGCTGCCGTACTCATTACGATCTTCTTCTTCGGCACGACGATGTTCTTCTCGATGCTTTGGGTCCTTGGACGCGTGCTTGGCTTGATATTGGCTGTGCCCGCGCGGCTGTTCGACCAAGGGTTTCGCGTGTTCCGCGAGTTGTACGGGGTGGCGTTGCGCTTCAGTTTGAACTACAGCCCGCTGGTGTTGTGCATCGTGATGGCGGTGGCGGCGCACTCGGCTTGGCTCGGGCGGAATTTGGGACGTGAGTTGATTCCGCCGATGAAGCAAGGCGATTTTGGTATTCGCGTTGAGGCGCCGCCGGGAACGCGCCTCGAAGATACGGAGACCCGCGCAGGCTTGATCGAAACAATTGTTCGGGAGTCGCCGTATGTGGACACTGTGACCGTGCAGGTCGGCGGTGAAGGCCGGAATTCGGAATCCTCGAGTGGCGAAAACATTGCGGAATTCACCGTGAAGTTGCGCGATCCGGATACGACGATTCCGATGCAGGACGAGATCATCGAGGACATTCGCCAGCACGTGATCGCGGCGACGCCGGACCAGGTGACGTTCACTCTTCCCACGATGTTCAGTTTTAAGACGGCAGTCGAACTGGAAATCTACGGCGAAGGTCTCGACGAATTGCGGGAGTTGGGCGTCACGGCGCTTGCGGCCTTGGAAGGCGTACAAGGGTTGAAGGACGTCGAATTGAGCCTGAAGAAGGGGCACCCCGAAATTATCATCACGCCAGACCGTGACCTACTGGCCGCGAAGGGCCTCGGACCGGACGCCATCGCGCGGCTGTTGCGGACTGAAGTCGGCGGCGACATCGCGACGCGCTTCAGCAGGGGAGGCGACAAGATTGACATTCGAGTGCGGACAGACAATCAGCGTCTGAAATCGAAGCAGGATTTGGAGAATCTCTCCGTGACCGAGACCGGCCCGCCGACGCCGCTTTCGTCGGTGGCGACGATTTCGACGAAACCGGGTCCGAGCGAAATCCGGCGGATTAACCAACGACAAGTGGTCGTGATTTCGGCGAACGTGGAGGGCCGGGATTTAGGCAGGGTAGCGGCGGACATGCAAGCGCGGCTGGACCAAATCTACTGGCCGCAAGGGTATTACTATCTCATGGGCGGGCAGCAGGAGGAGCTTCAGCGTTCGTACCAGGGCCTGATGTTCGCGTTGGTCTTGTCGTTGTTCTTGGTGTACGTGATTATGGCCTGCCAATTCGAATCCCTGACGCATCCGGCGTTGATTATGTTCACGGTGCCGTTAGGACTGATCGGGGTGGTGTACGCGCTGAACTACACCGGCATCGACATCAGCGTAACGGTGCTTATCGGAGCGATCGTCCTGGGAGGGATTGTCGTCGACGCGGCGACGATCATGGTGGACTATATCAATCAACTTCGCGAGCGCGGTCTAGACAAGATTGATGCGGTCGTGGAGGGGTGCAAGATTCGGTTGCGCCCGATCATGATGACGACGTTGACCTCAGTGTTGGGGCTGATTCCCATGGCATTTTCGACCGGGGAAGGCGCGGAGATGCGGCGGCCCATGGCGGTCACGGTCATGGCGGGGCTATCTTCGTCGACGTTGCTGACGTTGTTCGTGATACCGATGTTCTATCACCTTTTCGGCGGCCGTGACCGGAAACGCGCCGTCAAATGAAATTCTCGCTTCCCGAATTCTCGCTGTCCAAGCCGGTGACGGTAACGATGATCGTCATTTCTTTCGTTACGTTGGGCGCGATTTCGCTCTCGCGATTGAAGGTCGAGTTTTTGCCGAAAATAGAATTCCCGTTTTTGGGCGTGTTCATCGCGTATCCAGGCGCGACTCCGGCGCAGGTCGAGCAAGAGATTGCAATTCCCGCCGAGGGCGAATTCCGGACGCTGCCAAACCTCGAACGAATGATGACGAACTCGGACGACGGCGGCTGTTTCGTGCAATGCCTGTTCAAGATGGGCGCCGACATGTCTGAAGCGCAGGCGGACGTGCGTGACCGTATCGAGCGGGTCCGGCTCGAACTCCCGCCGGAAGCGAACCGCATCTTTATCCGGCATTTCAGCTCGGACGATTTTCCGGTGATGGAGTTTGGCTTGGCGCGAGAAGGCGATGCGTACGAATACGGCCATCTAGTCCGCGAGGTGTTGCAGCCGCGTCTGGCGCGATTGCCCGGTGTGGCCGAGATCGAGGTTTGGGGCGGCGACATCGAGTCGATCTTGATCGAATTTCACCAGGACACGCTGCGCAACTACGGCTTGTCGATCTTTCAAGTGATCGGGCAACTCCAAACGGCGAATTTGAACGTATCGGTCGGAAAACTCGTCGACGGCAAAACAAAGTATTTCGTGCGCGCGTTGGACGAGTTCCAACGGCCGGAAGACATCGCGCAGTTGATGATCGGCAACGGGCTTCGGCTCAAGGACGTCGCCGACGTCGGGTACAAGCGGCGGGAGGACGAAGACGAGTGGACGATGGACGGCCTCAGCCAGCTATATCTGGTCGTACACAAGGAGTCCGAGGCCAATATAGTGGCCACGGTAGAGGCGGTACTCGCTGAACTTGATGAGGTGCTGGCATTGCCCGAGTTCGAGGGCACGAAGAAGATCATTTTCTTCAGTCAGGCGGACGCGATTCTCGGCGCTCTCGGCGGGCTGACCAGCGCGGCTTGGGCGGGCGGGGGGTTGTCGATCCTGATCTTGTACGTGTTTCTCATTCGGATTAAGCCGACGTTTATTGTCTCGCTATCGCTTCCCGGATCGATGATGGCCGCGGTGATCTTCATGTACTTCATGGACATGTCGCTGAATCTTGTGACGATGATGTCGCTGGTGATCGCGTTGGGCATGGTAGTCGACAATTCCATCGTGGTCGTGGAGAACATCTATCGCCTTCGTTCGTTGGGCTACGGGACCATCGAGGCCTCGAAGCGCGGCACGAACGAGATGGCATTGGCGATTACGGCGGCGACCGCGACTTCCATCGTGGTGTTCCTCCCGGTGTTTTTCGTGGACAAGGGCCAGTTGAATACGTTTCTGCGGCAGTTTGCGACACCCGTCTCGGTGGCGATGGCCGCAAGCTTGGTCATCGCGTTGACGGCGATCCCGCTGGCGATAGGCAAGACTGCAGACTTGAACCTGCGCGGAATCTGGCGCGTCTTGCGGGGCCGTCGCGTTGACGCGGCGGACAAGACGGACACGTGGACCCCGGAGACCGGCTTTAATCCGACGCGTTGGATGATTCCGTTTTACGCGGCGTGTTTGCGGGCGACGATGCGCTGGCGGTTGGCGTCGACGCTTCTGCTGGCCGGCATCGTTTGGTTGACGATCGAGTATCCGGTGAAAAATCTTGGGCGGCAAGGCATGCCGACGGCCGACGAGCGACGAATCGGTATTCAGGTCGAGTTCGATCCGAATTTCGACATGGCCAAAGCTGACGAATACATGGGCCATCTCGAAGAAGAGGTCGGGAAATACCGAGAAACTCTGGGCATTAAGAACGTATTCAAGCACGTAAACTCGCGGTGGAGCGAATTGGACGTTTTCTTGTACGACAAAGAGGACGACGTTCCTCCGGAGAAACTGAAGTATACGTCGGACGACGCGATGAACATTCTCTGGGAACGGTTCGGGGAGCGGCTTCCCGGAGCGCGCCTTCGGTTTCGGACCGGGATGAACAGCCTGGGCGGCGCGGGCGGGCAGGCGAGCGTTTCACTTCGGTTGCGGGGCGACGACGCGGAGACGCTGGATCGGTACGCGGACCAACTCGTGACGGTGATGCAGACATTGCCAAACGTGACGGAAGTAGAGAAGAACGTTCGGCCGCCGGAACAAGAAATTCGGATCGACGTGGACGAGACCCTGGCGGACAGCGCCGGGATCAACGCGACGATGATTGCGCAGACGGTTGGCTTTGCGTTGATGGGTGCTCGGCTTCCGGGAATGAAGGAAGGTGACCGGGAAGTGCCGATTTGGGCGCAGTTCCGGGAGGAGGATCGCAAATCGCGGGCGAACCTGGACAACGTGATGTTGTTGGGAACGGAGGGGCGCCTGGTTCCGTTGAACCGGCTGGTGAATTTCGGCAAGGCGAACACGCCCCAATCGATTACGCGAATGGAAGGGAAGAACTACATCACGTTGTCCGCGAAGACCGACGGGGGGGACCTCAAGCAGATCAACGAGGATCTCAGGACGCTTCAACGGGAGTTCGAGTTGCCGACGGGCTACAGCATTTCGCTCGGGGACGAGCTGATGAGTTTTGAGAAGGACGCAGTGCAGTTCATGACGGCGATGGTCATGTCGATCGTGCTTATTTACATCGTGATGAGCGCGCTGTTCGAGTCGCTGTTGCTGCCTTTGTCCATCTTAACAAGCGTCCCGCTGGCGTTCGTGGGCGTGTATTGGCTGATGTACGTGACGAGTACACCCATGGACACGGTCGCGTTCATCGGATGCATCTTGATGATTGGCGTAGTCGTCAACAACGGGATTGTGATCGTGGATCGCATCAACAATCTGCGGAACGAGGGGATGGACCGGTTCGACGCGATCATCCAAGCGGGTAGGGACCGCCTGAGACCTGTGCTGATGACGGCGTTGACGACGATCCTGGGGGCGGTGCCGCTGGCGATTGGCGCGGGCGGAATGGGGGGCGCGTCGATTGTGAGCCTCGGGCGGGCGATGATCGGGGGGATGATAACGGGTACGTTTTTGACGTTGCTGATCACGCCGCTGACCTATTCGTTCATCGACGACGTGCAGGTTTGGGTGTTGCGGTATCTGGGCAATATGAGCGCTCTCATGCGGCGCTCTTCGAAAGCGTAAATTCCACCGAATTCTTGCGGGGAAAGCGGATAGTTTGGTAGCATAGTTGCCTTCGCGATCGGGTCCCTCCCGGTCGCCGTTCGTCCGATTGTTCCCCGAGGTGCCCGAAACGCTATGAGAACGCCGATCATCGCCGGCAACTGGAAGATGAACCTGTTGTCGGACCAGGCGGTCAAGCTGGCGCGGACGCTTCGGGACGAGTTGGACGCGGCGGATGACGTCGAGTGCGTGGTGTGCCCCGTGGCGACGGTGCTGCGGCAAGTGTCGGATGCGCTGTCCGGCAGCCGAATCGCAGTGGGTGGACAGAACTGTTATACGAAGGAGAACGGCGCATACACGGGCGAGCTTTCGCCTCAGATGCTCCGCGACGCGGGATGCGACTGGGTGATCATCGGCCACAGTGAGCGACGCGAATACTTCGGCGAGGGCGATGTACTGCGGAATGAGAAATTGCGGTATGCGCGGGCCTCGGACTTGAACGTGATGTTTTGCGTTGGTGAAACCTTGGCGCA
>CAYXRK010000021.1:1994-37318 GCA_964467615.1 uncultured Nitrospirales bacterium | reverse complement strand
GACTACTCGTATCAAGCAGTGATGGACGAGACGCTCGGCTATTGCAAATGCGGCGGTGTGCCAATGGCCATCGGCGTGCAGACCGACATGGCCACGCCCGCGCTCGCCCGCTTCGGTTCGGACGAGTTGCGCCGGGACTATCTCGCGCCGGCGATCAGCGGCGACATGGTCACGTCCATCGCCGTGTCTGAGACCGGCGCGGGGTCGGACGTCGCCTCGATCAAAACGCGCGCCATCAAGAGCGGCGGCGACTACATCGTCAACGGCGGCAAAATGTGGATCACGAGCGGCACGCAGTCGGACTGGGCCTGCCTCTTGTGCATCACCGCGCCGGAAGAGAGGAACGCCCATCGCAACAAGAGCCTGCTCGTGCTTCCGCTCAAGGAAGACGGCAAGCGGGTCAAGGGCGTCACGATCGAGCGCAAGCTCAAGAAGATGGGAATGAAATCCTCCGACACCGCCGAGCTGCACTTCGAGGACGTGCGCGTGCCCGCGCGCAATCTCATCGGCAGCGAGAATGAAGGCTTCACCTACCAAATGATGCAGTTCCAGGAAGAACGCATGTATGCCGCGCTCGGCGCAATCACCGGCCTCAAGTCGACCATCGAAGAGACGATCAAATACACCTCGCAGCGCATGGTCTTCGGCAAGCCGCTGCTCGACAACCAAGTCATCCATTTCCGGATGGCCGAGTTGATGACGGAAGTCGAGTGCCTCGAGGCGCTGACCTGGAAAGCGGTGGACATGCACGTCAGCGGCAAGGACTGCACGATGCTCGCGTCGATGGCAAAGCTCAAGGCCGGACGCCTCCGCCGCGAAGTGACGGACTCATGCCTCCAATACTGGGGTGGCATGGGTTTCATGGACGAAACGCCTATCTCGCGCAGCTATCGCGACGGCCGCCTCGCTTCCATCGGCGGCGGCGCGGACGAGGTAATGCTCGGCATCATCTGCAAATACATGGGCACACTGCCCTCGCGTGGAAAGGCCTGAGCCGTGTCGAAGAACAAGGAATATCGGGCGCTGAGCGTTCGAGTCGATCTATGTCGCCGTCAACAGTTACGTCGAAGTCAGACGCCGGCTCTTTCGTATTGCACCGGGACGATCAGACAAGAATTGAGGACAGCACGATGAGCAACAAGACAATTCGAATTGGCGGGGCGAGCGGTTTCTGGGGCGATTCATACATTGCCGCACCGCAGTTGCTCGCATCGGGGAAGCTGAACTACCTCGTGTTCGACTACCTCGCCGAGATCACGATGTCGATCATGGCCCGCGCGCGCGCGCAAAAACCCGACGAAGGGTACGCGGTCGATTTCGTCACGGTCACGCTCAAGAATTCGCTCGCCGAGATTGCCAAGCAAGGCGTAAAAGTCGTCTCGAACGCCGGCGGCGTCAACCCCGAGGCCTGCGCGCGCGCAACGGAGGCGCTCATCCGGGAGCTGGGTCTCAACCTCAAAGTCGCGACCGTCACCGGTGACGACCTGATGGGCCGCGTCGGCGATCTACGCGCCGCCGGAACGCGCGAGATGTTCTCCGGCGCGGAAATGCCAAAGGACTTCATGAGCGTCAACGCGTATTTGGGCGGCTTCCCCATCGCGTCCGCGTTGGCGAAGGGCGCGGACATCGTGATTACCGGCCGGGTCGTGGACAGCTCCGTCACGCTCGGCCCGTGCATCCACGAGTTCGGATGGAAACCGGAGGACTACGACCAACTCGCCGGAGGCAGCCTCGCCGGGCACATCATCGAATGCGGCGCGCAAGCCACTGGCGGGCTCTTCACCGATTGGGACGCCTGCGGCAGTTGGGAAAACATCGGATACCCGATTGCGGAAGTCGAGGCGGACGGCTCGTTCACCGTGACGAAACCCGAAGGCACCGGTGGTTTGGTCAACCGTAAGACCGTCGCCGAACAACTCGTGTACGAAATCGGCGATCCGCAGGCGTATATCCTTCCCGACGTCGTATGCGATTTTTCCGAGGTCGTCATCACCGACATCGGCCCGGATCGCGCACGCGTCGAGCATGCGAGAGGCACGGTCCCCACGGATCGCCTCAAGGTCTCCGGCACCTACCGCGACGGTTACCGCGTCGGTTCATACCTCACCATCCGCGGAATCGACGCCGCAGGCAAAGCGCGAAAGACCGCCGACTCCGTCCTAGCTCGGGTAAGCGCGATGCTCAAGCGCCGCGGTGCGCCGGACTTCACGGAGACCAGCGTCGAAATTCTCGGCGCGGAGGCGGGCTACGGCCCACATTCGCGCTTCAAATCTCCAGGAGAGGGCGAGGCTCCCGCCGGGCCGAATCGCGTCAAACCTCTACGCGAAGTGTTACTCAAGCTCGCCGCGAAACACGTCTCGGCCGACGCGCTCGGCCTCTTGCTCCGTGAACTCACGTCCTCCGGCACGTCGATGTCCCCCGGCACCTCCGGCATGGGAGGCAGCCGCGCGAAACCCTCGCCCGTAGTCCGTCTTTTCTCACTAACCGTTGGAAAAGACAGCGTCGTCCCCACCGTGTCCATGGGCGGCGAAACTTGGACGTCCCCCTTTGTTGGCGGTGGGCCGTTCAACCCGGCGACAATTCGCCGCCCCGTCATCACCGAGTTGCGTAAGACCGACGGGCCCTTTGCCGAGGTTCCGCTCGTCGCGATCGCGCATGGCCGCAGCGGCGACAAGGGCAACGACTCGAACATCGGCATCATCGCGCGGGAACCGGGGCTCTGGCCCCTAATCCGGCGCGAGTTGACTGCCGAAAGAGTGCGCGAATATTTCAGCTACCTCATGGACGGTGGCGTCGATCGCTACGATCTGCCCGGAATCCACGCGGTAAACTTCATACTGCACGAGTCCCTCGGCGGCGGCGGCATCGCCAGTTTGCGAAACGATCCGCAAGGCAAGGCCTACGCGCAAATCCTGCTCGACATGCGGATCCAAGTCCCCGAATCGATCGCGAAGGGTCTGGCCTCGGCGCACGCCTAACGAGCTACTTCGCGCCTTCGGAATTCTTCGGCGCGCCAAACCGGTCGCGCAACGCCGACACGAACGCCCGATCAGCGCGCAACGAAAATATCCCGACGGGAGATAGGCCCCTCGACCACGCCCAATACACCGTGATCGCGAGCAGTCCTATCGTGATCGCGATATTCGGCCACGCGTTAAGTTGCCACTGCCAAGGCACCGTGAGTTGCCACGCGTTAGAAAACGGCAACAGGTACGGTATCGGCCATTGATACCGTCCGGCCCCCGCGCGCCGATGATGTCCTCCAAAAAATGCAGATGCACCGACACAAACGAAAGGCCTGCCACCAGCAATTTGCGGCGTCCCAGCGCCGCGCACACCGCCGCAATCGCAACGGCGGACGCAATGTTGTGCCCGAGCACGTGGTGGTACCGGCTCCACAATTCGAGCGAGTCCAGCGATCGACCCTGGGCGAAATCGCCAATCAACACCAACCCATCGAGGTCCGGCGCGACCGAAGCCAGAACGACCAGCGCGCGGTCCTTTCGTTCGAGCGGGACCGGCAACGAGAACGCCCAGCCGGTCAAGAAATGTGTCGCAGGATTCACAACGATTCGTGTCTGAGTAATTCTTTTGCGTGAATTAGTGTATGCGGTCTTTCGTGATCACGCAGGCGTCAGTTCCGCCAGCCGCCCCGTGCTGTCGCCGAAGGACTCGACCTCGACGCCCATCGCGTCCAGCATGCTGACGTACAGGTTGCACAGCGGCGTGTTCTTCGCGCTCGCGACGTGAACTCCCGTACGCAGGTTTCCGCCGGCGCCGCCCGCCAGCACGATCGGCAAGTTGTTCGGGTCGTGGCGGTTCCCGTCCGATATGCTCGACCCGAACAGAATCATGCAATTGTCCAGCAGCGTCCCCTCGCCTTCGCGCACCGCGCGTAACTTGCCGAGCAAATACGCCAGTTGCCCCGCGTGCCACCGCGTAATCTCGCTGTATTGCTTGGTCTTCTCCGGATTGTTCTCGTGGTGCGACATGTCGTGGTGCCCGCCGGAGACACCCGGCAAAAACGAAAAGTTTCGGCCCGACACATCGTTCGCGAACATAAACGACAGCACGCGCGTCGAGTCCGTCTGAAACGCCAGCGCCATCAAATCGAGCATCAGCGTCACATGCTCGCGAAAATCCGCCGGAGGCACAGGCGGCGGCGCGCCGGGTAATTCGGCGGCTTGTTCAGGTTTCCATTCGCGTGGATCCGGCTTCAGTGTGAACTCGATGCGTTTTTCGACCGCCCGCACCGACTCGAGATACTCGTCGAGCTTCACCTGATCGTCGCGGCCCAAACTCGCCCGCAACCGGTGCGCATCGTCCAGCGCCATGTCGAGCAAGCTTTGAAATTCTTCGTTGCGGCCTCGACGGACCTCGCGGCCCTGGTCGTCCTTCTGGCCGAAGAGGCGTTCGTAGGCGAAGCGCGGATTGATCTCCTTCGCTACCGGCAGCGTCGCCGAGCGCCACGAAATGTACGACCCATACAGGCGCGTATACCCGACGTTGCTGTCGATGCCGGAGATGACCGGATCGATACCCAGTTCGAGCGACGGCAGCGGCGTCAAGTGCCCGAGCTTCGCGGCGACGAGCTGGTCCATCGAAACGCCGCCCGCGCTGATGTCCTTGCCGGTCGTTTTGGTGACGGGCAGGCCCGTCAGATAGTTCGCCGTCTTCGCATAGTGGCCGTCGCCCGAGTGGCTCGCCGCCTTGTCGAGCCCCGAGAAAACACTGATAGACGACCTGAATTCCGCGAGCGGCCCGAGCGAATACGGCAACTCGAACCCTTCGCCCGCGGCCTTGGGAATCCACGCGTCCTGCCAAACGCCGTTCGGGAAATACATGCACGCCATGCGCACCGGCGGCTTCGGACCTAGCGCTGTCGCTAGCGCGCGCGAGGGGATCATCGCGTCCAGTACGGGAAGTGCAATCGCCGCGCCCATGCCCCGCAGCATCGTCCGCCGCGATATTTCCCAACGCCGCTCGCTCAATCCGTATCTCCCGCGGCCGCGCCGCCGCCATACCTGTGAAGGAAAGGATAGCTCATTGCGATCTGATTAAAAAGCGCCGAAGGCCGATAGTCGTTCTGCTGCAGGGCCTCGAGACAATCCTGCACCACGCACTCGTCGTACTGAGTAAGCGTTCGGCCCAGCGCGTATCCAAGCATTTTGCGCGACAGGTTCCGCGCGAAGTCGTCCTTCCGGTTGAGAAGAATTTGTTTCAATTCGCGTGGCCCATTGAATTTTTCGCCGGAAGGCAGCACACCCTGCGCATCGATTGGCTGGCCGGTCTGCTCCGTTCGCCAACGCCCAATCGGGTCGAAGTTTTCGAGGCCGAACCCGATCGGGTCCATGCGGCTGTGGCAGGCCGCGCAATCCGGATTCGCGCGATGGGCCTCGAGCCGCGCGCGCATCGTCAGGCCGTCGGGCTGAGGCGCATCGTCCGCCGGTAACTGCGGGACGTTCGGAGGCGGCGCGGGCACGCCCTCGCCGAGGAGTTGCTCGAGAACCCATTTGCCGCGAAGGACCGGGCTCGTCCGCAACGGTTGCGACGTCGCCGTCAGGACCGCCGCCATGCCCAGCACGCCGCCCCGGTCTTGGCCCGAAAGTTTCACCAATCGCATCTCGGCGCCGGTCACGCCGGAGATCCCATAAATCTCGGCCAATGCGTCGTTCACGAACGTGTAGTTCGCGTCGATAAGTTCCAAAAGACTGCGGTCGTTCATCACGACCCAGTTGAACATCGCCGCGGCCTCCTTGCGCATGTCGTCTCGGAGCGCGTCGTCAAACTGGGGAAACCGTTCCGCGTCCGGCCGCGTCGTTTCCCCGAGTTGGCTGATGCCGAGCCACTGCGCCGCGAACAGTTCGCCCAATGCCTTCGCCTTGGGATCGCGCAGCATCCGCGAGACTTGCGCCGCGAGCACCTCCGGCTCGTGCAGGATGCCTTCAGCGGCGAGCGCAAACAGTTCCTCGTCCGGCATCGATCCCCAAATGAAATACGACAGGCGTGACGCCAACGGATAGTTGCCGAGTTCATAGACGCCCGGCTGCTCGGGTTCCGGCTCGGCGAGAAACAGAAAATTCGGCGACACCAGCGCGGCCTTGAACGCGAACTTCACCGCGTTCTCGAAGCCGTCTCCACGCGCGTATGCTTGGTCGAACATGCCGAGCAGACGTTCGAGTTCCTCTGGCTGGATTCGTCTGCGCCATGCCCGCTCGGCAAACGCGCTCACCGACCGTGCCGCTGCATCGCGGGGAGACTTCTTCCAACCCGGAGCGGCCGCTATCAATGTGTCGCGGATCGCTACGAGTTGTTTTTCGTCCGCCGTCGCGGGCGTGTTGGGCCTTTCCCCGCCGCGCGATGCCGCCGATGGCCGCAATGCGCGACGCCGTTCGGGAGGAAGCACCTGCTCGACGCTCAGATCGGCCGCGTCGAGATACTTTTCGACCTGGATAGCCGAAAGAAAAAGCGCGTTGCCGGTCGTATCGAACCCTTCGCCTCCCGCGCCGTCGGCGGGAAACAAGTCCGCCACGTCCACCTTGACCCCAAGGAGATCGCGCAGGGTGTTTTCGTACTCGTGCCGATTGAGCCGCCGGCTCATCGCGTAGCCCGGATACCAGCTCACGGTCTCTTCGCTCGCGATGTGGTTGCAATCGCCTTCGTCCAGCTTGAGCGAGTTGACCCAGGCGACGATCGTGCCCCGTTCCTCGTCGTTCGGCTGCGGCGCCTTTTTCGGCGGCATCTCGTGACCCTCGAGACGCTTGCCGATCCGCTGCCAAATCGCCAGCGAATCGACCGCCATTTCCATCGTCTGAAATCGTTCGAGATTGAGATTGCCCTTCAGATCGACTGCGTTGTGGCAATCAAGGCAAAACATCTCGACCAATGGCCGCACGTCACTCTCGAATGTCGGCGCCGCCTTCTCGCCCCAAGCCGCCCCAGCGCAAATGGCCGCGCAGACCAACAGACCCGTAGCGTGGGCTTCCAGCCCATGCACCCACGCCCAGGCGGCCGAACAATTTCCTTGGCTCGAACGATTCAACAGGTTCTACTCCGCGAGTCTAGGGAAGTCATTTTGATTGGGGATTGACCTGGCTCCCCTGTCGGATGGCCTACGAATCGCTCTTCTCGATTGACACGAGATGGAAGGCATAGTAGCCGAGAATATTCGGGTGGAAGTCTTTGACGTACTTTTGGATCAAGAACGGGCGCGTGTAGTGGTAAATCGGAATGATCGGCAACTCGTCCACCAGTATGGTCTCGGCCTGATCGAACAGCTTGTTGCGCGCGTCGTGGTCCTTGGTGCGCGCGGATTCGTCGAGTAGCCGGTCGTACTCGGCGTTGCCCCAGCCGGTGCGATTGTTGCCGTTACCGCTGATGAAGCACTCGAGAAAGTTGATGGGGTCGACCACGTCGCCGATCCAACCTGCGCGTGCGAGGTCATAGTCGAGCGATTCGTTTGAGGTGGCGTCCAGGTACACCTTCCAGTCCTGGTTCGTCAGCGTGACGTTGATGTGTAAGTTCTCTTTCCACATCTGCTGAATGGCTTCCGCGATTATTTTGTGCTTTTCGAGCGTGTTGTAGAGGATGTCGATGGTTGGGCAACCGTCGCCGTTCGGGTAGCCGGCTTCGGCGAGCAACCGCCGCGCGCCTTCAACGTCGTATTTGACGCCCGCGCTGGGAACGTAGCCGCCGATACCGGCCGGGGTCAAGTATGGCGCGGGTTTTTCGCCGCTCTGGAGCACGCGCGTGACAATCGCGTCCCGGTCCATCGCCATCGCGAGCGCCTTGCGCACCCGCACGTCGTTCAGCGGCTTCCGGGTGGTGTTCACGCGGTAGAAGTAGCTGCCGATCCAGTCGTCGATGCGCAGCACCTCCGGGTCTTCCTTCTGGTACACCGAAACTTTCGATACAGGCACGTTCTCGGTAATATCAAGTTCCCCAGCGCGGAACATACGTTCCTCGGTGAGATCGCTTGATACCGGATAGAATTCGACGCCCGCGTTTTTGACACCGGCGGCGTTCCAGTAGTGCGGGTTCGGCGTGACGGCGATGACACTGTTCGGGATCCATTTCGCAAGGACGTACGGTCCGTTCCCGACAAAGTTTCCGGCGCGCGTCCATTGGGAATTCCGGTCGTCCATCGCGCCGAATTTTTCAATCGTCGCCTGTTGCACGGGGAACCAACTGTAATGCGCGTGCAGTTGCATGAAAAACGGCGTCGGTTTTTCGAGCACAACTTTGACCGTGTAGTCGTCCGTCACTTCACAGCCGACCTGCGAGAAGTCGGTGATTTTGCCCTCGTTAAACGCCTGGGCGTTTTTCATGGGGAAAAGCATGTAGGCGTACTCGCTCGCCAACGATGGGGTCAATATCCTGCGCCATGCGTAGGCGAAATCTTTCGCGGTCAAGGGATCGCCGTTCGACCACTTGGCGTCGTTCCGGAGATAAAACGTGTACTCGAGACCGTCCTCCGATTCCTCCCAGCGCTCCGCCACGCCCGGCACAATCGCCAAGTCTACGGGATTGAGACGAACAAGCCCTTCCATGAGGCACAGCAGGACGTGGTGTTCCGGGATTCCCGTGACCGTGTGCGGATCGAGTCCCTCGGGTTCCGCGCCGTTGCCGATTCGAAGGACCTGCGAGGTGGCGGATTTGGGCCCGCCGCACGCGGCCGCAATCATTACGAGCAAGACACAGGACATAACAATCGGCAGGCGCAATCTCACGTTTTCTCCTCTCGGATTGGTGTCGCAAGTCCAATTATAGCGTTCCGGTTTCGGGCCTTGCACAGCGATGATATACTCGCCGTCCGGCCTTCGCTCGCTGAGCGATTTCGCGGCGAGGACCGGTTTCCCAGGACCGGCTAATCAGGATTGGCGCAACATGGCATTCCCGTTGGACGTGAGCGGTTACAGTCCGCTCTCGTTGGATTCATCTACGACCTCTCTTCCCGCGGATGTTCTCGCGCGGTTGGGAAAGAACGTCCAGATTGTTCGCGACACAATAGTCTTCTTCACGGCGATCGCGGGCATAAAGGGCCTGGCCGGACACACCGGCGGCGCCTTCGATATCGTGCCCGAAGTCCTCATTGCCGACGGATTCATCCGGGGAAGCGATCGGTTTTACCCTGCGCTGTTCGACGAAGCAGGGCACCGGGTCGCCATCCAATATGCTATGGCCGCCTTCAACGGCGAGATGCCCTTCGAGAAGTTATTGCACTATCGCGAGGCGGGGCACGGACTCTACGGCCACCCCGAACTCGATCCCGAACTCGGCGTAAAATTCAGTTCGGGCCGTCTCGGGCACATGTGGCCCTTCGTCAACGGCGTCGCACGCGCGAACCCGGACAAGGTCGTGTTTCTATTCGGTTCGGACGGCGCCCAACAAGAGGGCAACGACGCCGAGGCGGCGCGGTTCGCGGTTGCGCAAGGGCTAAACGTAAAGGTCATCGTGGATGACAACAACACAACGATTGCGGGCCACCCATCGGACTACCTGCCGGGCTTCGACGTAGCGAAAACGTTGACCGGTCACGGACTTCGTGTCGACGTCGGCGACGGCGAGGATCTCGCCGCGCTCTACACGCGAATGCAGTCGGCGGTAAATGCGCGAGGCCCCGTTGCGCTGGTGAACAAACGCTTGATGGCGCCCGGCGTGGCGGGCATCGAGAACTCGCACGCGGGCCACGACGTCATCAAGAAGGAACACGCGATCGCGTACCTCGAAGCGCGCGGGCACAAAGAGGCGATCGCGTATCTGAATTCCGTCGAAGCGCCAAAGAACAGCGTGACGCACCGCGGATCCTCGAAGGAATATGGAAGCAATCGGACGGAATTCGGAAACGTAATCGCCGGAATTTTGGACAAGATGCCCGCTGCGGATCGGGCGCGAAACCTCTTCGTGATCGACTCCGACCTCGAGGGCTCGACCGGACTCAAGAACATCCGCGTCGCGCATCCGGACGTCTTCGCGTTGGGCGGCGTGATGGAACGCGGAAACCTGTCGGCGGCGGCCGGATTCGGCTTCGAGAAAGGCAAGCAGGGGATTTTCAGCACGTTCTCGGCGTTTCTCGAAATGATCATTTCGGAAGCGACGATGGCCCGCCTGAACAACGCGAATTTGTTGTGCCATTTCTCGCATGCCGGCGTGGACGAAATCGCCGACAACACCTGCCACTACGGCATCAACATTTTTCTCGCGCACAACGGACTTCCGGACGAGGGGCGCGACATGACCCGGCTGTACTTCCCCGCCGACGCGCGTCAACTCAAGGCGGTCGTCGAACGAATATTTAACGACAGCGGCGTTCGATACGTTTTCTCGACGCGCTCCAAGGTGCCCTACATACTGAAGGAAGACGGCTCGAACTATTTCGGCGACGGCTACAAATTCGTCCCTGGCCGGGATGAGATCATCCGCGAAGGTTCGGCGGGCTACATCGTGTCGTACGGCGACATGCTGTACCGTTCGCTGGACGCCGTCGAACGCGCCCGCGCGGAAGGACTCGACGTGGGCCTCGTCAACAAACCGACGCTCAACCAAGTCGACGAGCGGATGATGGGCATACTCGGGCGCTCGCCGTTCGTGCTGATCGTCGAAGGGCAAAATATCAACACGGGTCTGGGCGTCCGCTTCGGCACGTGGATGCTGCGCCGGGGCTTCGCGCCCCACTACGAATACATGGGCGTGTACCGGCCCGGCCACGGCGGCATCGCGGAGCACGTGCCGTATCAAGGCCTATCGCCGGAACACATTTACGAAAAAATCCAAAGCATGGCGGGATAGCGCCGCCGCGTATAATCGCGCCGCACACAGAGGTCCGTATGTATACAGAATCCATCACAGATATTGAGGTTCGGCACGATTGGACCGCCGAGGAACTGCTGGGCATCTACGAGTTGCCGCTGAACGAGCTCGTCTACCGCGCCCAGTCGGCGCACCGCGTATTTCACGATCCCGGGAAAGTCCAACTCTGCACACTGCTTAGCATCAAGACCGGCGCGTGCCCCGAAGACTGCGCGTACTGCCCGCAAAGCGCCCACTATGACACTGCGGTTACGCCGGAAGCGCTCATGGACGTCGATACCGTTCTCGGCGCCGCACGCCGCGCGAAGGACAACGGCGCAACGCGCTTCTGCATGGGGGCCGCGTGGCGCGAGGTGCGCGACGGCGATCAATTCGACGACGTGTTGGACATGGTCCGAGGCGTGCGCGCTCTCGGGATGGAAGCCTGCTGCACGCTGGGCATGTTGACGGCGGACCAGGCGGGCCGCTTGGGCGGGGCCGGCCTGACGGCGTACAACCACAACCTAGACACGAGCCCGGAATTCTACGGCGAGATCATCACGACCCGTTCCTACGGAGATCGTCTCGAAACGTTGGGCCATGTCCGGCGCGCCGGCATTACGATTTGCAGCGGTGGGATCATCGGGATGGGCGAGACCGTATTCGACCGCGTCACGATGCTTTCTATATTGGCGTCGCAGGACCCGCACCCCGAAAGCGTCCCCATCAATGCCTTGGTGCGCGTCGCCGGGACGCCGCTCGAGGATCGGCCTCCGGTCGATCCGCTCGAGATGGTCAGAATGATCGCCACCGCGCGCATCGCAATGCCACGCAGTATCGTGCGCTTCGCTGCGGGACGTACTGGGCTGTCGGACGAAGCCCAGGCCCTTTGTTTTCTGGCCGGCGCGAACTCAATCTTCACGGGCGACAAGCTGCTCACGACGCCCAACCCCGGCGACGACCACGATCGCGCGCTGCTCGATAAGGTCGGCATGTCTCGGATGGAAGTCCCGGTGCATGCCTGAGGTGGGGTGCGTCCCATGAGCGCGTCCAAGGGCCTCTTCCTCCAGAACATCATCGCAATCATCTGGGACTTCGATAAGACGCTCTCGCCGCACTTCATGCAGCGGCCAATCTTCCAAGAGTACGGCATCGACGAAGACGAGTTCTGGAAGGAAGTCAACGCCCTGCCTGCTTACTACCAGCGGGCGGGCGTTGAGATACAGCCCGACACGTCGTATCTCGTCCACCTGCTTTCCTACGTAAAAGCCGGCCGCATGCCGGGCTTGACCAACGCCAAGCTCGAAGAACTTGGCGGCCGGATAAAACTCTTCCCCGGCCTGCCGGTGTTCTTTGGACGACTCAGCGGCGTTCTGGATGCACCCGAGTTCAAACAGGGCGATTTGCGTCTCGAACACTACGTGGTGAGCACCGGGCTCGAAGCCATGATCCGAGGCTCGGCCATTGCGCCGCACGTCAACGGCGTCTGGGCCTCGGCATTCATCGAGCAGGCGGCCGCGCCCGGCTTCGATCCGAACGATACGCCGGGTAGCGGCGTGATTGCGCACATCGCCGGATTCCTGGACAACACGACCAAGACACGCGCCGTGTTCGAAATCAACAAGGGTGTCAACGCGAGCAACGCCGTTTCCGTGAACGACTCCATCGCCGAGGAAGATCGCCGAGTGCCCTTCCGAAATATGATCTACGTTGCCGACGGGCCGAGCGACGTGCCGTCGTTTTCCGTGATGCGCAAACACGGCGGCCTCGCATACGCCGTCTATGATCCCGATTCCGACGCGCATTTCCGGCAAGCCGAGGGCTTGCAAAAATCGCAACGCGTGGACGCGTTCGGCCCGGCGGACTACCGCGAAGGCAGCCACACCGACAAGTGGTTCCGCCTGCAACTCCGCCACATCGCCCAACGCATCATCGACGACCGCCGCCGCGCGACCGAGGGCCGCATCACGAAAGGACCGGTGCACCGGCCCGAGGATTGACCGGCGTTTCCCGTCACCATTCCATGGTGAAACCGGATATTGCTTTTCTCTCGCGACTTTTCAACTACGATCGAAATGGAATCGTTTCGAACTGCTGCGGCGCCTCCCGCCTGTGATACCATCTCGGCCTTCCGGAGGCGGTCATGGGCCAATCTATTCGCGCCGTCTTGTTCGACATGGACGAGACGCTCATCGTCCATCGCAGGTCCGGCATCGAGCAGCTCCGCGAGGGTTATCGCAGGTTCGCCGAGCACCTCGACATCGCGGGCGAAGAAAAGTTCATGCGCGTGTTGTGGGAAAAGGCGAATGACCTCTGGCTCATGATGTTTGACGGCGTCATCACGGGCGAGGTGGCGCGGCCCTATACCTTCATCAACACCTTGCGCGCGCTACGGCTGGACGAGTCGCTCGCGCCCCGCATGCTCGAGGCGTTCGAGGAATCCGTTACGGAGGAAACGTACCCGGCCGAGGGTGCGCACGAAACGATGGACGCGCTTCGCGAAGCCGGCATTCGGGTCGGCGTGGTCACGAACGGCTACGTCTCGATGCAGACGCGCAAGATCGTTAAGAACCAACTCGAAGAACACGCCGATTTTGTGATGGTCTCGGAGGCCGCAGGCTTCCACAAGCCGGACGTCCGCATCTTCGAAATCGCGGTCAATCGCGCGGGCTCGCGCCCGGAACAGACGCTCATGGTCGGCGACAACTTGGAGGCAGACATCACCGGCTCGGTGAACGCGGGGCTTGTCTCGGTGCTCTACGATCCCGCGGGAGATCGGCGCCTTAAAGTCGGCGAGGACCCCGCCTTCCACCCGCCCCACCACATCATCGACCGGCTCGACGCCGTGCTCGACCTGGCCGGGGTCGGCCAAGCCGCGTCCGCGGCGGCAGCGGGCTGACGTACCGTGAGTTTCCTGAAACTGTTCCTCGCGTTCATTGCCGGCGCGATTGCGACTATCGCGCTCGGTGTGGCCGTTTTACTCGTAGCTTCGTATGTAATGCGCAACGGCGACCCCGCCTTGCAGTTCAAGCCGCCGGTCTTCCCCTCGGCCGACGCCGACTTCAGTTGGACGCTGCTCGACCTCGCCGGCCAACAGGTCCCGTTCGAGTCTTTCCGGGGCAAGACGATCTTCTTGACCGTCTGGAAGCCCTCGTGCGTGGTCTGCAAACACGAAATGCCCCTCGTGCAGAACCTCTATGACAAAGTCGCGGGCGACAACATCGTGTTCGCCACGGTCGCTGTGGACAACGAGCCGGACAAGATCATCGATCTCGCGCAGGAAGAGGGATACACCCTGCCGATGTACACCTACGAGGGCGACCGGCCCTCGATGTACGAAACCGGCAACGTCCCTTCGACGTTCATCATCTCCCCGGCGGGAAAGCTCGTGATGAGGTTCAAAGGCCCCGCCGCGTGGAACGACGACTCCTGTGTCCAGTATCTTCGGGGCCTGGCCGTCGGCGGTGAAACGCCTGACGTCGAGCAAGCGCAGTCGTAACTGCCGATTTCAGCGCCGTCAATCCAGGCTGATCCGTCCCCGCCTCTTGCGTTACACTACGCACAATCTACGCGAACAATACGGAAAATGGTCCCGCTCATCTCAGAACGCAGCGACGCACTGGCCGATTTGTGCCGCCGAAGCGGTGTCCGACGCTTGTATCTGTTCGGTTCGGCCCTACCGGATCGCTTCAATCCCGGGAACAGCGACCTTGATTTCGTGGTCGATATGGCGAATCGCCAGCCCACCGGCGCCTATGCCGACCGCTATTTCGGCCTGATCGACGGCCTTGAAAAACTCTTCGACCGCCGCGTCGAACTGGTTACCGAACAATGCATTCGCAATCCATACTTTCGCGAGGAAGTCGAAAACACCCGTCAACTCGTTTATGAACAACCAAACTCGGAAACTGCTGTTTGACGTGCTCGAGTCCGCCGGGGCCGTGCGCGAGTGGTGCGCCAATAGGACTTTCGACGAGTACCTGTCGGATCGGTAGTTTCGGCGAGCAGTCGAACGCGAATTCGAAATCATCGGCGAGGCGCTCGCGCGGCTCCGACGAGCAGATTCCGCACTTGCCAGCAGGATCGGTCACTTCAATAGGGTCGTCGATTTCCGCAACCGAATCATCCATGGTTACGACAGCATCGACGATGCAACCGTGTGGGGCTTCATCGCCGAACGGCTGCCGCAACTCATCAACGAGGTGAATTCGTTGCTACACCCGGCAGACGGCGAATAGTCGGCTGGGTGCGCGATACTGGAAGACTTGCAGACCCGTCACCCCGCCGTCTGTTCCGGTCCGGTCACCTTCTCCACCCTCACCTTGATGACCCCTTTTCGGCACCCTGGGTCGAGCTTGTGCATCGCCGCCTCGGACAGATCAACTAACCGTTTCTTTACAAACGGCCCGCGATCATTCAAGCGGCATACCACCGATCTGCCGTTTTGGGCGGTCACGCGGTAGTACGACCCGAACTCGCCGTCCCGCATCGCGCAGGTCAGGTCGTCGTCCCGCAGTACCTCGCCGGACGCGGTCATCGCCCCGCTACTCCCAACGGTGTAGTACGAGGCCAAGCCCTCGATGGCGTGGGCCGCCGGTTGCTGAGAAAATACGAGCAATGCGAGTAGGGGAATCATAGTGCTCCTCCATTGGATTGGACGAGGGCGTGGCCCGTGGTGGATCCGGCCCGTCGGAACGCCCCGAGGGGCTTTCCAATAGTCTCTCTCCGCTTCGGCTTATCTATGCGGGGCGCGCCCGTACAGCCTTACCCTCGAGGCAGCGCCGCCAAATGCCTGCGCACGTACTCCAGTGCCACCACGCACGTACGCAGTTGTAGTCGTTCGTCCGTACCCGCCCGGCCAAAGGCCCAGGTCTGCTCGCCTCCAGGGTACACAAACGCGGCAACGGCCTGCCCCTCCCCGGGGTCTGCGGCCACGGCCAATGCTCCACTAGCGGCAAATTCTACTAAAACCCGCCTTGCCATGTCCAAAGCGGTCTTCTCGGCGTCCCTCGGGTCAAATTCCGAGTGGGGGACTACCTTGCCACCGACGAACTGACCTGCATTTTCCGCCGTCAAGCGCTGCGAAATCATCCCGCCCGACGCCGTTTCCGCCACCGCGAGCGTCCAACCGCGCTCGACGAGCATACGATTTACCACGCCTTCAAGGGTTTCGTCGTTGACCCCCATAATCATGTCTGGGAGGCGCTCGCGGACGCGTATATCCATCTCATCAATCAGCGCGTCCGCCTCGGGAATGCTTCCGGCCTTCGCCGTAATCCGTATGCGGACGAACGCCGGGTTCGCCAGTACCCCCACTGTCGGATTCTTCGAGTTTGTTATCAAATCCGCAATCGCCTCGTCGACGCGCGATTCTCCAAGTCCGCACACCTTTAGCACTCGGTAGTGAATGACCTCCTTCATTCCGATCTTGTCGCGCAGGTAGGGGACGATTTTCTCGGTAAGCATGAATTTCAGCTCGTGCGGCACGCCGGGCATGCAGGCGATGATGCCGCGGGGGTCCTCGACGATGAGGCCCGGCGCGGATCCCCTTGGGTTCTGCACCACGATCGCCCCCCGCGGGACCATCGCCTGGCGCTTGTTGTTCTCGGTAATCTTGAACCGGAACCGGGCAAACATCGCCTCGATCTGTTCCCAGATATACGGGTCAAACTCGAGCGGCCGCCCCGTCACCGCCGCCACGCACTCCCGCGTCAGGTCGTCCTCGGTCGGCCCCAGTCCCCCAGAGCACAGCACGATGTCCGACCGATCCAGCGCCGCGTTCAGCGCCGCGTTGATGCGTTCGGTGTTGTCGCCCACCGTCGTCTTCTGGAACAGATTGATGCCGTTCTCCGCCAACACCCGCGCCATAAACGTCGCGTTCGTGTCCTCAATCTGTCCGAGCAACAGCTCAGTCCCGATCATCATGATCTCTGCTTGCATACAGGCCTCCACGCACTAGCCCCGCACATTGGGCGATGGTCGAAATCTTCAAGATAGTGAAGAGGCATAGGGCGGTCGCGAGGGCGTCGATATCTTTCAGTCTTGCGCTAACTCGACTACCCTTCCTCCATCTCTGAGAGACCGGTCCGTAGCGTCGAGAAGGGCGACGATGCGCTGGCCAGCCCGGCCGTCGTTGAAGGGGCGCTCGTTTGCGTCAATGCAACGACAGAGATAGTCGACCTCGGCGTGCAGCGCCTCGGTGTCCGGAACCACCGGCGCGTGCATCGCGCCGGTGCGGGGCGTGGCGAGGACGCGGTACAGGCCCTCTTGCGTCCCGACTTCCATGCCTTTGTCGTACACCTTGAGCTTCGCCTCAAAATCCAGGTCGTCCCACACAAGCATTCGTTTCGACCCGCCAACAATGGTCTTGCGAATCTTGACCGGCGAAAGCCAATTGAGGTGGAAGTGCGCCACCAAGTTTTGGTCGAAGAACACCGTAACGTATGCAACGTCCTCGAGGCCGGTGTCGAAGTGGCCGCGGCCTTGGGCGCAGACCGCGCGCGCGGAGGGGCCGAGCAGATGGTCCATGATGGAGAAATCGTGCGGGGCGAGGTCCCAGATGACGTTGACGTCATGCTGGAAGATGCCGAGATTCACGCGCACCGAGTCGTAGTAGTAAAGCTGCCCCAGTTCACCCGTATCGACAAGGTCTTTCATTCGCGTGACGGCGCCGGTGAACAAAAACGTGTGATCGACCATGATCGTGAGGCCCTTCGCCTCGGCGAGATCGTTTAAGGTCTTCGCCTGTTCAAGGGTCGAGGTCATGGGTTTTTCAATCCAAACGTGTTTCCCGTTCTTGAGCGCCGCCAGAGCGAGATCGTAGTGCGTGAACACCGGCGTCGCGATGACGACCAAGTCGATGTCGCCAGCGGCGGTGATGGTGGCCGCGTCAGCGACAGTGTCGACCGCCGGAAAAGTGCGTTTCGCAAGCGCGCGGCGTTTCTCGCTCGTGTCTGCCACCCGGACGAGCCGGCACTGGTCGTGACCGTTGATATTCCGGGCAAGATTCGGGCCCCAATACCCGTAGCCAATGAGACCCGCGCGGATCATTAGGAGGGACCCCAGACAAAGGTGGAATACGCGAGATAATACGGACGCATCGGCAAACGATGCAATGCGTTCATCGTCCGTTGGGGGCGGCGATAGACCGCTGATATACTCGCGCAAGATCGCGGCGCCTCGGTCGCGAAGACCCAAGGGCTAGGGCATTCGACATGGACCAGTTTTACCTTCAGGCCGTAATGGCGATCGCGGACCGCTGGAAGCTTCTTCTCGGCGTAGTGGTCCTGGCCGGAGCGGGGAGCGCGGCGTTCGAGGCGTTTCGGCCTCCGGCATACGAAGCGGAAACGGTATTGGAAATCGCGAACGCCATCTTCGGCGAACGAAATACGTTCGCCGAATTGGAAGGCCTGGGCGCGAGCAAGTACGCGGTCTCGTCCTCGTTCGCGAACCGAATCGCCGTCTTGGAGGGTCCCACGGTACTGCAAGACCTCCTGCAGTCGACTAGCGTGATAGGTGAACTGTACGAGAAGCTCAAGGGACAGAATGTGTTTGAAGAGCAGGCGCCGGAACCGCGTGATTTCGAGAATTGGTTGACCGCCGAGGCAAACGTAGTTGACCAGACCACGCGCCCGGTGACCTATTCGCCGGTCATTTTCTTGCGTTCGGAGGGCCGGACCGAAGAGGAAGCGCGCGCAATCGTCGACACGTGGGCGCAATTGGCGATCGAACTCGTACAGAGGGCGGCCCGGTTGCGGGTCGAACCCATAACGGAAATACTGAAGATATTGGAGACGGAAAAAAAGGAGACATTAGACGCCGTGGTTTCGGAGCTTACGGCGCTCGATTCGAAATCGGGTGGGGCGGGATCGGAAGTAGAACTTGAGTTAGTGCTCCGGCAATTGATCGAAGCTGACCCGGCGGCGTTAACGAACGTAGAGACGCTTAACGACGCGGCGCTACAAGACCGTATCGATCGGCTGAAGTCCACGCGCGATGAACTCCAACGGCGCGCCGCGGTATACCGCGAAAAGCGCGTTCGGCTAGAGATACGCGAACAGGTTGCGCGCGAAAACTATGTGGACGTCGCGACCAATCTCGTCCAGGTCGAGACCGCCGGACGCATCGCGCTATCGAAGGACGCTCAAGGGAAATACTCGGTCGGGTTGAATCTGCTGACTGACCACGCGTACGCGAGAGAAAAACGTGGTGTGTTCGGGAAAAAGGAGCGCGTCGTCGCGGTCACGTTCGTCGCTGCGGTGTTGGCCGCGGCTTGCATCGTTGTGGTGGACGTCGCCTTGCCGTACCTGCGCGCCAAGAACGCAAAATTCTGACTCCGGCGTGAGAGTGTGCGCACAATGCCCGAACTGAACGCGTGGCCATCAGTTTTTCCGGCGATGGGAACGGTATTTACAATTGCTCTGGCTGCGCTTGCCCCATTCGGGGCCGCCACGTTCGCGCAGGACACGGCTGTTGCCGTCAAAGAGAACTCTGATACGTGGCCGGCATTCGAAGCCCCGCCCCTTGGTCTACTCGATGACGCGCGTTACCGGGCCTTCGGGCTGCGACTACTTGGGATTGACGCCGTGCAACACGGTCGGCGGCTGAGCGGCACGCCCCTTGAAATCGATGGAGACGCGCCTCTCCTGCTTCGCCTGTATTGGATGCCAGAGCGTACCGATATTGGTTCCGCCCGCATTCGACTCAAGTCGTGGTCGCACGATTCCCGAATCGTGGTAGAGGACGAATTTGCCGTCGAGGGAGACACGCCGAGGATATCGGACTGGAAGGCCGGGCGCCTCTACAAGGTCGAACACACCTGGGACCCTCGCGCGGCGGCGACTTCCTTTAGCGGGAAGAGTTTTCTCACGCTCGGTTTTCAGCCCACGGGTGCACCGGCGAATTCCCTTCCCGTGCCGCTCATCACGCTGAAGACGCGCCTGGGCCCCGCGCTATCACCCAGCGTTATCTCGAGGACCGAATACCCGCGATTTTTCGGCGAAGACTATCGAGCGCTGGGCGCCTGGTTTCGTCTTGGTTGGCAGGCCTCGATTACGGTGCCTGTCCCCGAAGAATCGGGAGACAGGGTCCGTGCGATTGGCGTCGCGTCGGCCTTTTCTTTCGGGTCTATGCCCCAGGGTGCGCGCGTCGCCACGGTCACCGCCATCCTGGCGGGTGGCGGAGAGATGAAACTGGCATTGAACAGCGGCGAGTCCACTGCAAAGGCGGACTACGATTTCTTTCCGCCTGGGCACTGGGACCATCAAAAGATCGACGTATTGGAGTCGACGGCGGCAGGATACTTGAGCGCCGGCGACACGCCTTTCATCATTCATAAATACGGTGGAGAACTTCATTTGCCGGGAGGGCCAATGACGATTACAGCGCTTCGTTTTTACATGGACTCGCCCATCATTTTGGACGTATATGACATCGTCCTCATCGGCGATGGAGCGGCGCCTGCCCAGAGCGCCCCATGAGCGACGCCCGGGTCCAGCCGATCCAAGTTCTTCCTAGCGCCGCGGCGTTGGTTGTCGCGTGCGCGATAGCACTATCCTCCAGGGGTAGCGGCGAGGCGTTGGCGGCGGTCGCGGCGCTTGCCACCGGGGCCGTACTACTGCCCCTCGCGCCAACGTTGGTCGCGTTGTTTGTCGTGCTGTTGTTGGGCCTGCCTTACCAATTGAACGAAGTTCCCGCTTCCTTCGCCGGTGTGAACCTGTACTTCGCGGACGCGATCTTGTTCTTCTTCGCGGCGGCAGCCTGCTTCGAGGCGGCCCGCGGAATGCTCGGGCGTCCCTATCCTGAACGGACAATGGGCGAGCGATTCATGGTCGTGCTGGTCTGGGCGTCGGCGGCGTACGGAGTGATCGCCCTGGCGCGGGGAATGTTGGTGAGCGGTTTCGAATGGCGAGACGCAATTGGCGCTTACCGCCGCTACTGTTTCTATCCCCTCGCGTTTCTCGTCCCGCTGAACCTTCCAATTCAACGCCGCCATTTGCCATTCTTGCAGTCGGCCCTGGCCCTAGGGGCAATATCCATAGTATTCACTGCGCTCTACAGCCTGGCGAACGGACTCACGTATCGGCCCGACATCTTTATCGTTGAGGCGACTGAGCCCGATCCCCGACTGTTGGGGTATACCGCATGCATGACGCTCGCGATGGGCCTCAGCCTATTCGTGGCGATGACCATGCAACCGGGACGAATCGTGTTTCGCGCGGCGGCGGCGGGCGCAATCGCCTGCACGGGCGCGCTTCTCATCAGTGGTTGGCGGCTTAGTGTGGGACTGGCCCTAGCCATGCCGTTTGCCGCGATCTCGGTGATGTCGCTTCTACGCGGAGGTCGCGCATTGACACAAGCGCTAACTCTGTGTGTTGGCGCGCTCTTTGTTACTGCCGCGGTCGCGGGGACAGCCTTCGTGTTGCCGGATACATGGCAACGGGCCACGTTGCAATTCGAACAACGGGTCCGCGATTTCGACGTTACTGACGACGCTCGCTACTATAGTTGGAAGAATGCTGGCGAGGTCTGGTCCGAATCTCCCATCCTTGGCGCAGGTCTTGGGCGCCAAGCGGAATTCTTCGTGTTGGGTAGCGAAGGGACTTTTTATTTAGAACAAATGAGCACGCACAATACTTTCGTGGGCCTGCTCGCGGACAGTGGATTGGTTGGCCTGCTGCTCGCCCTCGCGTTTCATGCTTCCTTCGTGGCCCTTATGTTTCGCCGTCGTCGCGATTTCGCCGCCGCCTATCGCCCCCTAGTCACGGGAATTGTAGTTGGCTATCTTGCGGCGACCGGCTTCTCGTTTCTCCAGCCGATGCAAGTGAGCGCAATTGTCAGCATGCACCTACTCATGGGTTTCGCAGTCCTCCTTTGTCGGCCTGAGTTTCGCCAGTCCAGGGCGCCATTGACTGGATCTTGAGCGCACCGCCGGGTGGGATCGTCGCGCCCGGTATTGGGATCGATTCGATGTTCATCGTTCGTCGATATTGCCTCGCGCAACGAGCATTCCACGCGCCTGCGAGATCCGAACATTTTCGGATCAGACAGACCTCGAAATCCTTGGGTTGCAGCCGGTAGATCCACCAGGAAACAGTTCCAAAATGGATCGCCTCGATCATCCAAGGGTGCCGATTCTCGTTACATTTCGACAGTTTGAGTCTAGAAACCCATTGAAATCGGACGTTGGTTCATCCGTTCAGAACGGCAAAAGTAAACATAAACTATTTATTTTCAAGTAGTTACAAACTATTTCGTTATACTAGGCACGCCAATTGCGCTCCTTCAGAAAACCGGGCGCTTCCACTCCAATGGGGAGGTGGAAGGCGGACCGCAGAAGTTTTAAGGAGGCACGAACCAAATGAAGAAGTCCAAGGGTTTCACGCTCATCGAACTTATGATCGTCGTCGCGATCATCGCCATTATCGCGGCCATCGCGATTCCGAACCTGCTCCGTTCGCGCATGAGCGCAAACGAAGCGGGCGCCACCGGCGGTACCCGCACGATATCGACCGGCGAAGTCGCCTATCAAGCGTCCGGAATCGATTCGACCAGCAACGGCATCGGCCAGTACGGGACGATGGCAGCGCTTGGCACGGGCACGACGCCGTTCATTGACGCCGCGCTTGCGTCCGGCACCAAGCAAGGGTACTCCTTCCAAGCAACACCCGCTCTTGTAAGCAACGCCGTCCCGACCTACACGGCGACGGCCACGCCCGGCGTCCAAAACAAGACCGGCGTCAAGCAGTTCTTCATTGACGAATCCGGCGTGATTCGCTTCACCGGCGACGGCACCTCGCCCAGCAGCACCTCTGCTCCGCTGAACTAAATTCAGCGGTGTCTCTTGCACGGCTGCGAGGCGGCGGGAATTTTTCCCGCCGCCTCGCTTTTTACTATACGAGCGCCGACGCGAACTGATTGCCCTCGACCGCCGAGTAGGTCCTCTGCCCGGCCGGCGCGTCCGTTGCGAGGTGTTCGAGGTCAGGCCCCTCTCAACACGGTCAAGTACGCCCCGACAGCGTTCTCCAGTCCCATGAACAAGGCGTCGGCGATCAGCGCGTGGCCGATCGAAACCTCGAGCACGTTGGGGACCTGTTCGATGAAGTAGGCGAGATTGTCGAGCGTTAGATCATGTCCGGCGTTGATGCCGAGCCCCTCGGTCCGCGCGGCGTGGGCGCACTCAGCATAGGGCGCGACGGCGGAATCGTGATCGCCACGCGCGAAGGCGGAAGCGTAGGGCCCGGTGTAGAGTTCGATGCGGTCGGCGCCGACCGATTTCGCGCGCCGCGCCGCCAACGGAACGGGGTCGACAAACAGGCTGACACGAATGCCGTCCGCGCGAAGGCCGGCAATGACCGAGGTGAGCATGGCCGCATGCCGATCAATGTCCCATCCGTGGTCCGAGGTACTCTGCTCGGGCGAGTCGGGCACGAGGGTGCATTGGCCGGGGCGAATATCGCGGACGAGCGCGAGGAAATCAGGCGACGGGTAGCCCTCGATGTTGAACTCGACGCCCTCAGGCAGCATGGCCGCGAGGTCGTAGAGGTCGGCGCGGCGAATGTGTCGTTCGTCTGGACGCGGATGGACGGTAATGCCCCGGCACCCCGCATCGATTGCCACACGGGCCGCGCCGGTGACGCTCGGATACGGCAAAGCGCGCTGATTGCGCAGGAGGGCGACTTTATTCAGGTTGACGCTAAGGGCGATCATTGTGGGACTATATTGCGGCAGGCGGCATTGGTCAATTACACTGCGGTGCATGCGCACGCTGCGTGCGTGCAACTAACAGTGCCGCGCCCGAAGGAGGGCGTTTCATGCGTTTACTGGTCGGAATATTCGGCGTCCTGCTCTTCTGCACAGGATGCCCGCTGCTTCAAAACAATAGTATCCTTATTCAAAACGTATCGAACGCGGCCGGTATGTACCAGCATCCGTTCCTCATCACGCACGTAAGCCTCGTCAGGAGCGGAGGCAGCATCGCGTATCAAGACCTCTCGACCGATCCGATATTGCCCGGTCAAGTCCGAGGATTCTGTTGTTTCAGCGATGCGCTGTACGACATCGGGGTCAAGGCGGTCGTGATTCTAGGGCCGCCCCCGACCCAGCTCGAGGGCGTGCGCACGAACGTCGCCATCTCGGGGCGTAGTACGACCCGTTTCGAAGCATATCAGGTTGAAGAGGGTGGCCTTCTCGCCATCACGAATTGCAAGACGGAAGACTGCGTGCTGGACTAGACCCTGCCGCTCTGGAAGGCGGCGTAGAATCGTACACCATCCACCGAAATTGAGCGTCGTTATGCCAGAGACCGCACCGAATACATTCGAGAGCCTGCTTGGGTCTGGGCCGGATTGGGAAGAACGGCTGGCAAAGGTGGTGCAGATCGTCCGCGAGTTGAGTTCGATCGAGGATCCGCGGCAACTGGTCCGCACGTTCGGCGAGCACATAGGCAAGCTGTTGCCGCGCGATCGGTCTATGACGCTTAGCCGACGGGGGGTGGCCCCGCCGAAGTTTCTCGTAACGCGGTTTTCGGGATGGAAGAACGCGGCTGACCCGTGGTCTGAACGGAATAAGTTGCCGCTGCTCGAAGGCGGCATCCTCGGTGAGTTATTTTTCTGCAACGAACCGCGCGTCATCAACGATCTTGAGGTTTCGCCCGACGATCCGGCGTATTCGTATTTGGAGGGAATGCGGTCGGTGTTGACGATGCCGCAGTACGATCACGGCGAGGCGATGACTCTGACGATGAACTTGCGCGCGGAGCCGTACGCCTTCAACCCCGAGTACCTCGCCGAATATATTTGGACGGCGAACTTGTTCGGGCGCTCGGTGCATAGCCTCCGATTGTCGGATGAACTGGAAAAGGCGAACGCGGCGCTCGATCAGGAACTCGGGACCGTCTCCAAAATTCAGCGGTCGCTGCTACCGGCCGAACTTCCGGCGATTCCCGGCGTGGAACTCGCGACCTACTATGAGACGGCGCAACGCGCGGGCGGCGACTACTACGACTTTTTCCCGCTGGGCGAGACCCGCTGGGGCATCCTCATCGCGGACGTGTGCGGACACGGGGCGGACGCGGCGGTGCTGATGGCGATCACGCACGCGATAGCGCACACGTGCCCGGACTGTCCGGACAAGCCGCGCGACCTTCTGAACTACATCAATCAGAACCTCTTCCGGAACTACACGCAATACTCGAAGGCCTTTGTGACGGCGTTCTATGGCGTGTACGACTCGGAGACGCGCCGGTTCACGTATGCGTCGGCGGGCCACGACTCGCCGCGCATCCTGCGGGGCGAATCGGGGGATGTTGTCGAATTGGAGACCGGCGTAAACCTTCCCTTGGGCGTATCGGGCGGCGAGCGTTACAAGCAAAACGAGCACGTGTTCGCGCGTGGGGACACGGCGGTGTTCTACACCGACGGCATCACGGAGGCGCGGCGGCCCGAACTGGGGCAGTTCGGCGAAAAACGTATTGACGAGATTCTGCGAACGGCCCGCGGCACGGCGAAGGAACTGGTGGAGGCGATTGTCGCGGGCCTTTTCGAGTTCATGCAGGGCCGCCCGTCCGATGACGACCGTACGTTGCTCGCGATGAAGATCGTGTAGCGCGGTTGCCGGGTTGGTCGAGTCTCGCGCGGCAATTCGCGCCTGGCGGCAATTGCCTCGCTGTTCTGGATAGGACTTCTGCTTGGAAACGTTTAATCGCATAGCCCCGGACGTGAAGCTGGGCAAGGACGTGAAGCTCGCCGGGTTCATCAACGCGTATGGCTGCACGATCGGTGCTCGGACGAAAGTGGGGACGTTTGTCGAAATCCAGAAGAACGCGACGATCGGCGCCGACTGCAAAATATCGAGCCACTCGTTTGTGTGCGAAGGCGTCATTATCGAGGACGAAGTTTTCGTCGGCCACAATGTTACCTTCATCAATGACCGTTATCCGCGCGCCACGGCGGCGGACGGCTGCCTGCAAACGGAGGCCGACTGGGACGTCGTTGAAACCCGCGTGGGCAAACGCGCGTCCATCGGATCAAGCGCGACGATATTGTGCGGCGTCACGATAGGCGAAGGCGCGATGATCGGCGCCGGCAGCGTCGTGACGAAGTCGGTACCTGCGCGCGAGATTTGGGCGGGCAACCCGGCGCGGTTTCTACGGAAGTTAGACAGCGAGTAGCGCCGGACCCGAAGACGCGTACGACGCAAAACCCCGAATAAGGAACGCATGGCACGCATACTCGAATACGGCAATCAGGACAACTACGACGCGAAGCGATCCGCGGCGAGCGGATGGCGTGTGTACGCGCGGGTACTGGGCTACGCGTGGCGGTATAAGACCCAGCTCGCAATCACCGTCCTTTTCTCGGTCATCGTCGCGGCGTCGTTCACGTCGATTATCGCGCTCGGCGGAATATCGTTGAGTTTTCTATTTGACGACGCAGAAAAAGTAGCGCGTCAGCTCGACGGATATCAGGAAAGAATACGCAGCATCGTCGAGAGCGTTCCAGTATTGCCCGCGGACTCGGACGCGCGGTTCCGCGAGTATGTCGACGGTCTGCGCGAAGACACCGGGCGCGGCATCACGAACTTCTGCGTGCTCCTCGTGGCGCTCGGCTTCGTCGGCGGGGCGGCGCGTTTCGTGCAAGAGTATTTCGCCGGCGCGATCGGCACGAAGATATCCATCCGAATCAACGACGAAATGTTCACGAACCTGCTGACGTTGTCGCACCGGTTCTTCGAAGGCAAAACGACCGGCGAAGTGGTCGCGCGCTTCACCAACGACGCATTCATGGTGAACAAGGGCCTCGCCAGCGTGCTCGTGAAAATCGTGCGCGAGCCGATCAAAGCGCTATTTTTTCTCGTCCTGGCGTTGAGCATGAATGTGCCCCTGACGCTGGCGGTGCTCCTGGTCGTGCCGCCGGTCGTGTACGTCATTTTGCGCATCGGCAAGAAGGTGAAGACCGGCGCGCGGCGCTCGCTGCAAGGCGTCGCGACGATGGCCGGCGTGATCGCCGAGACGTTTTCCGGCGTGTCGATCATCAAAAGTTTCCGGATGGAGGCGTACGAGCACGGGCGGATCGCGAAGGAACTCAAGAAGCTGGAGAAAAACCTGATTCGCATGTCGCGCGCGGACGCGGCGATCGGGCCGATCACGGAACTGCTGATGGTGTTCGCGATCGTCGGGTTCATCGTGCTCAGTTACCAACAAGTCTCCGCCGGGCTGATGACCTACGGCAGCATCATGACGCTTTTCTTCGCGCTCGCCGCGATGCTCGATCCGCTACGGAAATTGACCACGGTGAATAACATGGTGCAGACGAGCGTGGCGAGCGCCGAACGCGTGTTCGAGTTCATTGATTACAGGGCCGAGATTGTCGACAAGCCGGGTGCGATTGACATTCCTCCGCTACGCGACGCGATCCGGTTCGAGAACGTGAATTTCTCGTATGACGGCGAAAAGGACGTGCTATTCGGCGTCAGTTTGGACATTAGGAAAGGCGAGATGATCGCGCTCGTCGGGTTTAGCGGCGCGGGCAAGAGCACCGTGGCGAAGTTACTGCCGCGGTTCTACGACGTGACAGGGGGGCGAATCAGTTTCGACAGCATCGATCTGCGCGACGCGACGCTCGCCAGTTTGCGCGAACAGATCAGTTTCGTGCCGCAGGAAAACATTCTCTTCCACGAAACGGTCGCCGGGAACATCGCGTTCGGGCGCGACGACATCTCCCGCGAGCGGATCGAGAACGCGGCCCGGGCGGCGAACGCGCACGACTTCATCGCCCAACTGGCGCAAGGTTACGACACGTTTCTCGATGAACGCGGCGGGAACCTCTCCGGCGGACAGCGCCAGCGCATCGCGATAGCTCGCGCAATCATCAAGGATCCGGCCGTGTTAATTCTGGACGAGGCGACCTCGAGCCTCGATTCGGAAAGCGAGCGGCTGATTCAGGAGGCGATGGACCGGTTCGTCGAGGGGCGCACGACGCTGGTCATCGCGCACAGGCTCTCCACGGTGCAGCGGGCCGACCGCATTCTGGTCATCGACGGCGGGCGAATCGCCGAACTCGGCACGCACGCAGACCTGCTCGCGCGCGGCGGACTCTACAAACGGCTCTACGACCAACAGTTCGGGACCTAAGCGTTACGCCGTGGCGGTCCGCCTTCGGGCGACGACCCGCTTGATAAGTTCATCGGTGATGGCCCCGGCGAGGATGACCGTGCCGATGATGGCGAATTCCAGGTGCGTCGGGATGTGCAGGATGTTGATCGCGTTATAGAGGAAGCGCACGACGGCGGCACCGATCACCACGCCGAGGACGCTGCCCTCGCCGCCTCGCAAACTGCACCCGCCCAGGACTGCGGCGGCGATGGCGTATAACTCATAGAACTCGCCGAGGCCGGAGGGCTGGATGGAGTTGACATCAAGCGCGAACAACACGCCGCCGAGGCCGCCAAGCAAACTGCAGAAGGCGTACGCGGCTATAGTGACGCGGTGGGTGTTGATGCCGCTGAAGCGCGCGGCCTCCTCGTTCTGCCCCAGCGCGAGCAGATAGCGGCCGAACGTGGTCAAATTGAGGATCGCCGAGGCGAACAGGGCGATGAGCGTCATGAGGATGAAGGGATACGGGACGCCGAAATCGGCCGTGATCGGCAAGTCATTCGTAACGATGGAACGCAGGCTCTCGTAGCTCGTGCCGAAGCCGAGGCTCTGGTCGTCCGTGATAAAGCGGGCCGCTCCTCGATAGACGAGGAGACCGCAGAGCGTGACGACGAAGGGTTGCAAGCGCAACTTGGTGATAAGCAGGCCGTGCGCGAGTCCAATCGCGAGCGAGGACCCCAGGCACCCAAGCACCGCCGCCGCCGGGGACCAGCCGTACTGGGTCATCAGCACCGCGAGGAGCGAGCCAATAAGCCCAACGACCGAGCCGAGCGAGAGGTCGATTCCGCCGGTCATGATGACGAACGCGACGCCGATGCTGATGATGCCGTAGAGGGCCGTCCAGCGGATCGTGTTTTGGAGGTTGTACGCGGAGAGGAAATTGGGGTTGACGACGGCGGTGAAAACGCAGATTGCCACCAGTAACCCGAGAATTCCCAGGATTTTTTTCACCCGTTGGCCCTCCCGCGGGCGCGAATGATAGCAAAACGATTCGCCTGCCGGGGTATAATTGGCGTTGAGACGTTGCCAAAAATCCTCACCGGAGAAACTGCCATGAAAAGCCGGAATATCGCCTATCTGCTCTTGTTGTGCAGCGGCGTGGCGTACGCGCAAGAACAAGCACCCCCGCAGCAGCAGCCTCCGAAACGCGCGACCGTCACCTTCGTCGGCCAGGGCAGCAAACCGATCCGTGTTATCGACGAGGGCGGCAAGACCGAGACGGTCGACCAGAAGGACATGCGTCCGCTAAACGTGCCGCCGGGAACTGCGCCCGCGCGCCCCGTTGAAAAAGAAGCTCAAGGCGCGGAGGACGCGGCGGCCGAGGAGGGTGCGACAGCCCCGGCGGAGAGCGCGCCCACCGAACCGGCGAAGGAGGAAGAACAACCGCCGGACGAAACGTTGCTCAAGCAACTGATCGAGGACGAATTGCGCGCGGCGTCGGTACCGACGTTGAAGGACACGAAGCGCGAGGCGGGGAAGTCCCGCGAACTGACGCCGAAAGAGAAGGCGATCCTCGATCAGGTACGCGCGGACATGCAGAACAAGAACACGCCGCAATTGCGCGGCGCGGCGAACAAGAACGCGCCGAGTGCGCAACTCTCGCCGGAGGAACAAGCGTTGCGCGAGAAGCTCGTGAACGACCTCCAGGACAGCGGCACCCCGCAGTTGCCGGCTTCGGCGCAGGAGCGCAATCGCCGACGGGCCAATAGCCGGACGACGAAGGGCGATAACCCGTCGGGCATCTCCGCGCCGCTGCCCGCGCATCTTCTCACTCAACCCCCGCCGCAATTGCCGGACAAGGACAAGAAGAAGCCGAGGCCTTAAGGCGCGGGCGCGTTCCTAGGGTTTCAGTCTCGGGTGAGGGGCCATCACGACGAGAACGGTCGCGGGCGCGTCTGACCGGTTCTCGATGCCGTGGATCTTTCCCGCGGGCGCGACGGCGACGTGACCCGGCGCCAGCGGCGCGACGTCCTCGCCAATTTGGACGTGACAAGTGCCCGTCAGCGCGTAGTACATCTTGTCGTTGTCGGCGTGGTCGTGCGGCTTCTGAGATTGTCCTGGCAACAGGCAATACACGTCGCAGAACAACCGGTGCGATTCGTATAGGTTGACCTTGTTCATCTTGCCGTCGCGGAACGCCGCCGCGGCGGCGGTGTCGAATATGAATTCAGACACGAATTCGCCCTCCCGATCAGTTGTCGTTCGCGCGCGCAACGCGGGTGAAGTTGATGTAACGGCGGCCTTCCACGATGGAGTAGTCGAGCGTGACCGTATAGGCGTTCGCAGTGGCGCTCGCGGTGCCGCGCCCGAAGTTGATCGTAATTGGTTCGGGGCCACCGGCGAGGGCCTCGATCATGACGCGGCCGGTCATGCTCGCGGGTGGCGTCACGCCGAGAATGCGCAGCGCGGTCGGTGCGATGTCCACGTTCGCGGTCGGAATCGCGGAGCGAAGGCCTGACTTGAAACTCGGCCCCGCCGCGATGAGCGTGTTGTGGATGTCCCAGTACCCGGAGGTGCCGTGGCCCGCGACGCCGCCTTGCGTGGTCGTGCCTTTGTAGCCATGCGCGTTGGCGTCGTCAGTCCAATTCGCGGAGACGAGGATATCGGGAGCGCGCGGGTGGTCGTAGTGGATAAGGCTGTAGGACAGCGTACCCGGTATGCGGCCTTCGTTCGCGTCCGGCGCCGCGCCGCGCGTGAAAATAGCGCCGGCCCAATGCTCACCCTGCAACGCCTTGACGATTTTGGCGACAGTCGCGTCGTCTTTCGCGGTCACGTGAATCGCATCGCCCGCGACGACCACGCCTTCATCCAGGCCCTCGCGCCGAAGCAGCGCGCCAACGTTCGCCTCGCCCGTGTGCGTCGAGAAGCCGTGGTCGCTCGTGACCATTATGTCTATGTCGTTCGCGATGCCGCGCGATTCGTGTTCGCGCACGATACGTCCAATCTGCTCATCAACGGCCCGCAACGCGGCGTCGGTTTCCGGCGCGCCGGGACCAAATTCGTGCGCGGTGTGATCGGGATCGGAAAGCCACATGAGCGTCAAGTCGGCGCGCGCGGTTTCGATGCCGTACCGGAAGTAGGCGTGGACGGCGCGGGCGTTCCGCGCGGCATTGGGCGTGGTCTCGGCTGGAACAGGCCCGAGGTCCGCGTTGACCTTCGCAGCGTGATCGGCGGGCAGGACGAGTTCGGTGTTGATCATCCCGAGCCCGAGTCCCTTGGGATTGAGTAAATACGCCGAGCCCGTGCTGCCGGAACTCACGGCGAGCGCTTTGTAGCCGGCCGCTCCGAGAATCTCCGGCACGGTCGGCGCCGTGAGAAGCTTGCCGCTTTCAGCACGCTCGATTGCGAATAGGTTTTCAGCCTCGGAAGTATTGAGCCCGCGGCGTTCGTCTACGGCCGGGAAGTAGACCGAATTTCCCATAAGCCCATGCGTCTCGGGATACGACCCCGTCGAGATCGACGGCGAATTGACGCGTGTTACCGTCGGGTACACGGCATGGTGGTCCTCGAAAAACACGCCGCGCTCGGCAAGGCCGCTGAGGTTCGGCATCAAATCGGCGGTCACGTAGTCTGCGCGCAGCCCGTCCAACACGATGATAAGGACCGACTTGGCCGGCGCGAATGGGGCAAGCGCATTTGCAACAATAATGAATAGGGCGACGTGTCGCATGGGATCCTTGACAGAGTTGAATTCGCCGATTATACCGGTTCCCTTCCGAGTCCTCGTCGGATGGAACGCATATGTAATTCGATTCGAAAGGGAACGCACAAAGTTCCTTACGCGATGAGCGCGAGCAAATAACAATGAAGCGTTGTCACCATTGCCGCATCGAGTGGATCTCCGATCAGGCGCGGCCTGGATTCAAAGAGACGTGCTCGTCCTGCGGCGCGTACCTCCACTGTTGCAAGAACTGCCGCTTCCACCAACCGCGTACACACAACGAGTGCTCAATCCCAACGACCGAGTGGGTGGCGGATCGGCGCAAGGCGAACTATTGCGGCGATTTCCAATTCGCGGATAGTGAGATATCGACAAAAACAGCCGGTGAATCCGCCGCGCTCTCGCCACTCGAAGAACTTTTCGGTGGTAAACTTAGGGACGCGGGGGAAAGCGGGCCGAAGGACTTCGACAGTCTCTTCGGTGGATAGTCAGGGGGATAGGGATTCATGAGCGCGATAGCGCGGCCCGCGACGGACACGCCGCGCCTGCTGATAGTGGACGACAAGGAAAGCATGCGCGCGCTGCTGCATGCGGCCTTTTCCGATCACGGCTATAGCATCACGACCGCGGCCGACGGCGTCGAGGCGATTGAACAAATCCGCCGCTCCGATTTCGACGTGATCATCACGGATCTCAAGATGCCGGGTAAGGACGGACTCGAGGTCCTGAAAGCGGCGCGGTCGCTGTCGCGCGGAACCGAGGTCATCGTAATCACCGCTTTCGGCGCGATCGAGACGGCGGTCGAGGCGATGCGGCTTGGCGCGCACGACTTCATCTCGAAGCCGTTTCAGCTTGCGGAAATCGAACAGAAGGTCGAGCGCATTCTCGGCGAACGTTCGGGGTCAAATGCGTCCGCGGAATCAAAATCAGCAACGACACTCCAGCGGCCAATCGTCGGCGGCAGCCGCCACACGCGCGACCTGCTGCGCTTCATCGAAAAAATCGGACCGAGCAAAAGTTCGGTTCTCATTACCGGACCGACCGGCACCGGCAAGGAACTCGTGGCCCGCGCGCTTCACGACGCGAGCCCCCTCCGCGACAAGCCGTTTGTCCCGCTGAATTGCGCGGCGCTCGCGCCCGGGGTACTCGAGAGCGAATTGTTCGGCCACGAAAAGGGCGCGTTTACCGGCGCGAATGCGCGCCGCATCGGGCGTTTCGAACAGGCCAACGGCGGCACATTGTTCCTCGACGAAGTGGGCGACATCGATTTGGGCGTGCAGACCAAGTTGCTGCGCGTGCTGCAGGAAGGAGAGATCGAACGCGTCGGCGGCACGGGGCCGATTCAGGTCGACGTGCGCATCGTCGCCGCGACGAACCGGGATCTTCGTAGCGCGATCGCATCTGGCGGATTTCGAGAGGACTTCTACTACCGGCTCAACGTGTTCTCGATTGACGTGAAGCCGTTGCGCGACCGCCCCGAGGACATCGCGGGATTGGTCGAACACTTCATCGCACTCTTCTCCGAGCAAACAGGGAAGCGCGTGACCGGTGTCAATGACGGCGTCCGCGAAGCGTTCGCGAAGTATTCGTGGCCGGGCAACGTGCGCGAGCTAGAGAACGTCATCGAACGGGCGGTCGTACTCGTGGACGGCCCGGTGCTAACGCTGAACGAATTGCCGCCGGACTTGGTCTACGCGCCATCGGTTGCCACGCTTGCGCCGGTTTCAGTCTCTGTTTCCGCGCAGTCGGCCCCCCCGTCCAAGCCGGCCTCGTTGTCGGAGGAAACCGACCATCTCGAATGCGAACGGATTCGTGGCGCGCTCGAAAAGTTTCGCTGGAACCGGACGAAGGCCGCCGACTATCTCGGCATCAAGCGGACGACGTTGCAGTACAAGATCAAAAAACTTGCGATAGAGTAGTTGCTAGTTGCTAGTTGCTAGTTGTTAGTGGCTAGAGTCTCGGCGGCCTCATCGAGGTAAGTGGAGCGGGGGGTCCGGCCCGCGTCTGCCGCCGCCGTGTAGGCGCGTATCCATGCGGCCGTTGTGTCGGCGCCTACCGCGCGCGTGACCGCCTCGATAAAGTCCTCGGCGGAAGTCGGCGTCAACGGGACCGCCGCATGACCGTCCCGGAGCCGCACGTTCGCAAGCGCGCGAAGCAGGTCCACCGGGCGCAGTCTACGCCGCGGTGCGACCGCGGAGACGAGCTTGACCTGCGGCGGCCTGCCGGGTTTCCGCGCGATGCGGAAATCGCCCGCGCGCAGACCGTCCAATTCGATCCCGACCCGCCGGGGTTCGTCATACGCGCGGCAGATCATTTCCACAATCTCGCCGCGCAGTTGCTCGGATTCCTTGTTCGAGAGGTTCTTGTACCCATCCTGAATGAGCGCCAATGAACCGGACGGCGCAACCGCGACGGGTACGAACCCGCTGAGGTCCTCCGTCACATACGCAAATAGCTCGCGCCGGTGGGTTTCGCGGCGGTGACGATCCGGCAAGATGATCGTTCCACAACGGCTGACGCGGAGGACATGGGCCGGATCGCGTTGACCGAACATGCGAAGCGATTCGTACCGGACGCGCAACGCTCGGCTATGTTCGTCGGCGCTGCGGGCTACCACCAATTCCATGCGCGCGACCGCCCCTTTGGATGGCAGCGACTCGAATCGAAGGACGTTCGCGATCTCGCCTTCCTCGACGAGCGCGACGGTCGTAGACGCGATCGCTGCCGGCGCGGCGGATCCACCAACGAGAAAGCCGAAGAGCGGGTCCGCGCGACTGATCGCAAACTCGATCGCGCTCGCAAGCGTTTCGAAGCGGTAGTGGCGCTTACCGGGCGCGGCGTCCGCCTCGCGAAGGCCGGGCCATCGAAATGGTCGCGAAGTTTTACTCCGTTTCCGGACGACTCTACCGGCATGAGTTGGTTTTGAAGGGCCGGCGGGTGTGCGTGAAGCCGGCCTACGATTTGTGGGCATGAATTTTCCGTCCCTCGAACTGTGCAAAGAATGCGATGCGGATAGTATCAGAGTAATGGGAGTTACCATCCATCGTGCGTGCGGTACGAACGAGGTTCTCCAATTTAGCGGAAGCACCCCGCCTCAGGCTTGTCGCTTCTATGCTTACAATACATTGAATTAAACAGTATATACACTGACTGTTATCATATGACTTTTTATGGCCATACAGGTTTTGAACGGTATTGACATTTGAATCGATAGTGGCTAGTCTTGGAGTTGCGGATCTTTGGTCGATATCGCTGCGAACGATGGCTGGGACCGTTGAGTTGCGGCGGTTTTTGTGTCGACGACGCGAAGGTTTCTTTGCGAACGAACACCCGGCGAATCCTAGGGAGGTTCCAATTGATCGCCGGGACATGCGACGAGAGTGTAAATCGCTCTCGCGGGTCGGCGCAGGCTGCGTTCCGGAGGCGTGGTTCGGACATACGATCATGATCCGGTGAGTCGGTTCCCCACTGGGGGACCAGCGAGAGAGTGAATTGCTATCGTTCTTTCAACTGCAGACTGAGGAGTATTCCTTATGAAGAAGAAGGGCTTTACCCTAATCGAGCTGCTGGTGGTAATCGCGATCATCGGTATTCTGGCCGCGATTCTCCTTCCGGCGCTTGCTCGCGCTCGCGAGGCCGCCCGTCGGGCGTCCTGCGCGAACAACCTTAAACAGCAAGGCTTGTCGCTCAAGATGTATGCGAACGAAGCCCGCGGCGAGAAGT
>CAYXRK010000021.1:0-1894 GCA_964467615.1 uncultured Nitrospirales bacterium | reverse complement strand
TGACGTTGGCGTTCTCGATGTGGTTCCAATATTGGTTCCAAGCAATCATTACCCCGGGAGTGGAGACCGCCTACACCGGTGACAGCGATCTCGACATGACCAGCGTACCCGGCGTTGGCGATGGGCTCTCGCTGTGCGTCAACTGCGATCCGACCGACACAATTGGCAACGGCAGCGGCGACACCGTGTACCGTTTCCGTGAAGGCATCGAGCGGTTCCTCATCACCGACATCAACAACGCCGGCGTCAACAACGTTGGTCAGAGCCAGATCGTGCTGATGTTTGACCAGGGATCGACCCTTCCGTCGGGCTTCAACCACATCCCGGGCGGCTCGAACCTGCTGTTCCTGGACGGCCACGTCGAATTCGTTAAGTATCCCGGCGAGCCGCCGCTAAACCCGAACAACATGTGGATTACGGAATGCATCCAAAGCGGCGTTCCCTGATCCGCAATTGAGCGTGTGCTAGACCGTAAGTAATTTAGTCCCGCCGGGCCCTGGGGAGAATCTCCAGGGCCCGGCGCTCTGTATAAGGCGTATCATCGGCGGCGGGGCCCCCTGCTTTACGTACGCTAATGCGTGGAAGAGGACGAAATGGCCGATTCCGGTTACGTCAATTTTTATGAAATTCTGGAACTCGATGAGGGCGCGAACCCCGGCGAGGTCCGCAAGGCCTACCGGCGAAAGATGAAAGACCTTGTCCAGGAAATCGCCCGGGCGGAAATCACCGAGGAACGGCGTGCGCGATACCTACTCGAGATGGCAAAGCTGAACGTCGCGCTGTATACGCTTCGCGACGCGCACACGCGCGAGCAATACTGGGCCGAACGCGCGGCGCTTATTGAACTCGAAACCGAATGGCGCGAGAACTCGGGTGACCAGGAAAAAACGGACCAACTGCGCCGGTCATTCGACGCGAAGGTAAAACATTTCCTCGGAAAGTACGTGGAGGAAGGCATGCTTCAAGCGGGCCGCGACAAGGAATGCGTGGAAGCAAGCCGTTGGGACGCCGCCCACGAGCGGCATGCGTCCAAAATTCTCAGGCAATACCGGCACCTGCTCTACAACGCCATACTCACTCGGCTGCCTTACCACCAAGTGACCGCGCCGGAGATCGACTGGTCGGAGCGCTCGGCCTTCGCGGATGGCGTGCTCGCGGCATCGAGGGCATAGACGATGGCGCGTAATGCTACGAACGGCGCGCGCAAGACCGTGGATCAACAATCAGTGGACGCGGCCCTTGCCAAGGCCGTAGCGGACGGAGATATCGTCAATTTCCGTCTACTCTTTCTGCCGTTTTCTCCCGCCCGCGCGGAATCCGGCGAGACGTTCGACGACGTCAAATACGCCTACCTGCTTCCCGCGCCCGATGAGACAACAACGCCCGAGTACAAGGCGGCGACCGCAGCGTTGAACGCGAGCGATACCCGCGCGCATGTTCGCGCTGAATTCCAGGCGGACCGTCCGGCGCAATTGCCGTCGCCGTTGCTCCTGCTGCTGGCCGACAACGCGGTCCGGCGAGGCAAATATTCAAGCGCGGCCCAGGCGTACGAACTCCTGCGCGCCCGAGGCCGCATGCAAGCGTTGTTTTTCGAGAAGGGCGACGCGCTGCTACGGAACGACGACGGCATAGCGCACGCCGTGTCCGCGTACAGCGCCGCGACGGGGCTGTCCTATGACTACGCGGCCTTCCCCGATCCCCAGCCGTCCATAAAGAATTATCAGACCCGCGCCTTACTCATTCATGGTTCGTATCCCGTCCGGCCGGAAGACTGCGCCGCATTGTTGCCCGACGAGCAGCACGTCAACTTAGCGCTCGAGTACTTGCTCGGCGACGCCGAGGCGGCTGGCCGGCTTCGCGAACAACCGCTCGAGCGCCGCGCGGCCTTTGTCCG
>CAYXRK010000020.1:0-38649 GCA_964467615.1 uncultured Nitrospirales bacterium | reverse complement strand
AAGGATGTCAAGACTTTATTTGTCGAAAACAGGGATTCGGAGTCAGACTCCTAGCTTGCCGAGGGCGGCGGCGTTTACAGGGCGAAGCGGATTGTGCATACTTCGGCGCGGCAGGGAGGATGTAGCCGGATGAACGCATTACGGATCGCGCTGTTGGGGCTGTGTATAGCCGCCGGGACCGCGGCGCAAGAGAAGCCCGAGGCGGCGCATTTTCATCACGTGCGGTTGAACGTCACGGATCCGGCGAAGACGATCGCGTTTTACACGAAGATGTGCGGGGCGGTCGAGGTGAAGTATTACGACATGACGCGGGCGTTGTTCACGGAGCGGTCGTTCATCTTGCTGAACAGAGTGGATGTCGCGCCGGAATATTTGCCGAAGAGCGCGATCAATCACATTGGCTGGGCGGCGACGGACGGGCAGAGTATGTATGAATGGCTGAAGGCGCGCGGCGCGGAGTTCGAGACGCCGATCGGTCAATTGGGGAACAACTACGGCATGTATATTTATGGCCCGGACAAGGAACTCGCGGAGTTTTGGACGGGCAGCCAGAACCACCGCTTCGAGCATATTCATCTTTGGGCGTCGGACGTTGGGAAATCGGCGGAGTGGTATCAGGCCAACTTGGGCATTCAGGGGCGCGTGATGCCGCAGCCGACGCTCAAGGACCATGAGAACATCGGGGCGATCCGGATGGCATTTTTCCAGTGCGACAACGTGAACCTGGTGTTTTTCGGCAGGCCGGATTTCGACAGCCGGTGGTGGCCGGGCGGGAGCTTCAAGCCGGAGGACGGGCCGACGGGGGACTTCGAGCCGACGAAGGGGCGCGTGATTGACCACATCGCGTTTTCGTATCGAGAGATCGCACCGGTGTTTGAGCGGATGAAGGCAGCGGGCGTCGAGATTGTCGAGCCGATCGCGAAACGCGAGGACGTGGGCCACACGAGCTTTTTTGTGCTTGCGCCGGACAAGGTGTTAGTCGAGATTGTGCAGGCGCGACCGATTCCCGAGGCGCTTTGGCAGGAGTAGATCCGGTGCGCGCAATTGGATGGCCGCGTCGGGCCGCTATTGCGGCCGTGCTCGCGATGGCGAGCGGAGCGGGATCGCTCGGACACGCCGCTGAGCCGCGGGCGGTGCATTCGGAATTGATTGCGAACGTGACCGCCGTCGAGGCGGGGAAGCCATTTCTGTTGGGTGCTCGGTTCGTGATTGACGCGGGCTGGCACATCTACTGGCGCAATCCGGGCGGTTCGGGATTGGCGACGGAGGTCGCGTGGAAGCTGCCGGAAGGATTTCGCGCGGGGCCGTTGCAATGGCCGGCACCGGAGCGGTACTTCGTCAAGGAACTGAACGAGACGGATTACGGCTACACGCGCGAGGTGTTGCTGTTTGCGGAAATCACGCCGTCGCCGATAGTGGCTGAGAATGGGGCGATGACGTTCGGAGCGGAGTTGTTGTGGCTCGCGTGCGGCGCGAAGGGACTCTGCATACCCGGCGTCGCTACGCTCATGCTTGAGTTTCCGAAGGGAACCGCTGCGCTGTCAGCGAATGCCAAGCGCTTCGACGACGCACTGCGCAGTGTGCCCCGCTCGCGGAGCAGTGCGAAAGAATCCATGCTCGTCGAGGTCTCGGCCGGAGAGGTGCGCGTGAAGGCGGTGGCTCCGGGGATGCTCGTTGCGTTCGATGACGGCGCAGCGGCGAAATTCTTCCCCTACGAGGGGCCTGTGTGGGAAGTGGCGCCGTCCAGTAAGGACGAACTTTCGCGACGAGTCGTCGTGCAGCAAGGGGCGGTGTCCTACGAAAAGACCGCACCGAACGGCGTGTTGAGCGTTCGCGTGCGGCGCAGTGAGAACGCGGAGCCGGAAACTATGCACATCCAAGTCCTCGCGAGCGAGGCGCAGTAGCGCTGCTATCCCGTTTGCCTTCGTCGATTCTCCGGGAATCATTGTTGACATCTTTCCGCAATTGGCCATACCCTACATCTGTTTTGACTAGTTTGGTAATGAAACCTCGATGTTTTTCGAAGTATCGAACGAATGCCAACAACGCAACGTATCGGCCCTCATCGTATCTACTTCTACTCTTACGACTGCATCGAGCCGCGCCATATGCACGTCGACCGAGAAAACATGAGTGTGAAATATTGGCTTGATCCTGACGTGTCCTTGGCCGCGAACCACGGGTTCAATCGTAGAGACCTACGCGACATCGAGCATGTTTTGCGCGACAATCTGGAGGAATTGAGAAATGAATGGGACGCATTCTGCAGCGATAGCCCCGACGCCGGTTAGAATAATCCGCGTGGCGGTTACCGACGACACGCTGTCGGTCGATCTCGAAGATGGCCGGACAATCGCTGTTCCAATCGGCTGGTATCCCCGCCTCGCCTATGGGACACAAGAGGAGCGCGCCAATTTCCAAATAAGCGGTGCAGGGTACGGCATTCACTGGCCAGATCTAGACGAAGATTTAGGGGTCGAAGGAATATTACTCGGCCAGAAGTCGAGCGAAGGTCAAGCTTCATTCGAGCGCTGGTTGAAACGACGGCAGAGTGTATAGAGCGATTTCGGCAAACGATCACTATGGATCACCGCGGCCGCGTTTAGGACAGTAGCGAGAGCTTCTCGTTCCTTGGTTCTTTGTGTTGGGCTAGCTGCAAGTATTCGCGTCTACTTAGCTTCTTTGACAGGGCCGGAGAGAGGCCACTAGAATTACGGCCCTTCCTTGTGCTTTTCTCGCGGAAAGGAACGTCATGTCGCAGCATTTCGCCGACACGGGTACGGCCATTCACTTCGCGGCAACGGTCCGGCGCGACCGCTGGTGGGTCAATCCACTACTCGTCGCGCTCGGGTTTGGCGCGTTCATTGTGTATTCGACGGCGCGGGTCTTCCAGAACGCGCATTTTCAAATCCTGACGGACGACTCGGCCCATTTGCTCTCGCCGATGTACTCGCCGTTGCTGGCGGTGCCGGCGTGGTTGCCGGCGTGGGTGTCGCCCGCGATGTTTATTTTGTGGGCGCCGGGCGGCTTCCGGTTCACGTGCTACTACTACCGCAAGGCCTACTACCGCGCGTATTTTCTGACGCCGCCGGCCTGCGCGGTAACGGGTACACACGGGCATAGCTACAAGGGCGAGCGGAACCTTTTCATTTTCCAGAACCTACACCGTTACTTGCTCTATTTCGCGATCGCTATCATCTTCATCTTGTCGTACGACGCGCTCCTCGCTTGTAGTTGGCCCTCGGAAGACGGCGGGCACGAGTTCGGGATGAGCGTGGGGACTTTCATCCTCGCGATCAACGCGTTCTTACTCGGGGCGTACACGTTCGGTTGTCACTCCTTCCGGCACTTGATTGGCGGGAAGCTGAATGTTTTTCGTAACAATCGGTTCATCGACAATCTGCGGTATCGCGGTTGGACGGGCGTTTCGATATTGAACGGCAAGCACCAGGAGTGGGCTTGGGTGAGTTTGTTCTTTGTGGCGTTCGCCGACTTTTATATTTGGATGTGTTCAGCGGGCCACATTGTGGACGTGCGGGTTTTCTAATTTCGGGCTTGGGTGCTTCGGGCCGGGCCGATATTCTCGATGACGATGACGAGTGACGAGCACGATGACGAAAGCAGAAGACCGCGGACGATTATCCGGAGAGCGCGAAAATAGGGTAGCGCGAACCGCCGAGCACGAGCACGAGCACGAGCACGAGCACGAGCACGAGCACGAGCACGAGCACGAAGGGTACTGGAATTCGCGTTCGAACGTTACGCGATTTTAGGCAGGCGAGTTAGCGGGATTAGAGATTTCTATAATGGACAAATACGACACATACGAATACGACGTGGTGGTTATCGGCGCGGGCGGGGCGGGATTGCGCGCGGCGATCGAGGCTTCGGCGTTGGGGGCGAAGACGGCGCTGGTGTGCAAATCGCTGTTGGGGAAGGCGCACACGGTGATGGCCGAGGGCGGCGCGGCGGCGGCGATGGCGAACGCGGATCCTCGCGACAATTGGAAGGTGCATTTCCGCGACACGATGAAAGGCGGGAAGTACCTGAACCATTGGCGAATGGCGCAATTGCATGCACAAGAAGCGCCGGACCGCATCAAGGAACTCGAACAGTGGGGCGCGGTTTTCGATCGGACGCGCCACGGCTACATCAACCAGCGCAATTTCGGCGGGCACACGTATCCGCGGTTGGCGCACGTGGGTGACCGGACCGGCCTTGAACTAATTCGCACGCTCCAGGACCGCGCCGTGCATAAGGGCATGGACGTGTTCATGGAGACGACCGTCCGCGCGGTGCTGAAGGACGGCGACCGCGTGGCGGGATGTTTCGCCTACGAACGGCACACCGGAAAGTTCATCGTCTACAAGGCCAAGGCGGTCGTGCTGGCGGCGGGGGGCATCGGCCGGTGCTGGGAGATCACGTCGAACTCGTGGGAGTACACCGGCGACGGGCACGCTCTCGCGTTGTGGGCCGGGGCGGAATTGATTGACTGCGAGTTCGTGCAGTTTCACCCGACGGGCATGGTGTGGCCGCCGAGTGTGCGCGGGACGCTGATTACCGAGGGCGTGCGCGGCGAAGGCGGCGTGCTCAAGAACGGCGAAGGCAAGCGGTTCATGTTCGATCGCATTCCGGACATGTTCAAGGGTGATTACGCCGAGACCGAGGAAGAGGCGCTGCGTTGGGTCGGGGCCGTGACGCAGGACCGCGTGCCCGATGCGCGGCGTCCGCCGGAATTGTTGACGCGCGACGTGGTGGCGCGGGCAATTCGGCGCGAAGTGATGGAAGGACGCGGATCGCCGCACGGTGGCGTGTTCCTGGATATTGCGTCGCAGCGATCACCGGAAGACATCAAACGCAAACTGCCAAGCATGTACCACCAGTTCAAGCAGCTTGCGGATGTGGACATCACGACGGATCCGATGGAAGTCGGCCCGACTTGCCACTACACGATGGGCGGGGTGCGGGTGCATCCGGAAACGCAAGAGACCTGTGTGAAGGGGCTGTTTGCCGCGGGCGAGACGGGCGGCGGCATGCACGGCGCGAACCGTCTGGGCGGGAACTCGCTGACGGATCTGCTGGTATTCGGCAGACGGGCCGGCGAGTTTGCGGCAAAGCACGCGGCGGACCTTTCGTCAACGCCGCAAGTGGACGACGGGGAAGTGGAAGCGAACGCGCGCGAAGCGTTGGCCCCGTTCGAGCGGCGTGACGGCGAGAACCCGTACGTGATTCACGAAGATTTGCGCAAGATGATGCAGTTCAAGGTGGGCATCGTGCGGACCGAGCAAGACCTGAACGAGGCGTTGACGGCGATTGACGGGTTGCGCGAACGCGCGAAAAACGCGGGGATCACGGGGAACCGGCAGTACAATCCCGGCTGGCATCTCGCGTTGGATTTGAAGAACATGCTCGACGTGAGCGAGTGCGTGGCGCGCGGAGCATTGGCGCGCAAGGAAAGCCGCGGCGGCCATACGCGCGAGGACTATCCGGATTCAGAGGCGAAGTTCGGCAAAATTAACTTCGTCGTGACGCAGCGCGCGAGCGAGATTTCGCTGCGCGAGGAGCCGCTGCCGGAAGTGCCCGAAGAACTCCAACGCTACATCGAGGGTAAATTCGATGAGTAACAAGGAAGTCACGCTACGCATCTTCCGGGGCCAAGGCGGCTCGAAGGGGGAGATGGTCGAATATAAGGTGCCGCGCGATCCGGGCATGGTCGTGCTGGACGCGGTGCACCAGGTGCAGGCCTTGCATTCGCCGGACCTCGCGGTGCGCTGGAACTGCAAGGCGGGCAAGTGCGGATCGTGCGGCGGCGAGGTGAACGGCAAGCCGCGCCTTATGTGCATGGATCGGCTGGATAATTACCCCGACGATCAGCCGATCGAGGTCCGCCCGATGAAGGCGTTCCCCGTCATCAAGGATCTGGTGACGGACGTATCGTGGAATTATGAAATCAACAAACTGATCCCCGCGTTCAAACCGGCCAATCCGGACGACATGCGGTTTTCGCAGCGCGAGGCGGACCGCGTCCAAGAGTTTCGCAAGTGCATCGAGTGTTTCCTGTGCCAGGACGTTTGCCACGTGCTGCGCGACCACGATAAGAAGGGCACGGACGGCGGGCCGAAGTTCGCCGGGCCGCGGTTCATGGTCCGCGTCGCCGGGCTCGAGATGCACCCGCTCGACACCGAAGACCGCACGGACCTGCTTAAAGACCAACTCGGCATCGGCTTCTGCAACATCACGAAGTGCTGCACCGAAGTGTGCCCGGAAAGCATCCATATCACCGACAACGCGATCATCCCGCTCAAGGAGCGCGTCGTCGACAAGCACTACGACCCGCTGCAGATTCTTTGGAGGAAGGTAAGCGGAAAGAGTTAAGCGCGGCGAGGCCGGGCACGGCGAACGGCAGCGGTGCGGCGCGCTGCTCGACAGCGATTGGAGCTTCTGGAATGAATACCATAAGCTACTCCGAATTCCGAAACCATCTCGCAGAGACCATGGACAGAGTCTGCGACGATCACGCACCGATTGTCATCGCCCGAGAGAATTCTCCATCCGTGATCATATTGTCGCTGGACGAATATGAGTCGTTGGAAGAGACTACGTATCTGCTTCGTAGCCCGCGAAATGCGCGACGCCTATTCGATTCGATCGATCAACTCGAGGCGGGCAAGGGTATCGAACGCGAGTTGGTCGAGTAACGTTGCGCGCTCGACCTCTCGACCAACTCAAAGGATCGGGTACGCGGAGACGGCAAACCGCCGCCGCGCGCCGACGATTCCTTCTGGCTGCCCTCGGCGTGGTAGAATTTAACTAAGCTTTCATCGGCCGCGCGGGCAGTGTCTTGTTTTTGAGATTAATCGTAAACCCTTATTCCTCTGATGTTTACCACCGTAGCGATTAGCGTTCTTTCCGCGTTGTCGGGCTTCACCGAGGTTGTGTACGAGGTGCAGATCGATGTGCCGGCCGATATCGATACGATTTCGCGGGCGGGCCTTTTCGTGGACCACTATGACGGCCAGCGAACCATCCGCGTGTATGGGTCTTCGGGAGACGACGCCCTGCTCACCGCGATGGGTTTCGACGTCGTAGAAATTGAGCGGCGCCCGTTCCTGCCGAGATCCGAGACGGCCGCGAAAGGAACCGAGCCTGCGTATCACACGTACGCCACGATGACGAGCGAGCTTCAAGCGCGCGCGTCCGCGTACCCGAACGTCACGCGCCTAATTTCGTTGGGGCAGTCAGTCCAGGGCCGCGAGCTTTGGGCGCTGCTCATTACGGACAATCCTGACGCGGACGAGGAAGAACCCGAATTTAAGTACATCTCGACCATGCATGGCGACGAATGGACCGGCACTGAGATGTGTATGTACTTCATCGAGAAGCTTTTGACCGAGTACGACTCGCCGGACGGAGACGGACCTCGGGTGACCCAACTGATTAATTCGACGGCGATCTGGATCGTGCCGTGCATGAATCCCGATGGGTTCGAAATTCCGACGCGCCGGAACGCGAACAGTATCGACCTCAATCGCTCGTTTCCCAGCTACCCAGTGAACTTCGCGGGGACAATGTTCTCCGGTGAACCACTCCTGATCGCTGGGTACGAGCCGGAAATCCAACACGTGATGACATGGTCGGCGCAAAACAGCTTTGTCCTCGCGGCCAACTTTCACACCGGCGCGCTGGTCGTGAACTATCCGTATGACTATGAGCCGGGGGTCCGGAGCGGATTCTACGCGATAGCCCCTGACGATGACTTGCTCGTGGATCTGTCGCTTCGATATTCGGCATCCAACGCGCCGATGTATTCCAGCATTCTTTTTTCGAGGGGTATTACCAACGGATCGGAATGGTTCGCCATCACGGGCGGAATGCAAGACTGGAACTACCGGTACTTGGGATGTATCGAAAACACTATCGAACTTTCGGACGAGGACATGCCGCCGGAAAGCCAATTGCCGGTATTTTGGGCGGACAACGAGGAGTCGATGCTCAAGTATCTGGAGTCCGTACACATCGGGGCGCACGGACTCGTTACCGACCGCGTGTTCGGCTGGCCGCTATCGGCGCAGGTGAACATCGATACCAGCACGCAACCGGTGTTTACGGATCCGGACGAGGGCGACTATTATCGGTTGCTGTTGCCTGGTGTGTACACATTGTCGTATTCCGCGCCAGGGCGCATCACGTGGCGCGAGCCGGGCGTGACCATAGTTGACGACACGCCGGTGCGCGTAGACGTCGAGTTGTCGACGGGCGACATCAACTCGGATCTACGCGTCGATGCCTCGGACGTACAGTTACTTGTCCTCGCGCTGCTGGGCGAAGAGATCGCCTACAACGCCGATCTGGATGGCGGCGGTGTGGCCGCGACTGATTTGCAGGCGTTGATCAACCAAGTGCTCCACGCGGGCAAATGACGTTGGAAAGCGTTGCCGGGGCATGCATAATGCCGCTGTGTTGCGGTGATCGTTGGCAGGTTTCTCATGCCTCTGCGGCGCTAACGTTCTGGAATTCTTCTCGAACGCGGCGGCCCTCAAATGAGACCGGCATCGGAACGGCAGCGGCCGAATGAAGATATATTTCACTATTGCTTCGATACCGGAACTGAGGGACCTTCCGAGGGGGGGGCGCCGCGTCGCATGGTACACGTGCCGGGGGAAGGTCAGTTGGACGCGCACGACGTTGTTCGGGACGATTCTTGGTTTTGTCGCGGGCGGCGCCTTGGGCGGGGGCCTATTGTGGATCGCGCTAGATATGTTTCCGCATCGGGGCCTGCCGCCGTTTTTCCTCGGTGGATTCGCCTGCGGGGTCATTACGATCGGGGTCACGGATTATTTTCGGTCGCTTGCGATTTCCTCGCAGATCGGGCCGCACCTCGTGGAGTTGTTTGAGGCGCGCAACGCGAAAACCAAGGCGCGCGTCGAACTCGACTATGCGCGTGCGCCGTTCAGCGACGGTGACTCTTCAGCCGAGGCATGATTTGCGCGGGGCCTATCGCGCTGGCCAACGCAGATTAGCTTCGACGCTCGGGGAGCAGCCACTGTTCGTTGTTCAGCGACTGCAGGAATGCCATGAGGTCGAGCAACTCATCGTCGCTCAAGCCGGTGTCGAGTCCCTCGGGCATGATGGATACTGCGGACGGCGTTAGTTCGACTATCTGGTCGCGCGGGACCTCTCGCAATTCCGCCGCGCTGGTCGCGAGCAGTATCGTCTGGGGCGTTTCCTCGTGGATGATCCCGCTTACGTCGTCGTCTTTCAGTCGCGCTAGGTACGGTGTGAACTCCGGGACGATGCTCGAACTCGGGAACAGGATCGCTTCGAGAAGATCGTGACCGGAACGCACGAGGCCTATCGTGGTCAGGTCCGGCCCGAGGCGGCCGCCTTCGTCGCCCACGGCGTGGCATGTCGAGCACGCGGCGCGATCGCCGAAGAAGATGTGGCGTCCGCGCGTGACGTCGCCCGCGCCGAGGCGGGGCTCCAACTGGAGAAACCTGTTGATGAGCGCTTGGTCACGCGATTCGAGACGGTTGCGTAAATCGTTGGCCGCGGAGCGCACCGATTCGGGAAACGCGGCCATTGCGCTGTCCAACTGCGGGGGCGACAAATATCGATCTAGGTCCGGGTTTGCGCGCAAGCCATCGACAACGGCGGCACCCAACGCGGATCCGGACTCACCGGTCAACAACGGCAGGACCGCATTCATCACGAGTGCGTCGGCGGCAGGCAAGAGGGTCTTCGCGATACGGAGCTTTGTTCCGCTCGATACCTGCGCCGCTCCCAAGACGCGCGCGGCGGACTGCCGCGACGCGGGATCCGCGCCGGGGCCGAGTTGCTCGACAAGGAAATGCGCCCGAGTGTCGTTCAATTCCGGATGACGGCCGAGCAACGCCGAGAGCGCCGCCAAACGCAACGCGGAATTTTCGTTCGGACCGTCGGCGATCGGTTGCAACTGATCATCGAATCCATCCAGGTCCTTGCGCACAACGAATTGGACGGCCCCGGCGCGAAGTTCCGCGTCCGTTCCATCCAACAGTGTTCCGAGCAACTCGGACCACCGCGCCGGAAACGGCGACACCGGGGACGAACCGATCGCGCGGAGCATGCGTACGCGGAGACCGCGCGGGTGTTCCGGCGAGGAGACGAATTCCGCCATCAGATCCTGGCAATCCGGCGATCCGGCGAACGAGGGAAGCAGGTCGATCAGCCGTTCGGCGTCGCGCGCATCGAGTTCGCGTGAACGAAGACGTTCGGCTGCGAATGTCACAATGTCCTCCGCCCAATCCCCGTGGCGCGAGGCGATCCAGAGCGCGGTCTGCCGAAGTTGTGCGTCGTCGTCGCGCAACAGCGCGATGAGCCGATCCGGCGTAAGCCGCGGGCTGCCAATCTGGTCGAGCGAAATCGCTGCCGCGCGACGGACCGCCGGCGCTTCGCTCGAAAGCGCCGTTTCGAGTGTTGCTTCGTCGCCCAATTCGATTAAGGCGTAGTTGAGCGCGTGTTCCTCAAAGCGGTCCGTTTCTTTCGCGCAGGCATTCAAGAGTACGGCCGAACATTCAGGCGCTCCGAGACGACCCAGGGCCGTGGCTGCTTCGCGGCGTTCGGCGGGTTCGCCGTTTTCGAGCCGATCCAATAGGGGGGGAAGCGCGGCGGCATCGTGCGCGGCGCCCAACACCTGAATCGCCGTGACGCGGAGATCCAGCGAAGGGTCTTTCAGCGCCTCCAGGATCGACGGCAGCGCCGAGTCGTTAGCCAATCGCGCGAGCAAGCGCAACGCGCCGATGCGCGCCTCCTCGGATTGAAATTCGGAAAGTACGCGCTTCAACGGCGCAGCGGCCTTTTCGCGTTTAGCGGCCAACAGTTCCAACGCGCGATCACGCACGGAGAAGCGACCGTCTTCAAGCAGGGCCGCGAGATCACGAGCGGAGAGCGACGCCCACGCGATTTCGGCCCCGCGCGGATCATCCATTTGGGGCGCGGTCTTCGCGCGTATGCGGTACAGGCCGCCTTTAATCTCCGGCTTGGCGATGCGGCTGATGGGGCATGCGTCCACGTACCAAGCGCCGGTATCGCAAAGCAGCATGCTGCCATCTGGATCCTCGAGCACGTCGGTTGGATAGAAGTCGGAATACGACGAGGTCAGGAAGTCGCTGTCCTCGGTGCGGAACGTAGCGCCGTCGCGTGATAGCACGTGCCGCATGATTCGATGCGGATTGAACTGCGCGCTGAAGAGATTGCCGCGAAACTCCTCACCGAATGCCGCGCTGCGATAGCGCAAAAGACCCGTCGGCGCGACCCGCGCGAATTTGGTCATCACAGGCATCAAGTCGCCCGTGCGCACGAACTCGTTTATGGCCTCGTGCGGCTTCGGATACACGCCGCCCCACATGTAGTGGAGGAGCGCATCGCGCTGGCCGTGGCGCGGATCGGTGAAATACGTCATCGTGCCGAGCATTTCGCCCGCGGGAGTGAAGATCAGTTCGACCGGGTTGTCGAAGCCGCCGCCGGCGAAGCGCTCGAGGCCTGAACCGTCCGGCGCGCAGCGCCATATCCGCGCCGCCAGCCCTTCGAGTTTCGCGCCTTCCTTCGTCTCGATCGAGTATCCGTGGCGTCCATGCGTCACGTACAAAAGACCGTCAGGCCCGAGAAACGGGCCGTGCAAACTCGCCGTGTTGAGCACGTTCCATCCCGTCAGCAAGACTTCGCGCGTGTCCGAATTGCCGTCGCCATCCGCATCTTCGAAGCGCAACAAGTCGGGCGGGCTTGCGACGTACAACGCGTCCTGATGCCACAACACGCCCATTGGCAAGCTCAGTTGGTTGGCGAAGATGTTACGTCTATCGAAGACCCCGTCACCGTCCGTGTCGTCCAGCCGCAGAATGAGGCATTCGGGCGCCGCGGCCATCTCCTTGCCGGACAGGTCCTTGCCGGTCGATTCCGCGACGAAGAGATGGCCCGCCGGATCGAATGTGATGAACATCGGATAGTCGACGAGGCCAGACATCGCGGCGGATTCGACGACGAATCCCACGGGTACCTTCAAGGATTTCAGGACTTCTTCCGATGCGAAGGCCGTGGACGCGACGAGCGCGAGGATTGCGATGCGAATCATAGGTTCTCCCTAGCGTGCCGTTTCTGGCCCGTCGTATAGGATCGCGCCTTCGATTCCGATGATGGCCCCGGTGGCGAGTGCGTGTTTCTTTCCGGTCACCGTCACTGAAATCACGTGCTTGCCGCGCTCGAGGCCGAAGACGTGGTACAGGCTCTCTTCGCGGAAACCCTCCATGCCGTATGCGCGCCAATCGTAGAACAAATTGACGTCGCGGACGTGTTTACCGTCCAACGCCACGCTCGCAATGCCGCAGTCGGCGTCGTAGCGGCCCATGACGATCGCGCCGGTGCCCTCGAAGGCGTAGGTCGCGGTGTCGCCGGATGTCGACGATTGCCGCTCCGGCCCGGCGTCCTTCCATGCTCCGGTGAATGAGAACCCCGGGTCGTCGTGGCCGACGCGCTTGATCGGCTTGTCTTGTTTCCACTGTTCGAGCGGCGCGGGTGTGGCAGTTTGGAGCGCGACGATAAAGGAATCGCCGTCGATCTTGCCACCGTTCTGCTTGATGACCGTCTTCGCGTGGCGCATCGAGCTTTGACTGATCGTGTTGAACGAATACTCGGTGTAGCTGAACTTCTGATCGCCGATTGCTTCGAGTTCGCGCCGCCATTCCGCGTCAAGTCCCGCGTACCCTTTCATGGCGCCGATGATCCCCGCGGCGGAGGCGGGATTGCAGTCTGAGTCCTGCCCGCAGAGGACCGATGATTCGACTGTCTTCTTGAAATCGCCTTCGCCGTAGAGCAGTCCGAAGACGACGTAGGCCGCGTTCGATTTGGCGTCGATGTCGAACGGATGCAGCGCGCCGGCCGAGCAGGCGTCGGTGTTCGCCCAGCGCTCCTGGAATTCGTTCCAGGCCACGGCGAGATCGTCCGGATGCCGCCGAATCGCATCAATCGTGAACATCACGGCCTGACGAAACTCGCTTTGTTTGGGCACGACCGAGATGCCCGCCTCGAGAACGCGGCGCACGTCGGTCTCGAAAAACGCCGCGCTGTACATCGCCGCCATGAACATGCCGCCGTAAACGCCGTCGCCGTAGTTCATCACGCGGCCAACGCGGTCCGCGAACTCGACCGCCGTGTTCGGCATGCCGGGGCACATCAGGCCGATGAAGTCGGATTCGATTTGGAAATCGATGTCGTCCGCGTGAATGTTGTAGTCCGGATGCCCGCTTAACGGCGGCGCGATGCCGACCAACAGGTTCTGGCGCGCCTTGAAGTTCGCGTGCCAGAGTTGGTATTTCGACGCGCCGAACGCCTTGCCGAATGAGGCCATCGGCGCGCCGATTCCTTCATCGTCCAACACCTTGCAAAACGTCATCTCGACGTAAAGGTCGTCTTGCTGGAGTGTGTCCGAGATGCGTTTTGGGTCCCACTCGACCGGCTTGGTATACATCTCGCCGAGCGCAACGAACTCGGTCGGGCCGCCGACGGTCACTCCGATCATCTGGCCGGCCCACGCGCCTTTGATCTTGTCGAGCAGCTCCGCTTCCGAAATGGTAGCTGTGCGTTGCGCGACCGCCGCCGCGCAGCCCACCGCACTGCAGAATAATCCGAGACGAACCAGTGCCAACATTTCGCGACCCCCTGTAGGATTCAAACGGACTCGGCCCAAATCTTACCCTAACTCGGGGCCAACGCACGCCAACCCACGTTCATGCCGCTCGGGCGCGCGAGTTCGTCCAATGTCCGAGCTATGGCGCCGGCTTCTCTGCGGATTTCGGCGCTGGTTGCTTTCTCGTCAAAGTCCCCGCGTCGCTTGGGGCGGGGGCCATATTGGCGAAATCCGGCCGAATGGCGTCCGGGTTGTACACGGTGAACACGGCGCCCACCCCGCCGCCCGACTGTATGGATCCGTCAGCCGCGAGCGTGTATTGGTAAAACGGAATCGCAACGTTGGCGCAATCGGCGACCGCCGGCGTCACGTACCGGATGCGCACGGGTTCACGCTGACCGGCGGGGAGAAGGAACGCGAAGTTCCCGCCGGTTCGCGCGAGGATTTCGTCCCGATAGGGACCCGGCAGATCGATACCGGAGAATTCCTGCTGCGACAGTGGACGCATGGCGTCGGAAAGCGATTCCCCGGTGCATTCGATGCCCGCGCCCGCGTCGATGGTGCGCGGGACGAACAGCAATTGCAACGCAGGCGCTATTCGCGGGCGAAACTCGAATACGACTTCACTTCCTGCTTGCACGAGGTAGTTGTCCAAGCCTCCCTGCGTCCGATCCGGGTACGCGTTTTGGATCGGCTGCGGCCAGCTTTCGATGTGCGGCGCCGACACGAAAACACTGTCCGGCCGTTGTGCGTCGCCTCTCGGGGAGACTACCTCCGTGGTCGGGAACATCAACAATTGAAACGAATGCGACGCGATCGCAGCGGTCGATGTACTGAAGACGCGATCGCCGACGTCGTGAACGCCTACACCAACGCTAGCGGTTTCCGGCTTCTCGCTCCGGTTGAAGACGGCGACATGGATGACCGTGTCGCGCTGCCATGCGTTGACGACCAGCGCTTGAGTAGAGGCATCTGCGCGCTCACTCTCCTGGCCGCATGCGAACTCGCCCGCGCAGAGGACAGTGACGAATAGCAACCCGATCGCAACGTTGCGCGAACGGTTCGGGGTCATGGCCGCTCCCTCCATATAAACAAAAGGACCCGGCCCATTCGTTCGGCAACGTCTCTACACGAGACGAACGGACCGGGTACGAGGAACTACCAGCAATACACGAGACGCGTAAAGCTATTGGCATCGTTGTCGCGGACTTGCGGGTCTTGCGTCGCGCCCGCGGGGAAACCGTTGGCGGCGGTAACGCGCGCGTTGGCCTTTGGATCCAAGTACGTGAACGCCTCTTCGGCCGTGACCCACGTGTTGTGGTCCGCGTTCGCCAACGCCGCCGAAACGCGCTTCGCCCCTCCTGTGCTGATACCTTCCTTGAGGAAGTAGGTGAACACGCCGTTGCCGCCGGGATTGGCCGCGCCGCCTATCGAGGTATCGTCCCAGGCCGTGGTCGTGCCGGGGACGGCCGTCATCACGAACAGATTGATCCCCGCGAGGGCCTTCAGGTCTTTCTCGAAGGTGAGAATCTGATCCTGCGGGAATGCCGCCTTTACCGGTTCTTCCGGGTCGACCTCCTCGCTGCGGCACCGGGAGTTGATGATCGGATCATCGCAACTGCACGTCTGCTTTGAATCGATGAAATTGCCCGTGTAGCAGGCGTCCAACCCGATGATGATATTGGCGATCGGGCTCGCGGCCCCTGGCTTGGGAATGGCCGCGAGCGCGGTCGACAAGTCCGTGACCGATATCCAGTTCGCGTCCTCATACGCACAAAGGAATTCTGTGGCGTCGGCTGCGCCGTTGGTGCCGTGGCCCGAGAAATGGAAGTAGAACAAGTCGTACTTCTGCATCAATGCGGCGATTTCGGCAATCTTGGCCGTAACGGCGGCCTCGGTCGCGCCGGAGTTCGTGATCGTGGTGAAGTTGGCCGCATCCCACATATTCATCGTGTGTCCAAGCCCGGTCGACGTCAAGGCCGTTTGCACGTCCGTGACGTCCTTTACCGCCGCCTGGAGCCACGATTGCTTCTTGTAGGTCACGAGTATCCCGTCGTAGTCCGCGTAGTTCGCCGGCTGCACAAAATCGAGGCGGTACGGCGACGGCCCCGCGGAAACCATGCTCGGCGTGACCGACACATCCGGGCGGTTCGTCCCGCCGTCCGAGTCAGAAAACGTCAACGTGAAATCGCCTGCGCCGTCCGGGGCTTTGCTGGTCGTGACTTGGACATAATCGCCGGCCGCGTCAGCAAACCACGAGACGAAGTTGTTCGGCACCTGCGCGGCCGGATACTCGTTCAAACCGACAAGCAGCGCGTAGTTACTACCGTATTCGACCGAATTCGAGAGCCCGCCCTCGATCGGATCGTCCGGATTCTCAGCCGGTTTGTAGACATACACGTACACATCGCGTTTGCCCGCCGTCACGTCCGTAAACGTCAGATCGTAAAGCCCCGCGCCCTTCGCCGAACCGACCGTGACCGGCTCCATCTTCGTCCCCGAATTGATGACAAAAATCTCGTCGTCCGTGAGTCCGTCAACGGGATTGTCTTCCTCATCGACGACAATCAGTTGCATACTTACAGTCGGCCAGCTCGAGAGGTCCGGCTCCGTCAGCGTGACGGAGTACACGTTCGCGCCGCTCGCCTCGACTTCACCCGCCTCCCAGACGTGCGCCCCGGTTGTCCATCCCGAGGCAGTGCTCTCCGAAGAGAGTGAACTGCTCTCATTGAGGACCTGTTCTCCGGCCACTTCAGCCGTGACGTGCACCGGTGTTGGCGTGGTCTGTTCGGAATCGTTGTGATCCGCGTAGTAGTAGACGCGAATGACAAAGCGCTTCGTGCCCACCACGTCGTCGACCGTTACGTGCTCGGGGCCAAAACCGTTCGTGTCGTCGAAGTCGAGGACCATGTCCGCAACATTCCGGGCCGAGTAGTAGACATGGCCCAAATCAACGTCATCTTCGTCGTATTCATTCACGTGAAGGTCAATGTCAGTTTGGTCCGTATCCCAGAACAACGTAATCACGACGCTCGTCGGCGTAATCGCGCCGGTGAGCTCCCAATCGGCCGTCCGCGCGAACAACGAATCCTCCAGGTCGTAGACTTCGATCCGGAGCGTATTGGGACCGGCATTGATTGAAAATGTGACCTGGAATACAAATTGAGTATCGCCCTGTTTTGGAAGCGCTTCCAATTCCTCGTCCGATACGGCATCGGCAGTGTCGAGCCATTGGGTCTCGCCTTCTTTCTCGACGACCAAGCCCGACTTCGCCGTCGCGGCCTGGATCGACAGAGGAATTTTGTCTCCGTTGATAACCAGGAAGGCCGATCCTTCGAACGTGGTTGCATCGACCCCGCCCGGATTGGGAACAGTGCCCGTCAGCTTCTGCGTCGCTACAGTGGAAATACCGCCGGCAGTGAGACCGGTTTCGGTCATCAAATTCGTGTCCGGAATGATCTCACCGGTGTCCTCGACATTCAACGTAACGTCTACCGTTTCCGTGCCGCCGTTGGATGAAATAGTGATCGTGCCCTCGAAGACCGCCTTGGCGACCATCGACTCGTCCACGGACACCGTGAAGGTATCGATGTCCGTCGCGCCGGTGCTTTCGCCGGAGTCGTGATCGAACACAACCCACGGTGCATCGGCGCTCACATTGAATGTCAGCGTCGAACCGGACTCACCGGTATTCGAGACGTCGAAGATGGCCGTGTCGTCGACGCCATCGAGAACGACCGATGAACTGGAGACCGATAGGTCCGGTTCGGGATCGGGCCGCGGGCAGCCGCCCGCCGCAATCAAAATCGACACCCCAACGCACGCCAAGAAGAACTTGTGCTTCACCATGACCCATACCTCCCGCTCCCGATCGCTCGGGCGCGTACTGTGACGGCCAAACCCAACGAAAATCACAAATGGCGGAGAGGGCGGGATTTGAACCCGCGGTACGGTAAACCGCACAACGGCTTTCGAGGCCGCCGCCTTCAACCACTCGGCCACCTCTCCGCGCGTGGGACGAGAAGGATACCAAACGGGCGGGTTTTCTTTCACATTCTTCGCGAGTTCGATATACTCTGCGGTGAAATTCACCACGCTCGGAGCGCATCGGATGCGTCTCAAGTCGATCCACACACTCTTCCGGTTCGCGGTACTTGCGCCGCTGGCGATTTGGGCTTCGGCGCACGCGGGCCAACCTGCCTCGCCTGAAGCTGTCGAGTTCTTCGAGAAGTCGGTCCGGCCTATCCTCGCTGGGAATTGTTACGAGTGTCACGGTCCCGAGAAGCATAAAGCGCAGCTCCGGCTCGACCACATCTCGACGATTCTCAAGGGCAGCGACAATGGCCCGATCCTCGATCTCGCGGACCCCGCGAAGAGCAAGATGCTCGAGGCGCTCGGCTACGAAAACGTAGACCTGCAAATGCCGCCCGACGGCAAACTCGACGCCGCCAAGATCGACGTGCTACGCCGCTGGATCGAAATGGGCGCGCCCTGGCCGGACGAACCCGTGCCCGGCGACACCGCGCCCCTGGTCCAGCCATTCGACCTCGTCAAACGCCGGGCCGAACACTGGGCATGGCGGCCCGTCCAACCCTACCGTCCGCCCGCCGTGGTCAATGCCGAATGGTCCTCGACCCCGATAGACCGCTTCGTCCTCGCGAAGCTAGAAGAACACGATCTGCGCCCCGCCGCGCCCGCGGATCAGCGCGCTATCGTCCGACGCCTCTATTTCGATCTCACCGGCCTGCCGCCGACCCCGGCGCAGGTCGATGCTTTTCTCACCGACACTTCTCCTGACGCATACGAGAAAGTCGTCGATAGACTTCTTGCTTCGCCCCACTTCGGCGAACGTTGGGGACGCCACTGGCTCGATCTCGTCCGTTACGCCGAGACCTACGGCCACGAGGCGGACTATCCCGTCGTGTACGCGTGGCGCTATCGCGACTACGTCATTCGCGCGCTCAATGACGACGTGCCCTACAACCGGTTCGTGCTCGAGCATCTCGCCGGCGACCTGCTCCCCGATCCGCGCATCAATCCGCAGGAGGGGTACAACGAATCGGTCCTCGCGACGGGTTCCTGGTTCATGCACCAGGCGACACACGCCCCCGTCGACCCCGCGCAGGACGAGGCCGACCGCGTCGACAACCAACTCGACGTCCTGTCCAAGGCCTTCCTCGGTCTGACCGTCGCCTGCGCGCGCTGTCACGACCACAAATTCGACGCAATCTCGACGCGCGACTACTACGCCCTCTCCGGGTTCATGCAAAGCTCGCGCGAAAGCATTGCGTATCTGGACCCGTTTAACACGATCGCCGACGCGCTTCCCCGTATCGAGCAGACGAACGCCGAGGCCCGCGCGCTTCTCGCCGACGCCTTTCAGTCCGCCGCCGAAAAAGTTGACGTTGCCGCCTACCTGAACGCGTCGCGCGAGGTCATGTACGGCGAATGGAAGCCCGGCGACGGCCCCGGCGCGCTCAAGGAAGATATCGTCTTCGCCGACTTCGAGGGCGATGGGTTCGAAGGCTGGACCGTCGAGGGCAGCGCGTTCGGCGACGGGCCCGAGGGCGGGGCGCTCGAGGGCCAGTCGAGCGTCGCGGGATATGTTGGCGCGCGATTCGCGAGCAGCTTCCACGGCGACGACGCGTCGACGGGCCGGATGCTTTCGAGACCATTTGCCATCGAACGCAAGTTCATTCACTTTTATGTCGGCGGCGGCACGATCGAAGGGAAAACCTGCGTTAATTTGCTGGTCAACGGCGAGAGCGTGCGGACTACCGCGGGCAAGGGCAACGAACGCCTCGAAGGCGCGTTCTGGGACGTGGGCGATCTCATCGGCCAAGCCGGCCAGATCGAGGTCCTCGACGCCGAGACGGCGGATGGGGGGCACGTCCAAGCCGATCACTTCGTATTCTCGGAAGACCTTTATCCTGAGTCGATAACGCGCCCGGTCGATGTCGTCGCCTCCGAAGCGGGCCTCGATCCCGTCCGGCTCGAGCAATGGATTCACGCGCTGCAATCGCCCGAGGCCCGCGCGGCCACGTCGCCGCTATACGCGTTCACCAAGCTCGCTCCCGTTGCCGCGGATTTCCCCGCGCAGGCCGAGGCGCTTCGCGCCGAACGGTCGCCGCCGCCCGACGCGTTCGAGGTGTACGAAGATTTCAGCCCCGAGGGCTACGCCCGTTGGATGCCGGCGGGCCAAGCGTTCCGCGACGCGCCCTCCCATGTCGGCGATTGGCAGCCCGCGGGGGATCGAGCGCAGGTCCCGTTGCCGGGTACGGCAAACAGCGGCCTGATCGCGGACGAACTTCAAGGCACGTTGCGCAGTCCCGACTTCACGCTCGAAGACGACAGCATCCACTTCCGCATGGCGGGCGTGGGCGGGCAGATTCGGCTCGTCGTCGAGCAGTATCAACTCGCCGCGTACAACGGCATCCTCTTCGGCAACACGATCGTCAACGTCAACACCGGCGGCGAGTTCGTCTGGCATAACATGACGCACGATCTCAGCAAGTGGAAGGGCCGCACCTGTTACATCGAACTCATCGACGATGGCGACGGCTGGATCGCGGTCGACGAAATTAGCTTTTCTGACGGTGCGCCCCCGAGCGATGAGCCATACGGCCTGACACCTGATCTGCTCGCGGGCGTGGCGGCGATGGCCGACCTCACGAGCAACTATCAAACCATCACCGCGAACGCGTTGCGCGCTTTCGCGGACGCCACGGCGTCGAGCGCGCAAGCCGGTCTCCTTCGCGCGCTCATTTCTCAAGACCTCCTCGATCTCGGTCCGAACAAAGAACGATTCGCGAAACTCGCTACCGGTCGCCGCGAGTTCGCCGCGACAGTGCCGCGTCCCGTTCGCGCTATGACGATGACCGAAGGCACGCCGGCCGACAACTATATCCACATTCGCGGGAGCTACAAGAACGTCGGCGAGCCTTCGCCGCGCCGTTTTCTCGAAGTCATCGACGGCGCTGACTGGCCGCCCCTCACCGGAGGAAGCGGCCGCCTCGAACTCGCCCAACGACTTTTGGATGGCGTTAATCCCCTGCCCGCGCGTGTCGCGGTCAATCGCGTCTGGCACCATTTGTTCGGCCAGGGGATCGTTCCGACGGTCGATAACTTCGGCCTTATGGGACAAGCGCCGACACACCCCGAATTGCTCGACTATCTCGCGACCAAGTTCGTCCGCGACGGCTGGTCCATCAAGTCGCTGATCCGTGACATCGTCACCAGCGAAACGTACCGCATGTCCAGCGCTGCTTCCGATGCTCTCGCTGAAGAACGCGACCCCGCCAACGTCTGGCTGCACCGCATGCGCGTGAAGCGGCTCGAAGGCGAAGTGCTCCGTGATACGCTGCTCGCCGTCGCCGGCACGCTCGACACGAAAATGTTCGGCGAGTCCGTGCCTACGTACCTCACCCCCTTCATGAGCTACCACCGCCGCCCCGAGCAATCCGGCCCGATGGACGGAGATCGCCGCCGCAGCATCTATCTCGAAGTCCGCCGCAACTTTCTCGCGCCCATGTTGCTCGCGTACGACATGCCCGCGCCCGAAACGACCATTGGCCGGCGCACCGTCTCGAACGTCCCCGCGCAAGCGCTCATCCTGATGAACGATCCCTTCGTCGTGGACCAAGCCAAAGCGTGGAGCGACCGCCTGCTCGGTGCCGGCGCGACGGGCCTGGACGATCAGATCAAAGAAGTCTTTCTCGAGGCACTCTCCCGCCCACCAACGGACAACGAACTCGTGGCCATGCGCGCGTTCGTCGAGAAACAGGCCAACGAGAAAAGCGTCCCGGTCAACGAAGCCGTACACCATCCCGAAATCTGGCTCGAGTTGTGCCACGTCGTCTTCACCCTGAAAGAATTCAGCTTCATCGGATAGAATCTGCCCATGCCCGGTTGCCAACATTGCGGAAACTTCGCCCCCGCCCCGCTCACGCGCCGCGAGATGCTTCAACGTTGCGCCAGCGGCTTCGGCGCGGTCGCGCTCACGGCCCTCTTCGGCGAGAAGGCGTTCGCCTCGCGCCTCGCCTCGGGCAAACTCGAGGGCCCCCTCGCCGCCCTCGCGCCGCACTACGCCCCGCGCGCGAAGAACATCATCTTCCTCTACATGGACGGCGGCGTCTCGCAAGTGGACAGCTTCGACCCGAAGCCTCGCCTCACGCTGGAAAACGGCACGCCGTTTCCCATGAAAACGGAGCCGACGCAATTCGACAACAAAGGCAATACCCTTGGCTCGCCCTGGGAATTTCACCAGTACGGCGAAAGCGGCCTCCCCGTCAGCGACCTGTTCCCCTACGTCGGAAAATGCGCGGACGATTTGTGCGTTGTCCGTTCGATGGTTTCCAACTTCTCCGAGCACAACGCCGCGAACTATTTTCTGCACACCGGCTACGGCTTCGCCGGCCGCCCGAGCATGGGCGCGTGGATGAACTACGGCCTCGGCAGCGAGAACCAAGACCTTCCCGGCTTCGTCGTGCTCAACGGCGGCCTCATCCCCTCCGGCGGCGAGGCGAACTTCGGCGCGGGCTTTCTCCCCGCCACGTATCAAGCCTCCATCATGCGCGCGAACGACACGCCCCTCGCCAACATCGAACCGGTCGAAGGCCCCCCCGCGCTGCAACGCGAAAAACTCGACCTCATGAACGATCTCGACGCCCTCGCAATGGACCGCTCAGGCCGGCAGGACGCCCTCGAATCCGCCATTGCCAACTACGAACTCGCCTTTCGGATGCAGTCCGCCGTGCCCGAGTTGACCGACATCCGCGGCGAGTCCGACGCGACGCGCAAACTCTACGGCCTCGACGCCGAATCCGAGCACACCCGCACCTACGGCATGCAATGCCTCGTCGCGCGCCGCCTCATCGAGCGCGGCGTCCGCTTCGTCGAGCTCACCTGCCCCATGATCGTCGGCGCGGATCGTTGGGACGCCCACGGCGGCCTACGCTTCAACCACGAAAACAACGCCCGCGCCATCGACCAGCCCATCGCCGGACTGCTCCAGGACCTCAAAGGCCGCGGCCTGCTCGACGAGACCCTCGTCGTTTGGGCGGGCGAATTCGGCCGCACCCCCTTCGCCCAAGGCCCCGACGGCCGCGACCACAACCCCTTCGGGTTCACCATCTGGCTCGCGGGCGGCGGCTCGAAGGCCGGCGCGGTCTACGGCGCGACCGACGAATTCGGCTACAAAGTCGTCGACAAAAAAATGGAAGTCCACGACCTCCACGCCACCATGCTGCACCTCCTCGGCTTCGACCACACCAAACTCACCTACCGCTACAGCGGCCGCGACATGCGCCTCACCGACGTCCACGGAAACATCATCCACGACATCCTCGCCTGACGGACCGCCACCGCTCGCGGGCCCATTTTGGCCCGCGACGGAGGTCCGTCGTATGGGCCGACTCTTGGCACGGGTTGCTACGCTTCCGTCAAGAACCCCGTGAGAGGACTTGACGCCTCGGCGGCGGCTCTCGCCGGCCCAAGTCCCGCGCGGTAGGCCATGCGGCCGGCCTCCGTCGCCATCGCGAAGGCGCGGGCCATTGCGCCGTGGTCGGCGGCGTCGGCAAGCGCGGTATTGACGAGCACCGCGTCGGCGCCCATCTCCATTGCCTCGGCGGCGTGCGACGGCGCGCCGAGACCAGCGTCGACCACGACTGGGACGTTGGACTGCTCGATTATAATGCGGATCATCTCGCGTGTTCTGATGCCGCGGTTGCTGCCGATTGGCGCGCCGAGCGGCATCACGGTCGCGCAGCCGATATCTTCGAGCCGCTTCGCGAGAATCGGATCGGCCTGAATGTACGGCAGCACGATGAACCCGTCCTTCACCAATTGCTCGGCGGCCTTGAGGGTTTCGATTGGGTCGGGCAACAAATATCGCGGTTCCGGCGTTAACTCGAGTTTGACCCACGGCTCCAACCCAGCGGCCCGCGCCAAATGCGCCAGACGCACCGCCTCGTCCGCCGTCCGCGCTCCGGACGTATTCGGCAGGATCAATTGCTCGTTTGCGTCAATGGCGGAGAGAATGCCGCCGTCGTCGGGATTGCTGAGATCGACGCGCCGCAACGCCACGGTGACGATCTCTGCGCCGGAGGCTTCGATGGCTTCGCGCAACGATTGGGCCGACGGAAATTTCCCGGTGCCGATCATCAGCCGCGAGCGGAATACACGCCCGGCGATGATCAGTGGGTCAGTGGTTTGAGGAATCGTGGCCATGGCGTGTGATGTGGCACGGTGAACGGGTAGACGAACGATTCTAACAGCGTGCGCAAAGGCCCGCAATTGCGTAACGGTCACGTTCTCTGCTTTTGGGCCAGACCGGCAGCCGAGGGCGGCTGCCCCACACGTGCTTGACGAGAAACTCGTTATGATGAGGAGGCGAATAGCCATAGAAGGAACGTAGCGAATGAAGCGTGTGCCGGAACCCGAAATCATGGACGTGCCGGATCGCGCTCGCGCTTACGCCGATGCTGATTTCAGCGGCGTGAATGCTGCGTTCGTTGGGCGATTGGCTGAGTTGTGTGCGGGCGTTCGAGTAACGCGAGTGCTCGACCTGGGGACGGGGCCCGGCGATATCGCGTTCCTCGCGGGCGATGCGCTGCAATCGCGCGGTCAGTCTCCCTTGATCGTGGGTGCCGATGGATCCATTCCGATGTTGCGGATCGCGCAAGATCGACGGCAAGCTCAGACACGCGCGGCCTTCTCCTGTTTAGATGCGCGGCGCCTGCCATTTCCGGACCGCGTGTTCGACATGGTGTACTCGAACAGCATCCTGCACCACGTCGCGAATCCAGTCGCGCTCTGGCGTGAGGCCGCGCGTGTCCTCAAGCCCGGCGGTCTGCTTTTCTTCCGCGATCTGTATCGGCCGAAAACGGCGCAGGCGGCGCGCTACATTGTCGAACAATACGCGAAGAACGAGCATGCGTTGCTGAAAGACGATTTCTACAACAGCCTCCTCGCCGCATACCGCGAAGACGAAATCCGCGCGCAACTTGCCGCCGCGGGCCTCGGTTCACTCTCGATCAGCTACGTAACCGATCGGCATGTGGACGTTTGGGGCGTGGTGGCGTAGTTTCGGCTCGGCGGGAGCCTCGCCCTCCCCATTTCGGGGATTGGTCAACTTTTATTTGCCGAGCTTTTCGCCAATCGCGCGAAACGCGGCAACGGTCTCCATGTCGCGCGTGCCGAACCCGGGGTCGACGCTGTTCTTCACGATGATCAGGTCCCGCGCGGAGTTGACGTAGACGTATTGCCCCCACACGCCGATGCCGGTGAACTCACCCTCATCGCCCGCGGGCACCCACCATTGGTGCTGATAGCCGATGTCCCAGCGCGGTTCGTACAGGTCCTTGAGCTTCAGGTATTCCTTGTCCGGCTTGGCGGACCCGGCGACCCATTCCGCCGGGACGATTTGCGCGCCGTTCCAATTGCCCTTGTTGAGATACAGCCGCCCGAACTTCGCGTAGTCACGCGCGGTGACGTTGAGCCACGCGAAATTGAGTACGTTGCCGTGGTTGTCCATGCCCCAGGTCGCGTCCGACTCCATGCCGAGCTTGCTCCAGATTTTCTCTTCGAGGTACTCGGCCACGTTCTTGCCGGTGGCGTTCTGGATGAGCATGCCGAGGATGTTCGTATCAATGCTCGCGTAGTTGAACGCCTCACCCGATTTGCGCTGGGATTTGAGCGCCTTCGCGTAATCATTGACGGACATGCCCGCGGCGATCTGGCCGACCATGACGATGATGTCCGATGATTGGTCCTCGTAGACCTCGCTGAAATCGATCCCGCTGGACATTTGCAGCAGGTGCTTGATGGGCACGCCCTCGTAGCCCGAGCCGTTAAGCTCCGGCACATACTTCGTCACCGGGTCGTCGACGCTCTTGATTTTTCCCTCGGCGAGTGCGATGCCGACGAGCGCCGACGTGTACGACTTCGCGACCGACATCGAAGTCGCCTGGGAGTCCTTGTCGTTCCCGCGATAGTAGCGCTCGAAGACAATCGCGTCGCCCTTCACGACGAGGAACGCGGTCGTTACCGTCTTGTCGAGAAACGAGTCGATCGTTTCCTTCTCGCCGCGCCACTCGAAACTCACGCTGTCCAATTCGACCGGTTGCTCCTTGAACATGAACGGCGTGCCGCTGCGGTGAATCGTCTCGACGGGGAAGATTTGGTCGATGTGCCGGAAATTCTCGATGCGCGTGGCCTCGTCAAGCATGGTCAAGACCCGCTCGGCGGCAATCCTTTCGAGCGGCGGATCGGCCGCGTAGACCAGCGATGACGCGGCCAGCGTTGCCAACGTTAGAATCGAGGCTATGCTTCGGTGCATGGCACTTCTCCAATTGTTGCCGCGAAACGTTTATGATATCCCATTGGCCCAAAACGTCAAATCCATCGAGGGAGATTCCACCCATGAAACAATCGATTCTTACCCGCCGCGCGTTTTTGGCGGCGGCAACCACCACGATGGCCGGCTCGGCCTTTGCCGAAAACAAACCGAACACCGCCAAAGTCGTGCCGCGGAAAGTTTCGCCAAACGAAAAACTCAACGTCGCCGCGATCGGCGCGGGCGGCAAGGGGCGCGAAGACATCTTTAACCTGCGGCGGGAGAACGTCGTCGCGTTGTGCGACCCGGACGAGGAACGCGCTGGCGAGGCGTTCGCGTATTTCGAGCAGGCGAAAAAGTTTAAGGACTACCGCAAGATGCTCGATTCCATGGACGAGATCGACGCGGTGACCGTGACCACGCCGGATCACACCCACGCGCCCGCCGCCTACACGGCGATGAAACTGGGCAAGCACGTATACGTCCAGAAACCACTGACGCATACGGTGGCCGAGGCGATGCTCTTGCAGAAGACCGCGAAGGAGATGGGCGTCGCCACGCAGATGGGCAACCAGGGGCATTCCGGCAACGGCGCGCGGCAAGTCTGCGAGATGATTTGGTCCGGCGCGATCGGCGAAGTGCGCGAGGCGCACGTCTGGACGAATCGGCCTTCATGGAAGCAAGCGATCGACGCGCCGCTGCCCACGATGGAAAAGCCCGCGACGCTCGACTGGGACCTCTGGCTCGGCACGGCGGCGGACCGCGATTACAGCAAGGGGTATTGCCCGTTCAATTGGCGCGGCTGGTACGACTTCGGCGCTGGCGCATTGGGCGATATGGCCTGCCACATCATGGATCCCGTGTTTTGGTCGCTGAAGCTCGCCGAGGCGGACGGCTTCTCCGTCGAGTTGGTCAAGAACGAGGGGAAGAACGACCACACGTTCCCAAAGTCGGAGCTCATCAAGTTTCAATTCCCCGCGCGCGGGCAAATGGCGCCGGTGGACGTCTATTGGTACGACGGCGGCAACCTTCCGCCCAGGCCGGCCGGAGTCCCGGACATCCAAAAAGTCGGCGACGGCGAATGGAACAACCGCACCAACGGCTCCTACTTCGTCGGCGAGTCCGGCATCATCACGGCGGGCGAGTACGGCGGCAAAGCGCGGCTCCTGCCGGATGAACGCATGGCGGACTTCAAGATGCCCGCGCAAACCATTCCGCGAATCGAGGCGAACAACCACTACGGCAATTGGACGGACGCCTGCAAGGGCGGCGCCCCGGCATGTTCGAACTTCGATTACTCCGGACCGTTTACCGTCATGGTGCTGATGGGTTGCGTCGCGCTCAGGTCCGGCCAACGCGTCGAATGGAGCAACAAGACTCACAGCATCACGAACATGGCCAACGGCGCGGAATTGATAACGAAGCCCTACCGCAAGGGTTGGGAATTGCCGGTATAGGATCCAGTGCTCAACGTCGTTTCAGCGATTAGGATTTGCCTATGAATATCCCATTGGAACTAGAGAGAGAAATCGCCGCCAAAGTAGAGGCGCGCTCGTACACGTCCCCGGAAGCGTTACTCCGGGACGCGCTTGACGCGCTCGACGCACAGGATGACGTCGAACAAAAATTGTTGGGCGCTCTTTCAAGCGGAGACATGATTGAGGTCACGCCGGGGTTCTGGGACGATCGTAAGCGGAAGCTGTTGGCGTCGCTTGAACGCAATCGCCCGAGTTGAATGCCGCTACGCATTCGCATCACGCCGGCCGCTCTGGATGAGATCGACGGGATCACCCGGTACATTGGGAGTCTCAACGCCGAAGCCGCATCTCGTTTTTACGACGCCATCGACAGTGCACTTCAGACGTTGGCCGACGCGCCACGGATAGGGTCGGTGCGGCGATTTCGCAACCGACGCATTGGCGAGTTGCGTATGTGGCCCATTCAGGAGTTTCCGGACCGCCTGATCTTTTATCGAGTTTCCGAAGATGTCCTCGAAATAGTCCACGTTCTCCATTCGGCGCAGGACTACCGTCGGCAGTTGGGCCCGGAGTCCGAATGATCCGCGCAGGCTGAGCGAGCCTTCCGCGGAACTACACCCCTACCCCGCGACCATCCCGCGATCCGGATCGTAGTGGTCGTATTCCATGTATTCGGCGGTGCGTTTGGCGACGTCGAGGCCGAAGTAGCGGCGGACCACGTGGAGCGCCATGTCAATCCCCGACGTCAGACCGCCCGCCGTCGCGATTTGTCCGTTGTCGACGAATCGTTGGCCCCGCACCAATGTGACCTCCGGGAATTTGGAGGCGAACTGATCGTAAAATTCGTGATGCGTCGTCGCGGTCTTTCCGTTCAACAATCCGGCTACGCCCAACTGAATCGCACCCGTGCAAACGGACATCGTTACGTCGGTCTTCGGCGACATGTCGCGCAACCATTGGTGCAATTCGGCGGACCCGCTCTGCGCCGGAATCACGATGACGTTCGGCTGCGGTGCGTCCTCGAATGAATACTTCGGCACGATCTCGAGCCCGCCGGTCATGCGCACAGATTCTTTTTTGCGGGCGACCGTGGACAATCGGAACGGCATCCGCATCTTTCCGTCCACTTCGATGTGGACGTCCTGAAACACTTCCCACGGGCCGGCCGTGTCGATGACGTTCGCGCCGCTCGACAGGAGAAACGCAACCTGAATTATCCCATCGCTCGGGGGTGCGATCGTCTTGATTTGGAGTCCGGGTTCTGCGGCGTTCGCGTCGGCCGCCAAGACAACCCCGCCGAGGACCGCTAATGCGCCAGGGACGGACGCCTGTTTAATGAACGATCTACGAGTTACCGGGTTCGGTGGGTTCACTGTCTGCTACCTCCATTGTCTATGGGTATAAGGCAACGACCATGCCAAACCTCGATCCTGCGAATTCCGCTCAAAAATGGCGCGTGGCTCGCGCGAATTTCTCACAGATTACTGTGATTCACGGAATCCAGTGACTATAGTCACTAATATTTGTTAGTATCACGCTGTGGATACGGGCACACTTATTCAAAGCGCCGCTGCCCTCTCAGGGCACCAGCGCGTGGACGACATCCTGAAAGCCGTCGTGTCGAACTTGGCCCAAGCGCCGGAGACGGCGCTTGCCCGGATATGGCTCGTACGCCCCGGCGATCAGTGCAGCGTCTGCGCCTACGAACCGCAATGTCCCTCACACGAGCGCTGTCTCCATCTTGTCGCGAGCGACGGGGCCTCGCTCGATCCCAACGAACCACGCTGGGACAAACTCGACGGACGCTTTCGCCGCTTCCCCATCAACACGGACCGGATTGGGCGCATCGTCGCATTGGGTGAAGTAATCAACGAATCGCGGCTCGGCGGAAATCGGTCACATTTTCTTGACCCCGAATGGGCCGACCACGAGGGCATCGCCGCGTTCTCCGGTCTACCGCTGATATTTCACGGCGAGGTCCTCGGGGCGCTCTGCCTGTTCAGCCGCGAGCAATTCACTGATCTCGAAATGGACCTGCTCCGCATCTTCGCGAACCACGCGGCGGCGTCCATTGCGAACGCGCGCGCCTTCGAATCGATTCAGGCGTTGTCGGAATCGTTGCGCATCGAAAACGAGTATCTTCGTGAGGAAATCGGCGGCGGCGCGCACATTATCGGCGAGAGTCCGGCGATCCAATCCGTGCTGCGGCAGATCGACGCGGCGGCGCGGTCGGACGTAAGCGTGGTCGTGACCGGCGAATCCGGCACCGGAAAGGAACTCGTGGCACAGGCGATACACGCGCGGAGTTCCCGCGCGACCCGCCCGCTTGTGAAGGTGAACTGCGCGTCGATTCCGGCGCACTTATTCGAGAGTGAGTTCTTCGGACACGTGCGCGGCGCGTTCACCGGCGCCGTGCGCAACCGCACGGGCCGCTTCGCGCTGGCGGACAAGGGCACGCTCTTTCTCGACGAGATCGCGGAAATACCGCTCGATCTCCAAGCCAAGCTGTTGCGCGTCCTTCAAGAAGGGACGTTCGAGCCGATTGGCGACGACCGCACGCGCTCGGTGGATGTGCGCGTCATCGCCGCGACGAACCGCGACCTGCGCAGCGCAATCAAGGCGGACCGGTTTCGCGAGGACCTCTACTATCGGCTGAATGTCTTTCCGATTCATGTCCCGCCGCTCCGCGACCGCCGGGGAGACATTCCTATCCTGGTGCGAAACGCGGTCGAGCGCGCAGAACGGCGACACGGTCTCGAAGCGCGCTTGATCTCGGAGGACGAATTGCAGCGGCTGTGCCTCTACGACTGGCCGGGAAACGTGCGCGAACTCGAGAACATCGTCGAGCGCGGCGTACTCACCTCCGGCGCGGGAGCGCTTCGCTTTGACGTAGGCGGTCCCGCCACATCTGCGCCGACTCTATCGGCAACCGGTGACACCGCCGCTCGGCCGCAATGCGCGTCCTACGAAGAAATCCAGGCCGCGGAGGCGGCAATGATCCGCGAGGCGCTCGCGCGATCCGGCGGCAAGATCGCGGGAAAGTCCGGCGCGGCGGCCCGGCTGAACGTCAAGCCCAGCACGCTCGCGTATCGGATGAACAAGCTCGGAGTGCACCGGCCCTGATCGACGGCGCGAAGACATCGACGTCAGGCCAGAGAATAGAACTCGCTCATTCCTCCCCGCTATTCCCTCCTCGCAACGCGATATCGGACTCGGGATCGCCGCCGTCGTCCCGCACGTCCTCGCCGATGCTATAGACCACGAACCAATCCGGCTCGCCGTAGTATCGCAGCGCTTGGCCGTCGAATGGATCCAGTGGGACGGAGGTCAAGAACTTCGGAACGAGATCGTCGAGCTTGGCCGGATAGGTATCCGACTCCCTCTGGAAACGCTCGGTCGCGATCGCCGCGCGGAGCACCCCGCGCGTTGCCTCGGAGATCTCGAGGCGCGTTATTAGCCCGCGCACATTGGACAGGGCCACGACCAACAGCCGGCTCTTCGGGTTTTGGCCCGCGTATTCCGCCGTGAATTGGTCGGCTGCATGTCCACGATCGTACGACACCGCGAGGACGGCCTGAAGGTACTCGTCGTATCCGTCAATGTATCGAATGTAATCGAGGGTCATCGTGCCGCGTATACGATGCCACCATCGGACCGTCTCGGAATACGGAACGATTTCGTCCAAGAGTTGGGCCACTCCGGGTTCTCGGATTACGATGCGCTCCGCGTTTTCGTTATCTCGGTGGGCCAGAACCATCCCCTGTTCGGCGAGAAGGATGCGATTTAAGTCAAGTGGAGCAATGCGTTCCTCGATGATCCCTTGCAAGACACCGAGCTGTTCAGCCGTAAACGTGACATGCGGCGAAATCTCACCGTACGCAATCGACGCAATCCAAAGCATCTGATCAGATTCCAACCGAGGTACCACCATGGACACGTGGGAAGTCGCGCCCGCGAGCGCGATCAATCCGGCCAGCGCCTCTGCCGTGAGATCGGTCTCGCCGCGTTCCGCCCCGAGAATTGCGTTGAGCCGCAATAGGCTCGTGATGTTTCTCATGCGCTGGCCGCGTACGATTTCATCTGACTGTGAAACGGTCTGGTGGAATCCCCAGCGGACGGGCGGCGGCTCATTCTGGACAATCGACTTTACGTGCCCCATCAAATCTTGGTTCTCGCCCAGAAAAGCCAAAATTGCCTGGACTTCCACAGCGCCTAACGGGAGCGTCACGTCCCTACGTCGGGCGTTACCGAAGAGGGGGAGCGATTCGAGTTCTGTTCCCGGGGCAACGTACGAGGTCCTGAGTTCCTCCATCCATTGGTCTGTCCCGTCAGGGTCTGGCGCGTTTACCCACTCCCTCACTTCGCTCATCGTCGCTGGCTGGCCCGCATCGCGCACCCGTTGAATTCGCTCATTGAGCTTTCTTTCGAGCCGCACGCGGTACACCGCAAAGGCGGCCACGAATGCCGTTACGAGCATCGAACATACCAGCACGATTCGGCGCTTCGTTGTCATTCGTCCTGGGCGTCTCCGGCGGCGGCGATACCGCTACCAGCATATATGGCCGGATAACGCGGATCGGATCGGCGAACTCGTCTCGTTCGTCCGTCTTTTGGGATACTATACGTCCAAACCGCAACTCTACACGCGTGGCAATTCGGATGAAATCGACCGATCCTAAGGGCACGATGATCTTTATCCAGATTGTAGTCGGCGCAGCATTCTTCGCAGTCGTGTCATTCGCTGCTGATGGCCCCCATTTCTCGCGGGAAATCCGCCCGATTCTCTCGGACAATTGTTTCAAGTGCCACGGGCCCGATGCGGGACAACGCAAAAAGGATCTGCGCCTCGATCAGCCTGAGACCGCCATCGCCAAGGGTCTTATTGTTCCGGGTAGTTCCGCCACAAGCGAGTTGGTCAAGCGCATCACGTCAACCGATCCCGATTTCCATATGCCCCCGCCCGATTCGGGACTGGCGTTGAACGAGTCCCAGATCGCGAAAATCGTCGCGTGGATCGATGCGGGCGCGACCGTCGAGAAACATTGGGCTTTCGTGCCTCCGGCTGAGATCGCGCCGCCGAGCGTCGACGATCCGGAACACTGGATTCGGAATCCGATCGATGCGTTCGTCCTGAAACGTCTGCGCGATGAAGGGCTCGCGCCCTCGGCCCGCGCGAGTTCCGAGGCGCTGTTGCGTCGAGTCGCGTTCGATCTGACCGGTCTTCCACCCGACACCCAATCGATGGACGCGATCGCCGCGGATTCATCTTCGGATGCCTTCGAACGCGTTGTCGATGGACTCCTCGCATCGCCCGCATTCGGCGAGCACATGGCGTCCGCCTGGCTCGATACGGCGCGCTACGCGGACACGTTTGGGTACCAGAGCGACCGCGATAATTTCGTCTGGCCATGGCGGGATTGGGTCGTGCGCGCGTTTAACGACAATCTGCCCTACGACGATTTCATCACGTGGCAACTCGCCGGCGACCTGCTGCCGGACGCGACGCAAGATCAGGTGCTTGCCACGGCGTTCAACCGGTTGCATCGCCAGACGAACGAAGGCGGCAGCGTACTCGACGAGTTCCGCACGGCATACGTCGCCGATCGCGTGGACACGGTCGGCACCGCGTTTATGGGATTGACGATGGGCTGCGCGCGTTGCCACGACCATAAGTTTGACCCGATCTCGCAGCGCGATTACTACGCGATGTTCTCGTTTTTTAACAACATCGACGAATCGGGTATGTATTCTCACTATACGGACGCCGTCCCTTCTCCGAGCTTACTCGTATACGAGGGCGAACAACGAGAGAAGCACGGACTTCTCAAGATGCTCGTGCAGGATCGCGAACGCGAACTAGATCGCGCCAAGGCCGCCGTGGGCGAGGTGCTCGACGCTTGGCTTTCGAGCGCCGCGCATTCGACGCCAGTTCCTTTGCCGACGATCCATCTTCCGCTGGACGAGGCCGCCAGCGGTGTGGTGCGCGCGATCGGGCCGCAAACCGTGAGCGCCTCGTCGAGTTCCGATCCCCAGCCAGTGGCCGGCGCACGCGGTGGCGCGTTGCAGTTTTCGGGCGACAACGGCGTCAATATTAATAACACCGGCTCATTCGAACGGACGGATCCCTTCTCGTTTGCCCTGTGGCTGCGTGCCGAGACCTTGCCGAGACACGCCGTCATATTCCACCGCACGATGGCCGCCGAGGACGCCGCCAACCGAGGCTACGAAATGGTGCTCGACGACGGCCGCGTGGTGTTTCGTCTCTGCCACTTTTGGCCAGGCAACGCGATTAGCGTCCGCACGGCGGCACCGATTCCTGCGGGCGAGTGGCTCCACGTTGTCGTGACCTACGACGGCTCGAGCCGGGCAAGCGGCCTGCGTATCTACATGGACGGCGAGCCCGCCGAAACTGAAATCGAGCGCGATCACCTCATCAAAACTATTCTATACGGCGGAGATGGTCCTGCGGTGCAAATCGGATACCGGGGCCGCGACGCGGGTTTCGAGGAGGGCGCGGTCGACGAATTCATGATCTTCTATTCGGCGCTGACGCCGCTCGAAGCGCGCGCGCTGTTTCGCGGCAAGGCGATCGCGTTGGACCCGGCCTCCACGCCGCGCGATCACATCGCCGAGTACTATGCCGCGCGCGTCGATGCGGCCCCAGCCAACGCGCGCGAGCGACTATTGACTGCCCGGCGTGAGGAAGCGGCCTTCGTCCAAGGCGTCCGCGAAATCATGGTCATGCGCGAAATGCCCGAGCCGCGGGTCAGCCACATTCTCGCGCGCGGCCAATACGACCAGCCCCGCGATGCCGTGTATCCCGATGTGCCCGCCAGCATCTTGCCGTTCCCGGACGACTTGCCCCGGAATCGACTGGGTCTTGCGAAATGGTTGACGGACCCCAATCACCCGCTGACCGCTCGCGTGGCCGTGAACCGCATTTGGCAACAGTTCTTCGGGCGCGGACTTGTCGAAACGCAAGAAGATTTCGGTAGCCAGGGCAAAGCGCCGACCCACCCCGAGTTGCTCGACTATTTGGCGCGCCGATTCGTTGATTCGGGCTGGGACGTCAAGGCCCTATGCCGACTCATTGTGACCAGCGCCGCGTATCAGCAAGACTCGGTGGCGTCTCCCGAACTGCGTGAGCGTGACCCCGCAAACGAGTTGCTCGCGCGCGGCCCGTCGTACAGGCTCTCGGCGGAAGAAGTCCGCGACGCTACACTCGCCGCAAGCGGGCTCCTCGTGCGAACGATCGGCGGGCCGGGTGTCAAACCGTACGAGTCCGCCGGGCTCTGGAAAGATGCCGCGAGCATTGACTACGCGCAAGACCACGGCGATAGTCTTTACCGCCGCAGCCTCTATTCTTATTGGAAGCGGACAATCCCTCCGTCTTCGATGCTAACGTTCGACGCGCCGACCCGCGAGAGCTGCGTGGTCCGCCGCGAACGCACCGCGACGCCGCTGCAATCGCTGCTGTTGTTCAACGACGTGCAATACGTCGAGGCGGCGCGCGCGATCGCGGAGTCCGAACTTTGTGATGCGGAATGCGCGGACGACGCGCGGCTCGCACGCATGTTTCGTCGGCTCCTGGGCCGTTTTCCTTCCGAGCGCGAACTCGCCATACTCAAGCAAGCGCTCGAAGAACAACAGGCGATCTTCGCCGCCTCGCCAGAAGATGCTAAGGCATACATCGCGGCGGGAGAACGCCGCATCGATGAAGCGCTCGATCCGGTCCGCGCCGCTTCGCTGACGGCCGTCGCGCAATTGGTCATGAACTTCGACGAATTTGTGATGAAACCATGACACACGATCCTTCACTCTGCACCGGTTGCTTGCCAACCGCGGGACTTACCCGACGTGATTGGCTCAACCGCTTCGGCATGGGCCTGGGCGGCGTCGCGCTGGGCCATTTGATGATGAAAAACGCCACCGCCGCGGAGGACCCGCAAGGCGTGCTCGGCGCGCCGCATTTTCCGGCGCGCGCCAAGCGCGTCATCTACCTGTTCCAAAGCGGCGGCCCTTCGCAGATGGACCTGTTCGACTACAAGCCGAAGCTGAACGAAATGAACGGCGAACAACTGCCCGACTCGGTGCGCCAGGGCCAACGCCTAACGGGCATGTCCGCGAACCAGGCGTCGTTGCCGCTCGCGGGATCGATCTTCAAGTTCGCGCAACACGGTCAAAGCGGCGCATGGATGAGCGACCTATTGCCCCACACGTCCGGGGTTGCTGATGATTTGTGCTTCGTGAAGTCGCTCTATACCGAGGCGATTAATCACGACCCCGCGATCACCTTTCTTCAGACCGGCTCGCAACTCGCCGGCCGGCCAAGCATCGGCGCGTGGCTCAGCTACGGCCTCGGCTCCGACAACGAGGACCTTCCAGCATTCGTGGTGCTCATCACGAAGAACAAGGGCGACCAACCGCTCTACGCGCGGCTTTGGGGCAGCGGCTTTCTTCCATCGACTCACCAAGGAGTGCAGTTCCGCGCGGGCAGCGACCCCGTGCTCCACCTCTCGAACCCGAAGGGCGTAAGCGCCGTATCGCGCCGCGCGTTGCTCGACCGCCTGCGCGATCTCCACGAGGCCAAACTCGCCGAGACCGGCGACCCCGCCCTCGAAGCCCGCGTTGCGCAGTACGAGATGGCCTTTCGCATGCAGACGTCGGTGCCCGAGGCGACCGATCTTTCCAGCGAACCGGACTGGGTCTTCGACGAATACGGCCCCGACTCGCGCGATCCCGGCACCTACGCCGCCAATTGTCTCCTCGCGCGGAGGCTCGTCGAGCGCGGTGTAAAATTCGTCCAGCTCTACCATCGCGGCTGGGACCAGCACGGCGATCTCCCCGGCGGTATTCGCGTGCAATGCCGCGAGACGGACCAGCCCTCCGCCGCGCTGGTGCGCGACCTCAAACGGCGCGGGCTGCTTGACGACACACTCGTCATCTGGGGTGGGGAATTCGGACGCACGAACTATTCGCAGGGAACGTTGACGGCGACGAACTATGGCCGCGACCATCACCCTCGCTGCTTTACCGCGTGGATGGCCGGCGGCGGCGCCAAGCCGGGACTGAGCTACGGCGCGACCGACGAGTTCGGCTACAACATCGCCGAAAAGGGCGTCCACGTCCACGACTTCCACGCGACGATGCTCCGCCTGCTCGGCATCGACCACGAGCGCCTGACGTACAAATTCCAGGGCCGCCGCTACCGCCTCACCGACGTACACGGCAAGGTCGTGGACGATCTTATCGCATGATCAATCGAATTCGGTCGAGCACGTAGTCCCGCTGCGCTTCCGCCGACGGATATTCCGTTACGCTAATCCAATGAATCCGTTCGTCCCCGCGAAACCACGATAGCTGCCGCTTCGCGAGGCGGCGCGTCTGCATCTGAATCGCCGCCGTAAGCGTCTCGATATCCAGTTCGCCCCGCACGTGCGCCACAATTTCCGGGTAACCCAGCGGGCGCAACCGTTCGAGGTCAGGGCCGCGGCCTTCGTCGAGTAAACGGCGCGTTTCATCAATCCATCCCGACGCCAACATCACCTCAACGCGCCGGTTGATCCGCTCGTAGAGTTGGTCGCGCGGCCAGTCGAGCGCGAACTGCACCGCGTTCAGCGTCTCGCCCGGCGCTTCGGTCTCGTGCAACTCCGAGAATGGTCTCCCGGTGATCTCATACACCTCGAGCGCGCGGACGATGCGCCGCAAGTCGTTGTCGTGGATCGTGCTCGCGTAGGAGGGGTCGACGTCTTGCAGCCGCGCGAACAATTCCGCCACGCCGACTTCCTCCGCCTCGGCTGCCAGCCGCGCGCGCACGGCTTCGTCCCGCCCCGGACCTGAAAACAGCCCATCGATCAGCGCGCGAATGTACAACCCCGATCCGCCCACGGCGACCGCAGACTTCCCGCGCAGGTTCAACCGGCGCACCACCTTTCGCGCCTCCTCCGCGAACCGTCCCGCGCTCATCACCTCGGACGGATCGAGACTCCCCACGAAATTGTGTTTGACGCGCGCCAACTCGGCCGTCGCTGGTTGTCCCGAACCGATTTCCAGGCCCCGATAGAACTGCATCGAATCGGCTGAGACGATCTCCGTATCGAGCGCCTGCGCGGTCGCAATCGCCAGCGCCGTTTTGCCCGAAGCCGTCGGCCCCGCGATGACTATTGCGTCTGGAATCGGCACGCCAATGATAATACGACAACGAGGGCGCAGCCGCATGGGCCACGCCCTCGTTCGCCGAAACCGATCCTATCCTATGCGATGCGGCGGCGCCGAACCATCAGAAGGCCTGACGCGAGCGCCATGAGTAGCATCGACGTCGCGTTTGCCTTACCCTGACCGGGACCCGCGCCGAAACATCCGGGCGTTGCCACGGTGCCATCGCTCGCGGGGTCTGTCGCCGCCGCGAGGAACTCGGCAACGCCACCGGCCGCCGCGCGCACGTTGTTGAATTCGGTTTCGTTGGTGACGTCGTCGCCGTCGATGTCGCCGTCGGCGGAATAGGGTTGATTTGAAACCTGCTTGGTTGCGAGTTCTACAACCTCGAAAACGAGCCCGGTCACGTCGTATCCGGCGTCGGAAAGGAGATCGCGCAACGCGGCGCTCATGGCGTCGCTGGTCAACGCCAACGCGGCCACCATTGAGACGTGGTCATCGAGCGGCGCGAGCGCGTCAAGGTTTGCCGCGTACGCGCTTTCGGTGGCTGCCGCGAGCGCTGCGTCATCGCCTGGACATGCCCCATGATCCACCAGCGCGATCGCGTATCGATCGGGCAAACCTTCGCCTGCGAGATCGGTATCGCCCGATGACTCGACGCCGAACGCAGTGTGGAACGCATCCAGCGCCGCGTCGACTTCGTCGAGAAGCAGGCACAACTCGGTCGGAAGCGCCGCCGCGATTTCATCAAGTGTCAACTCGCCATCCGAATCTACATCGATTGCGTCGAATATCTCTTGCGTAATATCCGGTAACACCGCCTGGGCCTCGGAGAGCGTCAACGTGCCACTCTCATCGGCGTCGATCGTTTCGAAATTCTCGTCCAGATCCTGGGCGGCCATTTCGACGTCAGTCGGGCCTTCGCCCTCACCTTCTCCTTCGCCCTCACCTTCTCCTTCGCCCTCACCTTCGCCTTCGCCTTCGCCTTCACCCTCACCTTCGCCCTCACCTTAACCATCACC
>CAYXRK010000019.1:0-38743 GCA_964467615.1 uncultured Nitrospirales bacterium | reverse complement strand
GAGCACAATCACGCACACCCATCCAGCATTTCTCCGTGTACTTCCATCACCCGCCGCACCTCCCTCACCTTCTCCCTCGCCTTCACCTTCACCTTCACCTTCACCCTCGCCCTCGCCCTCACCCTCGCCTTCTCCTTCAGACCCAGCGCCTGCGTTCCGCCCGCGGCTAAGTTCGAAGTCTGCGGTCCGTTGTTCCGAAGGCGCTATCGCGACGGCGAGAGACTGCGCCTCGTAGCGACGCGCCGAAGCGGTCACCGTGTACTCGCCGGGCGCGACCACGAACGTGAACACGCCGCCCACGTCTCCGTCGACAAACTGTTCGAAGTCGTTCAACGCAATGACCGCTTGATTCAGCGGAGCGTGCGTTTCAGCGTCCGTCACCACGCAAAAGATCACCGTCGGCAAAATTGATTTTGTATCAGGCGGCGCATCGCCCTTGCCGCCGCACACGCCGTCGATCCGCACCAGCGCCCCGCGTCCGGTGAGCACGGGCACATCGTCGCAAATGACGTCCTGGATTTCGTTCAACGGGTTTACGCGCAAATTGATTTCGTCGCCCTCGCCCAGCCCGGTGTTTCCGATGAGCGCGTCGATGTCGCTGATCGCATTGTCGCCGAGGTCGAGAAAGAAAAGGTTCGCGAGGGCACCAATTGGTCCCACGTCCGAAATTTGGTTTCCGTATAAATCGAGCACGAACAGATCCATCAGGCCGGCCAATGGAGAAATGTCGGCAATCGCGCCGTTGAAACTCAAAATGAGCGTCAATAGCTGGGTCATGTTTTCCAGCGGTGAAATATCCGAGATCGCGTTGCCGCTGAGGTCGAGAATCCGCAACTCCGATTGCGTCGCAAGCGCGCCGATTTCGGAAATGGCGTTTCTCGCGAGCCTCAATTCGTCAAAAGAAAAACCGCTTTCGAGTATCGAAATGTCGGAAATCAGGTTATCGCTGATATCGAGTTCGTCGATACCCGTCAACGCCGCCAGGGGGACGACGTCGCTGATTTGATTCGTTCCCAGGTTGAGGCGTTGCAAGTCCGTCATCCCCGCGAGCGATGCGATGTCTTGGATCGCGTTGTTGCTCAGGTCCAACGTCACCAGCCCGGTCAAGGCGGCGAGTACATCGATCGTGGCGATGGAATTGGACGAGGCCTCGAGCACCGTGAGAAACGGCAACGCGCCAACGGGCGCGAGTTCGGTCAAGAGATTTCCGTTCACGTAGAGTTCATTTAGGTAGACAAGCGACCCGACGCTTGCGATGTCACTGATTGTGTTGCCGCTGAGATCGAGTATGGTCAGGTACTCCAGAAGACTGAGCACCTCGACGTCTGAGATTTCGTTGTCGCGAGCGCGAAGGGTCTGGAGATAGGTGATCTCGCCGAGAGGCGCAAGATCGCTGATCATATTGCGGCCGATATCCAATGTTTCGAGCGCGACGAGGGACGCGAGCGGCGCGATGTCAGCGAGAGCGTTCGAACTCAGATCCAAAACGCGCAGGTCGACCATGCCGGCAAGGGGCGTCGCGTCGGAAATCTGGTTCGAGCCGAGGAGGAGGGTGTCCAAAGCGGTCAGCGCCGCGAGGGGTGCGAGGTCGGCGAGGGCGTTCCCGCTTAGGTCCAACACGCCCAGCCCTTCGAGAGATTGCAGCGGCGACACGTCTGAGATTGCGTTGTTCTGGAGGCGAAGCGTCGTCAGGTCCTCGAAATCAGCGAGCGGGGCCAGATCGCTGAATTCGTTGGAACTTAGATCGAGCGTTATCAGGCCGGTCAGTGGGGCCAACGGCGTGATGTCCTCGACCCCGGTCTGGCCCACGTTCAACGAGGTCAGCTTGGTCAATGCGGAAAGCGGACTAAGGTCGCTGACGTTGGTCGCTTGCAGGTTGAGATCCGACAATTCCGTCAATCCAGCCAGACTTGTTAGGTCTTCGATGTCGTTCTCTCTCAAATCGAGTACCGACAAATTCGCCAACCCGGACAACGCCGCCGGATCCGTGATGTTGTTCAGCCCCACGAGAAGCGTCGTGAGTTGGACCAGGCCGGCCAACGGAGTGAGGTCGCTGACGGAATTGTTGGTCACGTCGAGTAGTTCGAGGGTCCCAAGAGCGGAAAGGGGCGCGAGGTCCTCGATCGAGTTTTCAGCCAGATCGAGGTGACGCAGGTTTTCGAATCCGGCGAACGAACTCACGTCGACGAGATCGTTGCTTCGCATGACGACCGTTTCGAGAACGTCCAGAGACGTAATTGGGGCAGCAGACGTCAGGGCGTTGAAACTCGCGCGCAATTCGATGAGCGCGGAAAGCGCGCTCAGGGCCGAAAGTTCATCAATCTCGTTGTCCGAAATGTTCAACACCTCGAGCGCGGCCAGACCGGAAAGCGGGGTCAAGTCATCAACGCGATTACTCGCGACGTTCAGCGACGTAAGACTAAGTAACGCTGCCAGGGGCGCGATATCCGTGATGTCGTTCTGGCACACGTCCAAAGAAGTCAGTCCGTCTAGCGTCGCGAGCGCGCTGATGTCCATCAGGGAATTCGAGGCAATCGCGAGTGAACGCAGGTTTGGCGGGCGACCTAGCGTTGCGGCGTCTTCGATTTCATTGTTCGACAAGTCGAGCGTGCTCAAGTTCGTAAGTCCGCTCAGCGCCGCCGCGTCCGTCACGCCGTTCGATGAAAAGTCGACTGTCTCGAGAGCGATAAGGGCCGCCGTGGGCGAGATATCCGAGATATCGTTGTCGTGAGCATCCAACGATGTGAGATTCACGAGGCCCGCGAGCGGCCCAATTTCCGAAAGCGCGTTCCGGCTAAACGAAAGCGTGCGGAGCGCAGTCAATGTCGCCACCGGGCCGAGGTCTCGAACTTCGTTATCGTCGAATCGTAGTTCGGTCAAGTTGACGAGTGTGGACAGCGGCCCGAGATCGGAGAGCACATTGTTAACGAGCGTAAGACTCTCCAATTGGACGAGCACGGAGAGCGGGCCGGCATCGTCGATTTCGTTGTCGCTCAGGTCGAGCGAGGTGAGATTGCTCAGGTCCTCCACGCCGCCGAGGCTGTCGATGCCCCGGTTCGACGCGTCCAACTCGGTGAGACCCGCCAGGTCGGACGAGTCAATAGGGCCGCTAGGCTGGCCTATCGCCTCCCGCACCGCGGCTTCCAGGCCTTCGCTTTCGAATTCAACCGTGACCGCCGGGGCAACCGCGCTCAGGGCGATAAGCAACCACGCAACTAGAGGAGATTTCGTTAGCACTTATGACTCCCGATGCGAGGTTTCTTGGCTGGCCGTTCCGGCGCGAGCACGTACCAAATACTACCATGCCATGCCGATTTCTTGCCGTTTTCACGGTAAATTCTTGACTTACCGCGTTAAATTGGAGTAGAAATACTATGCGTCGTTGGTCGCCACACGGTGTGCTATCCGCGGAGGCGCGGGGTGACGCGTCGCCGATCAGGCGGCTGCCGTGTTTCTGGGAGGACTTCGATGCGTTCGTCAACGACCGCCTTTAGGGTGTTTTTCGTCACCGTCCTCGGCGCCTGGACGGCGATAGCCCAGGGCGCAAAGGCTGATGTGGACGATATCGGCGCATTGCTAAAGACGGTCACTCCGGGCGCTTCCGGCGACCTCCAACTTTCCCAAACCGCCGCTGGATTCGTCCGTTTCGCCGCCGCCCCCGAGGGTGGCCGCTTCGAAACCCCCGCGTCGCTCGCGAAATCCGCCTTCGATTCCGGCAGCACCGCCGAGGCCTTTGTCAACGCCCATCGCGCCGCATTCAGCGATGGAGGCGCCAGGGTGGCGTTCAGGGCCGCTCGAGTCTGGGAGGCAAACGGGAAGCACTTCATCCGCCTGGACCAAACCTACCGCGGCGTCAAAGTCTTCGGCGCCGACCTCGTCATCGAGATGGACGTGAACGGCGGCGTCCTATCCGTCCTCAGCCACGTCATGCAGGACACCGCTGCTCTCGATTCGGGCGATGTTTCCGTTTCACCGGTCATCACCGCGCTCGCCGCGCAAAGCATCGCGGTCAACCACACGTCCGACGAGATCGGCGCGGGCGCTGCCACTCTTTCGGCGTCCGAGCCGGAATTGGCCATTTACCGCCCCGCCGTCGTCGGCAACCTCGGCGCGACCCGACTCGTTTGGCGCGCCGAAGTAAGTTCGGCTATTGGGGATCCCGTCCGCCAGCAGATATTTGTCGACGCCCATTCCGGCGAAATCGCGTTAAGCTTCACCCTGATATACGACATCAAGGACCGCAAGATATACGACGCGCGAAATCAGTTCGTTATTCGCGAAAACTTCGTCCGCGGTGAAAGTGCACCGGCAACGGGCGATGAAGACGTCGATAATGCCTACGAGTTCCTCGGCAATACCTACGATTTCTACCAGGGATCGCACGGACGCGACAGCATCGACGGCGCGGGCGGTACAATGTTCGCCACGGTTCACTACGGTACTCTTCCCGATGCGTTTTGGAACGGTACGGATATGGTCTTCAGCGACTTCTTCATGGCCGATGATGTTGCTGGGCATGAATTGACCCATGGCGTGACGCAATTTGAGTCCGGGCTAATTTATTTGAACGAATCTGGCGCCATCAACGAATCCTTTTCCGACGTCTGGGGTGAGTTTATCGATCTCACCGCGCGTACCGGCACGTCGGGGGAAGACACGCCCGCCGTGCGCTGGTTTGTCGCGGAAGATTCGATTGTCGGTGCGATCCGCAACATGGCCGACCCCACCCAGTTCGGCGATCCCGACCGATACAAGAGCCCTCTGTTCTTTCGCGGCACCGGCGACAACGGCGGCATCCATTCCAATAGCGGCATTAACAACAAACTCTGCTATCTCCTTACTGACGGAGGCACGTTCAACGGATTCACCATTGGCGGCCTCGGAATCGAACGCACCGCCGATCTCTACTACGCGGTACAGACCGGCGTCCTTTCCAGGAGCGCCACTTACTACGATCTTTTCGATGCACTCGGACGCTCCGCCCAAACCCTCGAGTTCTCGGAAGCGGAACTCACCTCGCTCAACGACGCGATGGCGGCGGTCGAAATCATCCCGCCGCTCGAAGTCAAACCCTTTCGAGGATTCCGGGCATTGCCCGCCGAGACCCAATCCGGCGCCGCCGTTATCACGCTCCAATGGGCCCGCGAATCCGGAGTCACGATTCGCTCGATCAACCGTTCGGACGATAGTTTCCCTCTGACCCAATCGGACGGCGATATCCTCGAAACGGACGCCGCCCAAGTCGCGGCGAACTACGTGATCGATGAGGACGTAGACCGGAGGACCGAGTACTTCTACACGATTTTCACCGGCGGCACGTTTGGCAGCGGCCGCAGTTTTGCCCGCGCGACCGCCGGCGCCGGCATTCCCCAAATCCTGTCCGAGGATCTGTTCGGTCAAGACGTTGGCGCGGACCTCGGGTTTACCCAGATTCTCTTCAGCCCCGTCGTCGACTACACCGCGCAGAACGCCTCCGGCCGCGCCGCCGATTACCTCGACTACTCGAACTTCACCGCCTCCATCACGCGCGGCGTATCGGGTCTGCCCGTCTCTCGATCCGGGGGCGAAGGCAACGCATACAGCTTACTTCTTCCAGACGACGGCCTCCGCGCCATCTCGCTGGGCGGTGCTTCCTTCCCCTACTTCGGCGGGACTTATTCCACCGTCTACGTCGGCGCAAACGGGTACGTCGATTTCGAGGACACGTCCCTCCTCCCCCGCGCCGTTGTCCCCCTGCTCTCAAACCATATGGATCGTGTCCGCATTTCGCTCTTGTTCTCCGATCTCAACCCTGCCGCGGGCGGCGACGTTTGGGCAAAATTCCTGGGCGATCGCGTCGCCATCACCTATGAAAGCGTCCCCGCGTACACTTCGTCCGGCCCCTTTCCCCAACTCACCACCGCCCAGCTTGAGCTTTTTTATTCCGGTCACATCCGAATGACGTACTCCCGAATCGGAATCGAGGGCGCTATCGCTGGAATCTCCGACGGACGCGGCGTTCCGCGAGACCTTTCCGAACTTCTCCCCGGGACCCCCAGCGAAGTCGAATTTGCCGATCTTTCCGACGCGCCGGCCGGCGACCCCGAGACGCTTACCTTCTGGCCGCCCGTCCCCAACCAGGTCGTCACGGCCGGCGAGTCCGTCGAGTTCACGGTCCGCGCGGTCGCGCCGGAAGGTATTCCGCGATTGGCGGCCGAGTGGACGCGCGGCGGCGCCGTGCCCTTCACCGATCGCGGCGACGGCACCGGTTCGTTCTTGTGGCGGACGGCCACCTCGGACTCAGGGACCGTCGTTGTCACCATACTCGGTTCTCTGCCCGGCGGCGCGAAGGCCTCTCTCCGGATCCCGATTTTCGTCGCCGACGCCCGACTCCTTCCCGAGGCGCACGACCTCCTCCTCGATGCCGGCGAAGATGGCGGTGGATCCGGCGAATCCCGCACCGTCAACACCAGCGCCGGCCTCACCACCGACTACACCTACTTTCATCCCAATGCCGGTTCCGCCGGCAATGCCGAAGGACCAACCGCGCTGTTGTGGTACCGCAACGGCGAATTCATGTCTACACTCGCCGGCTCGAACGCCGTGCCCGCCGAACTCACCTCCGCCGGCGACGAGTGGTTCTTCGCCGTCCGTCCCATAACAGTCGCCGGAGTCATCGGCAATATCGCAACGTCCCCGCGCGTCACCATCGAAGACGACCCGCGAATCGAAAGCATCACGCCAAACATCGGGCCGACCTCCGGCGGCAACGTCGTCCGGATCGCCGGAAGCAGGCTATCCGACCCCCTCGCCGTGCTGTTCGACGGCGTCCCCAGCGCGCGCTTCATTTCCTTGGGAGACGAGGAACTCGAAGTCACAGTGCCCGCCGGTCACGAAGAGGCCACCGTCAACGTCGAGGTTGTGACCGCCAACGGGCGCAAAACGAGCGAGGAGGGCTACACCTACTCGGACGAGATCGTGGTCAAGTCCCCAGCCGACGTCAACCGCGACGGCATCGTCGACGCGCGCGACGTTCAACTGGTAATTCGCACCCTGCTCGGCGGCGAGAAAGACCTCAGCCGCGACGCCAACCGCGACGGCCAGCTCAACTCCAACGATCTCCAAACCGTCGTCAACGCCGCCCTCTCGCGGTAGACGTCCCCCGTTCGCGGCCAACGCGACCCGATGTCGTAAGGCGATGCAAGTAACGGGAAAGATCCCGACTCCGACTGTTTCTAACCGACCAACGCCGCGCGAATCGGGACCTGCATGAAGTAGTGCGACCGCCGCGCTCATACTGTTCGCCTCTGTTATCCTCCTCGTGCTTTCCCGCTGCGAAACCCGGACTCGCATACCCGATGCCCCGCACGATTTTATTCGCCGGAGCGAGCGGCCTCATCGGCCGCCGTCTGGTCGAAACCTGCCGCGCCGCGAGTGACGCCGTCCGCGTTTTGACGCGGACCACGCCACGCTCCGACAACGAATTCGCATGGGATCCCGCGCGTGAAGCGCTCGATCCTCGCGCGCTCGATGGCGTCGACACCGTCGTTTGCCTGTCCGGCGCGGGCATCGCGGACAAGCGATGGACGCGCTCGCGCAAACGCGAATTAATCCAAAGCCGCGTGGACGCTGTCCGCACACTGGCCAACGCTATCGCCTCAGCGGCCACGCCGCGCACGTTTGTATGCGCTTCGGCAACCGGCTACTACGGCGACCGCACGGATGAATGGCTCGACGAGACCAGCCCTCGCGGCAAGGGCTTTCTCGCCGAGCTGTGCGAGGCCTGGGAATCCGCCGCAGACCCCGCGCGCAGCGCAGGCGCTCGCGTAGCGCACCTCCGATTCGGCGTCGTGCTCACCCGTGAAGGCGGCGCTCTCGCCAAAATGCTGCCGCTGTTCCGCGCCGGTCTTGGCGGTCCGCTCGGAAACGGCCGGCAATACATGCCGTGGATTTCTCTTGTGGACGCTGTCGCCGCCGCGCGCTTCGTAGTCGAGCGCGAGCCGTTGTCCGGCCCGGTCAACGTCGTTTCGCCGCACGCCGTCACGAACCGCGAATTCACCCGGACCCTCGCCCGATCGATCAATCGCCGTGCAGTGCTGCCTGCGCCGGCCTTCGTGCTGCGCCTCTCTCTGGGCGAAATCGCCGCCGAATTGCTTCTCGCGGGCCAACGCGTCCGCCCGGCCAAACTCGAAAACGCGGGATTTTCGTTCCGCCAGGCCCGATTGGAAGAACACTTCGCGGCAGAACTCGGGCGGTAAAGAGGCCGTAACGCAGGCCCTTATCCGGCCTTTGCGCAGGGTTGTCTAAATCCTCCCCGCGCCGTATACTTGGCGCACTGCGACCGAAGGGGTGGAGGGAACCTGCATGCCAACCTTTAGCTATGCCGCTCGCTCGCGCGACGGAAAAGTCCAACGGGGAAAAATGAACGCCGACAACCGTCAGGCGCTCATCCAGATGCTTCAGTCACGCGGGCTTGCCGCGGATCCCGCTTCCATCAAGGAACAAGGCGGTGGCACGGCCCGCGCCATCTCGAAGCTCGCCGGAAAGCGGGTCAAGCAGGTCGAACTCCTGCTCTTCACCCGCCAGATGGCCACCATGGTCAACGCTGGTCTTCCCTTGCTCCAGAGTTTGGACATCCTCGCCGAGCAGACCGAAGAGGCGAATTTCGCCGCGATCATTCGCGGCGTTGCGCAAGACGTTGAAGGCGGTGAAACGTTTTCCGAGGCGCTTCGCCGTTACGCGCGCGCCTTCCCAGACCTCTACGTCAGCATGGTCCGCGCTGGTGAAGCGGGCGGCGACTTGGACGGCGTGCTGCTCCAACTGGCCGACTATCTTGAAGCGACGGCGGAATTGAAACGGCGCGTCCGTTCCGCCATGACCTACCCGGTCGTTGCGTTCAGCCTTATTATCCTTATGGCCGGTGGCCTAATCATCTTCGTGGTGCCGCAATTCGCGACGATCTTCCTCGAACTCAACGCGAAACTGCCCGCGCCTACCCGCATCCTCATCGGAGTCAGCAATACGCTCGCGAGTTGGAAGGCCCTGATCGTCGTCGCCGCGGGCGTCGGGCTGGTAGTCGCCGTCCGCGTATATGGTCAAACGCCGGGCGGTGCATACAACCTCGACGTCATTCGATTGCGGCTGCCGATTTTCGGCAAGTTGCTTCGCAAGGTCGCCGTGAGCCGCTTCACCCGCACGCTCTCCACCCTCACGCGCTCCGGGGTGCCGATCCTGCAAGCGATGGAAATCGTCGAGCGCACCGCGGGCAGCGAGGTATTCGCCAAGGCCATTCGCAACTCCGCCGAAAGCGTCCGAAACGGTGAGACGCTCGCCGACCCTCTCGCTCGCAGCGGCGAATTTCCCTCGATGGTCACGCGCATGATCGGTGTCGGCGAAAAGACCGGCGCGCTTGAAGTCATGCTCGAAAAGATCGCCGACTTCTACGACAGCGAAGTGCGCGCCACGGTCGACGGCCTCACCAGTCTGATTGAGCCAATCCTCATCATGATGATGGGTATCGTCGTGGGCGGCATCGTAATCGCCCTGTTCCTGCCAATCCTCGGGCTATCGACCGCCGTTCAAGGCAGCGGCGCCCCCGTCCCGAAGTAAACTTCTAAACCTTCACTCCTCCACGACCGGGCCGGCGTTCGCGTCGGCCCTTTTTTTGTTCGTCCGGCGGGCGCGTTCGGTCGACATTGCAAGACCTTTGCAGGTCTGACGAAACTCAAGCCGACGAGGGGACGATGCGACTCGTGGGGCTTCGGCCTTACGCGACGATGCTGTCGCGAGTTCGGCGTCAGGTTTTCAACACTGCACTACGCGGGCAGATACGGTTTCTTCAGCGAGTATCCGTTTTGATAGGGACGGTAGGCCCAGTCGTTGGCTTTTTTGACGGCATCCGTGTCGGCGCCGGTGAAGCGTTGGGTCTTGCTGTCCCATTCGAGGCGCTGGTTGCCTGCGACGTAGGCCGTCGTGCCCAGGTGGCAGGTGCGCGCTGTGTTGAAGGCGGACTCGACGTGGCTGATCGGATCCTGGCGGGACTTGACGCACTCGACAAAGTTGTCCCAGTGGGCGACGTTCATGTCGCCTTCTTTTTGGTCTTTGACTTCGCGCGGCTCGCAGCCGTCCTCGACGGGCTTGACGAAGTAGCCCATACGATCGGCGTAGAGCGTGCCCTTTGAGCCGTAGAACAGGATGCCGTAGCGGTTGCGCTCGACATAGCCGTTATAGACGCGGTTCGAGAACGAGAGGATGTAGTCGTCGTATTCGTACAACACTTCGAGCGTGTCGGGGGTGGTGCGGTTGTCGGTAAGAACGTACTTGCCGCCGAGTGCCGAGACGGTCTTCGGCTGCTTGTCTTCGCCCATGCACCACAGCACGATGTCGATGAGGTGCGCGCCCCAATCGGTCATCTTGCCGCCGGAGTAATCGAGGAACCAGCGGAAGTTGTAGAGGTGGCGGTTCTTGTTGTACTGGACTTTCTTCGTCCAGCCGAGATAGCGGTCCCAATCGAGGCCCTCGGGCGCGGGGCCGTCGGGCGGAGTGCCGATGTTTTGATTTTTGCCCCCGTCGTGAATCCACGTTTCGCAGCGTGCGATCTTGCCGATGTAGCCGGACGTGATGAGGTCGTGGACTTCCTTGAAGTGCGCGCCGGAGCGTTGGAAGTTGCCGCATTGAAGCACGCGTTTGTTCTTGCGCACGGCGTCGATCAGCGGCTGTCCTTCGCCGATGGCGGTGTTGAGCGGCTTCTCGCACCACACGTCCTTGCCGGCTTCGCAGGCCTGGATCGAGGGGATTGTGTGCCAGTGGTCGGGCGTGACGACGACGACGACGTCGATGTCTTTGTTGTCGATGATTTCTTCGTGGTAGATGTGGACGCTCGGTTTGTCGTACTTGTTCGAGACGAGGTCCGCGGCGCGCATGCGATGTTCTTCCCAGAGGTCGCACACGGCGATGGGCTGGATGTCTTCTTTCTCCCGAAAGACGCAAAGCTCGAGGTTGCGCGTGCCCATGCCGCCGGTGCCGATGTGGCCGGTGAGGATGCGTTCGTTCGCGCCGAGGACCTTGCCGGGGAAGATGTTTTTGGCGATGACGGCGCCGGCCGCGGCGGCGGACGCGGCCTTGAGGAAACCGCGGCGGGATTGGGACTGTTTTTTTGAGTCGTTCTTGGGGGTGCTCATGGTTCCTCCGTTCAAGTTGATACAGGGTGCGAGGCCGTGAAACGCGCTATTAAATATGTGCTAAATGAACCGAATACGACGAAAACAAAACTTGTAACCTATTATATTGCAGTACGTTACAAGTGAACATTGAAATCTCGAACCCTAGGATCGAGATTTCAAGGTTGGCTCGCTATCATAACATGCGTGGACACTCCTGGTTGCGAACTTCAACTCGGGAAGGAGAGCCATCTTCGATACGCTCGGACAGTAGAGATACTGGGCCCACGGCGATTTGGCAAAACCGCGCTTGTGTCCAGCGCCTCCCAGAAATTTCAATGAAGATCAGGCCACCTAAGTCGTTATGTACCAATGATCAGGATACTGATCATTGAAATTTCGATCCATAAGATCGAAACTTCAGGGATCGTGTAATATTTCGGATGTATTCAAGAATCGCGGGAACCATACGTTATTAGAATCGCTGCGACGGGAGAATCGATGAATAGAGCGGAAGAGTTGTTCGGGCGCCTCAAGCGGGACGGCGTTGAGGCGATTCGGAATCTGATCGAGGAACGCCAATCCGAAGAATTGTTTCTCGACTTCAAACGTTCCAGTGACGACGGGACCAAAAAGCGACTCAGCGACATTGATCGAAATAATCTCGCGAAGTCGATTTCGGGATTTGGAAATTCGGAGGGCGGCGTTATCATTTGGGGAGTGGATTGTTCGCGTGGGAGTGACGGCGCGGATGTCCCTCAATACGAAAAGCCACTTGATGATCCCAAGCGTTTCAAGAGTTGGTTGGAGGGCGTGGTCTCCGGTTGTACGGTGCCACCACACGGTGGAGTCCAGCATCACGCGATTGAATTGGATAAAACCAACAAAGGGTTTGTGGTCACTTACGTTCCTCAGAGCAACCACGCTCCTCATCAGGTCGTCGGCAAGTTACAGTACTACATGCGCGCCGGATCCGATTTCGTGCCGGTGCCACACCAAGTTCTAGCCGGAATGTTCGGGAGGCGACCGCAACCAAGAATCATCGGCCAATGGCTTTCAGGCCCAGTGAATCTCAATGGAAAGAGTTTAGAATGCCAAATGGGAATCCTCCTAACAAATGATGGGTTGGGTATCGCTAGGGACATTTATTTGGACATTAGGGTAATGAATGTTCCAGGAACTGAGTGCAAACTAAGCGTTGAGACGCTGGATAAAACGAATTGGAATGGGACATTTTCATTCGGACTTTTCTGTAGCATGATTTCTAATCCAGAGTATCGAATGCCTCCCGGGCAATATGTTCAACCTCTGATGTTGCGGGCTATCTTTAGCCCGCCATTCGAGAAAGAACTTAGAATTGAACGAAGAGAAGGTTGCGAGGGAGGACCGCCCAGCAAACACGTGACCGTCAATAGCCATACGTCTATCGCGAAAATATACGAAGAATTCATGAGAAAGCATGACGCTGGCCAACTTTCCGATCATGATTGGGAGAACGTAGCAGGCAATCTTTTCGGGCACAATTTCGAAGACGCAGAGGACTCCGACGAAGCACGTTGAACGGTTCGCGATGACTTCCGTATATTCTTGAACCCGGAGCGAGTTGACGCCTCCGGGAAGCCGCGAATTGCGCGAGGCGTCATGGATTCCGACGACCGATTTAGTGAAGCGCTCTCCTTCGACGACGTTCTGTTGAAGCCCGCCCGCTCGGATGTTCTTCCGAGCCAGGTCGATCTACGCACGCTGTTCACGCGGAACATCGCGCTGAATATTCCGCTTTCCAGTTCCGCGATGGACACGGCGACCGAAGCGCGGCTCGCGACGCTTTTCAAGTTGCTTGCGCGACTTCGACGCACCGCACGAGGACGCCGCCCGCACCACCGTTCCGTCCACCGCAGCCGACTCCCCCGGCAACAACCCCACCCCCTCCCGCAAACCGGATCAACACCACCATCCACAACCGTTAGATCCCGCAAAACCCACGATCCGTCTTACCTCTGGATTCCCGTCTGCGCGGGAATGACGACGGGTAAAATACGAGGAGGCCCCGTGCTCACGTGGAACACGGGGCCTCGCTCTTGTCCGGACTCAAACTGCTTCGGCGAGCCTGCCTTGCAAGCGCGAGAACGCGTTCTCGACTTCGTATGGCTGCGCCCGCTCGATGTATTTGCGTAATTTTGGAATCGCCCCGCCGACTTTCTTTCCCTGGCGGACGGTGCCGAACAGGTGGCGGCTGACGGTCGATTGCGACAGGTCGAGGATGGCGGCAATGTCCTCCTGGGTCTTGCCGCACAAGTAGTACAGCTTGACCACTTCGCACTGCCGTTTCGTCAGCGCCGAATCAATCAGGTTCGACACGGTCGGCTTCACTTCTTGGAAAAAATCCTGGAACGCGTGACGCCGCTCGCGGTCCTCCCCGGTTTCAAACCACAGTCCCCGGTTCGCCGGCAGACTCTCCAAGTATGCCGAACTGGTCTGGACTTCCCAGAACTCAGGATTGTAACTGGCCATTGCCGCCGCCTCCTCTCCGTAAGATTTCGCCGCTCGCCGTCAAGTCCCAAGTAATCGGGAGACGGTGATTGGCCGATACCGGCTGAATACGAGTGCCGAGCTTGGTAGCGTCAAGATGTTTAGCGTTCATGTCGTCGTTCTCCCGTTGGGTCTGCTTCACCGGCCTGCCCGGCGAAGCAAATAAAAAAGCCGCGAACTGGTTACTGGTCCAGCTCGCGGCTTTGAGTGCTTCTTGAGGTGTTAGGTTACGTTAAGCCTAACTCCGCGGCGGGACCAGCGCCTACCTTTCGGTTATGCCAAGTAAGTCGCGAATCCGTCGTATGGACACACGTAGCCTGGGCGGCGGGCAGAATGAAAAATCGGTACATGCCGTCCATCGTTGCGTGTCCTCCGCGCGGAAACCGCGCTGGTCCATTTCAATCGAGGCCAGAGTTTACTCTCGCCCGGTGTCCACTTTCAACTTTGAGTTCAGCCGAAAAAACGTTGCCGCTCTCTGGCTCATCACCGGTATATGCGTACCTTCGCCGTCCTAAATTTGGCGCGTTCAAAATTGAACCGATTCACCCGCGCCACCTCCGATTGTTCATTTTCGTCCAGCCCATGGCAATTCAAAAGTATATCGTAACTCGTTTTACCATAATCGCTTACAGCCGACTCACAGTTTGGCACATGCTTTGCCTCCTTCCATGAGTCCCACCACCAATCGCGGAGTCCTAACAGAATGGGCCTAGCTATGTTATCGACGGAACGCCAAGACGCTTTCATCATGAAGGCGCCCGAACCCAAGTTGGTTCCGCTGGGCGCCAAGCCTTCGGTACTTGTCGTCGACGACGAGAACGGGCCACGCCAAGCTCTTCGCATGCTACTCAAGGAAGACTACGAAGTGATTGTGACCGACAGTGTGGACGCTGCGCTGGCAATTCTGGAGCGTACGCCCGTTGACCTAGTGATCACCGACATCCGCATGCCCAAACGCACCGGCGTCGATCTGCTTCGAGAAGCAAAAGCGGCGCATCCCGATGTCCAGATAATCGTCCTGACCGGCTATGGCCAACTCGAAACGGCCGTTAAAGCCGTCGAGTATGGCGCGTTCAGTTACATGGAAAAACCGTTCGATAACGAAGTCATGCTGAACTTGGTCAGTTCGGCGATCCAGAAACACAGAGAAGAAAAACATCGGCGCGCGCTCGAGTTCCTCGCCCTCGAAGCGAACCGCTTTGCAACACTCGGCCGTGTCGTCTCCGGCATGATGCACGATCTCGGCAGCCCGCTTACCGTCCTGGGAAGCCAACTCGAATTGCTCAGCAGGGAGACGTTGACACCCGAACTTTCGGTACGCGTCGAAACGATGCGGCGACAGGTCACGCACTGCACCGACCTGGTGCGCTCCACCATGAACTTTCTGCGCAAACAACAAGCGGGCGACGTACCGGTAAGTCTCAACGACATCGTTCAATCCTGCGTCAAATTGGCCGCGCCCCTATTGCGCGAGTTCAGCGTCGAGGTCCATCAGGATTTGGACTCCAATCTCAGAACAATCTCCGGCGATGTCGTGCTGCTGCGGCAGGCGCTGTTGAATTTGCTAACCAATGCTTGTCAAGCCATGGAACAACAATCCTCGCCGCGCAACATTACGATCCGCACCTGGAACGAGGGCCCGACGGTGTGTTTGTCCGTCCAGGATTCCGGGCCCGGAATCGCGCCCGACGCCGCTCCGCACATCTTCGACACGTTCTACACGACCAAAGGAGACTCGGGAACGGGTCTAGGTCTCGGGGTTGTAGAAAACGTCGTAAAGCAGCACGGCGGCGCAGTCGAACTTGACCTCAACGCCAAGCCCGGCGCGTGCTTCAAAATGACGTTCGCAGATCGGGCGTAGGGGACTCCAGTTAAATTCGTGGGAACCAGATTTTTCCGAAAAGGGAAAGGCCCTTGACTACTGGCGGCGAGACACCGGCAGAGGCCTGGATCATGGGGGACATGGACCAGGCAGGGACGAAGTCGGCGATTCGGTTGATCGCCACGGCGGGGCCGGTTTGGCGACTGGCCCCGTTTTTTTTGATTCACTTTCGTATCGATCCAGTAGGCCCGCTTCGCAACGCCTTTGCTATACTTTCCCTCGAACGAGGGAGACAGCGCATGGTCTCGTATCACTGTGACGGCTGCGGCAAGGCCCTGGCGCAGGGAGAGTTGCGCTACCGCGTCGCCATCGATGTGCGCGCCGTTTACGACCAACTCGAGGTAGGCCTTCTCGAACTCGTCCGCGACCACAGGCAAGAGATGCTCGACCTTATTGAAAAACTTCGAGACAACTCGCCCGAACAAATCGAAGAGACCGTCTACAAAATGCTGAAGTTCGATCTCTGCCCCGCATGTCAGCGCGCATACATCGCCGACCCCATACATTTTCGGATCGAACGCGACATCGCGGCCCCGCCCTTTGACGTCGACACCTTCCTACGCTCGCTCGGCTACGGTGCGTCCCACGGCCCAACGGACGAATAGCCGCGAATCCATCGGCGACAAGATTGGTTCATGGCCTAACCCCGAAACGCCTTACGCGACGTCGTCGATCGATCCGTGGTAAAGCGCGTATTCGTCCGCGTCGAAGATCGCGAAGTGATGGCCCCCGGACGCCCGCGTCATCTCGCGCGCCCGCTCGATCAATCGCTGCTGCCGCGCGTCGCGCAGCACGCCGCTAAACGGGCTGTGCCAGAGCAAACTTTCCTCGCGCGTGAGGACATGAATCCGCTTCTGGCTGCCTTGCCTATTCATGATCAAAGTATACCACGGCCTACCCTGCTTCGATTCTCGTCCGCGCCCGTTGTCCGCATAGAGAGATGTCTCTCAAGTAGTTGGACTCTTCACCGATAACCGTCAATCGCTCGGAATTTTCCGCTATGCATGTCGAGTCCGTATCGCGATCGAAGTTCCAGCCTGCGTTCGAAATGTTCGCCGCAAGTTTCGCGTTCGCCACCATGAGCGCGTTGACCAACCACCTCGGCGACAGAATTCCGTGGGCGCTCATGGCCTTCTTCCGAATCGCCATTACCTTCGTCATCGCGTTTGCGTCCGCGCGCGCGTTGGGCATTCGCATCTTCGTTCTCGCCGCGCCCGTCATGTGGCTCCGCAGTATCGCGGGCACCTTCGGCCTGCTATGCACCTTCCACGCCCTCACGCACATGCCCGTCACCGACGCCGTCACGCTCTTGCACACCCGGCCCATTTGGGTCGCGATGCTCCTCGCCATCGAGTTTCGCCGACTGCCCGGCCCCCTCCTTTGGTGCTCGCTCGGCCTGGGCATCGCGGGGGTCTACGTCATGGAGCGCCCCACGTTCGACGAAGGCGGCATAGCGCTCTGGGTCGCTCTGGCGGGCGCCGTGTTCAGCGCGCTGTCCATGGTTAGCCTGCGAAACCTCGGCGCGGTCGCACCTCTCGCCGTCGTCGTACACTTCAGCGGACTCGCGGCCATCATCTCCGCAGTCGTCGCGTTTACGCTTCCCGTGGATCCCGGCGTCTGGACCCAAGCAAACGCCGCCCGCTTCCTCTGGCTCGTGCCAATCGGCCTATTCGGCACGCTCGGCCAAGTGCTGCTCACCCGCGCCTACGGAAAAGGCGAGACCCACCTCATCACCGTCGTCGGACTCTGCGTCATCGGTTGGGCGGCCCTCTACGACTACCTGCTCTCCGGCAGAACGATTGCGCACGTCCAATGGCTGGGCATCCTGTTGATCATCGCGTCCATCCTCATCAGCGCCTTCGCAGATGACTCCCGCGAAGAACGCCTAGCATCCCCCGCCGGCTAAATCGTCACACTGCGCTGACTAGTCTCCGTCCATTTCAAACGTCACTCGCATCGTAAACTCTCCAAGGTCGCTCGTGAACGGCACCTCCAGCCACGTCGAGTCCGACGGATAATCGACCTCATAGTTGCTGCCGCGGATGACCGTCGGAAGACTCAGGGCGAGCGGCTTGCCGTCCTTCTGCGGAAACTTGGCCTTCGCGCCGCCAGCCACGATATTCACCAGCTCCGCCACCGCGTCCGAAACCGTGTCGTCCATCTCCGGCATCTCCATCCCCAGCATTCGCCCGCACATCTTCAGAGCGGTCTCCTTGGGAAAAGATAACGACACCATCCCGCGCGCAAAACCGCTGACGCCGATCATCGCCAGAATGTCGTATGGGTTCTTCTTACTGGTCGTGACGCCCGCCGTTCCTCGCTCCACTTTCGATGACAGCACCGTCCCGAACAATTCGTAGGTGCTCTGAATGAACGGATTGATGTATTCGACCTTCATCGGTCTTCGCTCCTAGACTCAGTTCGCCGCCATCCAATCGTTGGATGGCGCTTAATTCCCCTCGGGCTTCGCGGCCCGAACGCCCCGAATGCGTGAAACCTGCGATGCAGCCGGATGATTCTCCCGCACTGCCCGGAGCGAAAGGCTAACGAAGGCACGTAAACCTATCAAATCCAACGATTTCACCATGCCCTCGCGCCATTTGCTCGATGCGGGGAATATCCGCTTTTCGCCCGCTGTGATATAGTCTGTGGATAGCTTTCGGGTGCCGGGCAATGGGACTCCAAATCAACTCCACCATCCAGTCGCTCTTTGCGCAGCGTCAGACCGCGCAGGCCACGCGCCGCGCCAACCGCGGAATCGAACAGCTTGCCTCCGGCCTCCGCATTACGCAAGCTTCAGTAGATGCCGCTGGTTTGGCCATCGCCGAACGCTTTCGCACTTCCATCAACCAAGCCAATCAAGAACTGAATAGTTTCCAATCCGGTGTAAACCTCGTGCAGACCGCCGACGCCGGCCTCGAATCCCAGTCCGACGCCGTTCAGCGCGTCCGCGAGCTTGCCGTCCAAGCCGGCAATGGCACACTGACCGACGAACAACGCGCCGCCATAAACGAAGAAGCGCAACAACTCCTCGATCAGATCGGCGACACAGGACAAAGCACCGAGTTCAACGGCCAGAACCTGCTTGACGGTTCCGCGAACAACGTCAACCTGGACGCGAATGGTTCCGTGCAAGTCAACGTGAACGAATCGTCGCTCGATTCGCTCGGTCTCAACGGCTTGGATCTAAGCACCCAAGCCGGCGCGCAAAATGCCTTGGACGCGCTCGACAACGCCGCGCTCCAAATCAATCAGGACCGCGCAGGACTTGGCGCGCAACAGAACCGCCTCGAATCCGCCATCGCGGCCCGCGAAACACAAGCGGTGAACGAGCAAGAGGCGGAGTCTCGCATTCGAGACCTCGACGTCGCCCGCGCCGCAATCCAGCGCACCCGCGATCAAATCCTCCAGCAGGCCGGAATCGCGGGAATCGCGCAAGCGAACATCCCGAACACCAACGCCCTTCGCCTCCTCACGAGCTAAACCCGCGCGAGAATCTCGGCTGGTGTGTTGCGTTCGCTAGTCCCCTCGATGCTTTTCTTTCGACCCGGAGCAAGCCGCTCGCCAATCTCGCGATAGAACGCGTACCGCGCCGACAAATTTTCCAAGTAACGCTCGGCCCACGCGCTCACGTACCCCATCCCCGCTGCCCGCTCCAGCATCGTGTGACCATGCGCGATGTAGGCACCGTCAACAAAAGTCCCTGCGTGCCGCAACATCGTGGGAACGCTAAAATCATCCACAAATCTTTGCCCGTGCGCGTTCATTTCCGTCCCCACAAACACCGGCATGTGTCTCGCCCGAGCAGCCGCCACCACCGCGTCCAGAAGTCCTACCTTGCGCGCGCGTTCGGCATCGTTCGACACGTTCCAATTCCTATCCGGAATGATATTTAGAGCAAGCGCCCCGTGCGCTGCATGGAAATCCAGAAGTGCCGCCACGTCCGCCTCGCCCGCCGACGTCCCGTCAAGCCACGCGATCGTCGGAATCGCGCCTTCACCCCGTACAAACGAATTGAACGCGTCCAATTTCGGAAAACTCGGGCCGTCCGGCTGGACGTATCCCATGCCGCCGCGCTTCATCGTCTTAGCGCGGATCAGCGCCTGCATTCCCGGCCCGTCGCGCAACACCTTCTCGACTTTCGCGCGCTCCTCGCCAAGCTTCTGCGCCCAGAAATCGGCGCGCTCGCCGTCATCCGTCATCCGCGCCTCGGCCTCCCGCGCATACGCCTCGCAAATGTGCCGCTCCGTCGCGTTGCCGTTCGGCGTCAGCGGCAAAACGTCCCGCTCGAAATCGACCCGAACCGGCGCGAGATACGGATTCACTCGAGCAACGATGTCCCGGTTCCGCCGTTGCGCCGACTCTTTCAATCGCACAAGAAACGCCGTGTCCTTTGCGTCGGACCGCACAAACCCAACACCCATGTGATACGCAATGCCCGGTTCCCCCGGCGAATTGATCTCGCGATCCGCGAACTCGGGGACATATACCCGCGTCTCGATTCCCGTACACGCCCGAAATCCCAATAGCACCGCCGCTTCGAGGAATTCGTCCGCGCCATCCAACACATCGAAGTCCACGATCCCCGCGGCCAACAGCCCCTCGCGCTTCGCAAGATACGCAAACGCCGACGGCGAGTATCCATAACCGTTGAAAGAGAAAAACGTATGCGCATGAAGATTGAGCGCCATCCCGGGGACGGGAAAATCCTCGCTCGCCGCCGAGCGAATCGCTTCTCGCCGCCGTGCGGCATCGCGATCATTCGAACGTTCGAGTAGAGACGACACCGTGCTCGCCGCCACGCGGACCTAGATCCCGCTGCCCTGCGTGTGGATGCCGCACTCTTTATCGTTGCCTTCGATGTGGTTGAACCACCGCCACCGCCCCGCGCGCGGGTCCTCATGCGGCAACGTCGGCGTCGTGCACACCACGCACCCAATGCTCGTGTAGCCCTTGTCGTACAGCTTGTTGTACGGGACATCGTTCGCCCGGGTGTATTCGCGCACCCGCTCGCCGTCCCAATCCGCCAACGGCGCGAGCTTCAAGATCGGCCCCCACTCCTGCTCGATGATCACCGCCTTCGGCGTCGCCCCGCGCGTGTCCGAATGGTCCCGCCGCAACCCGGTGATCCACACGTCCAGCGTCCGCAGTGCTTCGATATTCGGTTCCACCTTGCGGATTGTGCAGCAATACTCCTGCTTAGCCTTCGTGTCGAAGAAGAGAAACTCCCCGTGCTGCGCCACCATCCGCCGGATCCGCGCGGCATCGGGCACAAACCGCTCGACGCGGATGCCGTAGCGCGTCTCAATTTCAACGATCAGGTCATAGGTCTCTTGCGGCAGCCGAAGAGAATCGATCGTCAATACGCGCAAACCCGGAGCGACCCGGCCCGCCATATCGATCATCACGCAGCCGGTATCCTGAAAACTCGTGACGATCCCCGCCCGCTCGCCGTGGTTTTCAAACGCCCAACGCAGCAGACCCTCGGGGTCCATCGCGTTGAGTTCGGCCAGGAGATCCCTGTCGCTATTGACGAGTGTTTGCATCGGACGACTGGCTACCCTGCCGCTCGCAAATTCAGTGGTGTCAAGCAATTATACAAAACACTGGGCAGGCGTTTTATTCCCCACAAATCCCTAAAATTCATGCCTAATTTAATTCTTACATACCTTATCACTTAAATCAAGTATCAGCTCCGCGCCAGGTCCAATCTCACCAGTTCCGTGTCCGATCACTGTCATGAAATCGAGCGATCAATGCGCGGCGTGGATCTCTCGACTACGATGACACACACGACGACGAACGTTCGAAGTGTATCGTCAACAGTAGAGACGTGTTGGGTATTTCTGTTAGGTTGACATGATCTCTTGGGAGGTGTTTGGGCATGGGCCATGAATTTATCAAGGTCGAGCGCAAGGGGCATGTCACGATTGTGACGGTGAACCGGCCGGAGGTGATGAACGCGATTCATCCGCATGCGGCGAAGGAGATGGATGCTTTCTTTGACGAGTTCCAACGCGACCCGGAACAGTGGGTGGTCATCGTGACCGGCGCGGGCGACAAGGCGTTCAGCGCGGGAAACGACCTCAAGTTTCAGGCGCAACATGGCGGCGATGTGATTCGGCAGTTGCGCAAGGAGATCAAGGGCGGGTTCGCAGGGCTGCACCGGCGCGTGGACTGCTACAAGCCCTTCATCGCGGCGGTGAACGGGTTCGCGTTGGGCGGCGGTTTCGAGATGGCGCTCGCGTGCGACATCATCATCGCGGCAGAGCACGCGACGTTCGGCCTGCCCGAGCCGCGCGTCGGGTTGATGGCCGGGGCGGGCGGCGTACACCGGTTGCCGCGGCAGATGCCATATCACGCGGCGATGGGCGTGATTCTCGCGGGCAAACGATTGACTGCGCAGGATGCGTTTCGATGGGGACTGGTGAACGAGGTCGTGCCGCTGGCGGAGTTGATGGAAACGGCGGAGAAGTGGGCGGCGGACATTCTCGAAGGCGCGCCGATGTCGGTACAGGCATCGAAGGAGGCGACGGTGCTGGGCATGGCGCTGCCGCTCGAACGCGCGATGGACGCGAATTTCCCGACGGCGTCTGCGCTGTATAGCTCGGAGGACTTTATCGAGGGACCGCGGGCGTTCGCGGAGAAGCGCAAGCCGAACTGGAAGGGGCGCTAAGCGATGCAGCCGAAGTCGCGCCGGCCGTTGTGGTCGGCGTCGGTCATGTGCGCGGACCTCGGGCGGCTTGAGGAGGAATTCCAGGCACTCGAGGCGGCGGGCTGCTACGAGTTGCATTTCGACATCATGGACGGGCACTTCGTCCCGAACCTGACGCTTGGCCCGGACTTCGTGCGGCTTGCCAAGCGCTGTTGCGGGCTGCCGTGCGACGTGCACCTCATGATCACGAACGCAGATCGGTACATTGCGCGGTTCATCGAGGCTGGCGCGGACAGCATCAGCGTACACGTCGAAACATGTACACACGTACACAGGACGCTGCGGGTGATCCGCGAAGGCGGCGCCTCACCGGGGATCGCTATCAACCCCGCAACGCCGCTGACGAAACTCGAGTACTCATTGCCGTTCGTCGATCGCGTAATGATGATGACGGTCGATCCCGGCTACGCGGGCCAGACGATCATTCCCTCGGCGTTCGAGCGCGTAAAGATCGTCCGCGAAAACCTGAACTACCACGAGATCGACGCGTGCATTCAAGTCGACGGAAACGTCAACGCCGCGAACGCCGCGCGGCTGTTTGCGCACGGGGCGAACGTGTTCGTCCTCGGCAGTTCCAGCATCTTCGATGGCCGGGACGTGGGCCAGGCGTTGCCGGAGTTTAGCGCGGCGGTCGAGCGGGAATTAGCGGCGGTGTAGACCGAGCGTTGGTCAACAATTCGTTCGAACTTTCGATTTCTTTGCGCGGTGGTAGGTCAGCGCGGCCGCGATGCAGAAGCGCAACTCTTTGATAGGCACCTTGCCGTTCTCGTCAAACACGATGGCCCGATTTCCGTCAAACGTAAACTCGTTTGGAAACATGCTTCGGAACGTATCGATAAGATTGGTCTGACAATGAAAGTACATCGCGTACTGACGATTGCCGGAATCTTTCGCGTCGATCCGGATTGTGCTGCCGCTCTTTGATTTCTTCGTTACGTAAGCGGGCCCGCCCCACTTGAGCGTTTCTTCCAATTCTCCGACCCCTTTCGTTTTCGCCGCGGTGCCGAAGATCAATTGGCGCAGGACCATCAACCGGCTTCTCAACGTTTTGGGATAGCTGTTGAAAACTGCCGCGACTTCCGGACTTGCGAATGGTTTCATCGGCGGGCTCTTGAAGTCCTCTACCGTTACTCTGGGCGCTCGACCTGCGATTTGAGTTCGGGCGTAAGAGAGTCCCACAGATGCGGATGCGCCTCGACCATGCGGACGATATCCATGAGGTCTTTGATGCGTTTGCTCTGTCTTCGCGTCGATTCAGACCACGCTTTAATCTTGCCTTGGAGCGTGTCTTCTAGCGACGCCACGCGCATCAGAATGCCGTGTATATCACCCGGAACCGCGCGCGGCAGAAATTCCCTGTAAAAATCAGCCGTGCTGAGTTGAATGCTGAGTGCCGACGAGCCTTCGAAATCGATGGACCAATCGAATCGTACTGATCGAAATCCGGCCTCCTCTAACACTGCGATGGTCCGTTCGAGATCATCAGCCGAAACAACGAAATCAACGTCCGGGGTCACCAAAGGTTCGTCCGCCCAATGGTTGACGGCGACCCCGCCGATGGCGCACCACGACACGTCCGCTCGCTCAAGGCAATCCACGAGCCGCATGACGTCGTCGGTCCCGCCGGACGTTTGCCAGTCGTAGAACTGTTTTGGGGTCATGCGTGCAGGATACCAACGTTTTATAGAGCACGTCATTTTGGCGGCCACACCGCCAACGTATTCTATAATGCGACTTTGAGCGGGGAGGAGACGAGTATGGGTGGTGCGATGGATAGGCGCGGTTTTCTGACAGCTACGGCTGCTTCGGGCGCGGTGCTGGCGGCTTCGGGTGACGCTTCGGCGGCAGATAAGCGTCCGTATCAGGAGGGGATCAGCTCGTGGCCGTTGTCGTTGAACACGAGCACGATTCGTCCAGCGTCGCTGAAGGACAAGATTCGCGTGGCGGACGAGGCGGGGTACGACGCGCTCGAGCTGTGGATCACGGACATCGAGGAGTATGCGGCGGCGGGCGGCGACGTGAAGGCGCTCGGGCGGGAAATTAAGGACCGAGGGATGTTCGTCGTCAATATGATCGGCCTGTGGGACTGCATGCCGGAAGGGGAGGACGCGTGGAAGCAGGCGCTCGAGGTGTCGAAGCGGCGGATGGCGATGTCGGCGGACGCGGGGTCGCGGCACATCGCGGTGTTGCCACTGCCGGACCGCGAGAACTTCGACATGCGCTACGCGACGGACCGCTATCGAGAACTTTTGCGCCTGGGCGTGGACGAATTCAACATTGTTCCGGCGTTCGAGTTCGTCGGGTTTTTCAAGGGCGTGACGCGGCTCGGGCAGGCGGCGCTCGCGGCGCTCGACGCGGACCACGAGAAGGCTTGCATCATCCCCGACACGTTCCATTTGTACCGGGGCGGCTCGGGGTACAACGGGATCAAACATTTGCAAGGTCACTTCATCGCTTCGTTTCATTGGAACGATGTGCCGGACACGCCGGGGCAATTCGAATTGGCCGATGAGCACCGCATTTATCCGGGCGACGGCATCCTGCCGCTCGAGCAGGCGATGCGCGACTTGAATGCGATCGGATACGCGGGGCCGCTCTCGCTCGAAATGTTTAACCGCGAGCATTGGGCGCAGGATCCGCTCGTGGTCTGTCAGACGGGCATTCGCAAGTTGCGCGAGCAGATTGCGCGGGCGCTGGCGTAAGGCGGCGTAAGGCGGCGTTGACCGGTTTCGCGGTCTTTGTTAGGATAGTAAGTCCTCCGGTGGGGGCGTAGCTCAGTTTGGGAGAGCGCAGCGTTCGCAATGCTGAGGTCGAGGGTTCGATCCCCTTCGCCTCCACCATTTTTCACTCCTTTTCGCCCCGTAATTTTGTATTGATCCGCTCAAAATCTTAGGGCCGATCCAAGATCAATCGCGGTCGCTGTCAGTGGCGCTCTGTTTCTTCTCGCCCAATTTCGCGCTATGCTCGGCGATAGGCAGCCGAGGGCGGCTGCCCCACATCCGCTGGATCGGAAACGTGGAATACGAGTAGTGCAGGCATTTGGAAAAGCTACTTGGAGACTGGCGCATGAGCGAATTGGTGCGGGCGCGGATTGACGGCGCGGTGGGGTCCGTCACGCTGGCGAACCCGGAGAAGCGCAACGCGTTGTCGTCGCCGATGATGCAGGCGATCATCGATGCGATTCGCGGGTTGAGTTTGAATGAACACGTGCGAGTTATTGTGCTCAAGGCCGAGGGCAAAGTCTTCAGCGCGGGGCACGACCTGAAGGAGATCGCGTCGGGCGATGAGGCCCATGCGCGGGCCGTATTCTACTTGTGCAACGAATTGATGGCGTGCATCCGCGAAACTCCGCAACCTGTCATCGCGCAAGTGGACGGGCTGGCGACGGCGGCCGGGTGCCAGGTGGTCGCGGCGTGCGATTTGGCCGTCTGCTCCGAGGAGTCGAAGTTCGCGACACCCGGCGGGCGAGTGGGCATCTTTTGCACGACGCCCGGCGTGGCGGTGTCGCGGGCGGTGCAGCCAAAGAAAACGATGGAGATGCTGCTGACAGGTACGCCGATATCCGCGGCGGACGCGGAGCGGAACGGGTTGGTGAACCGCGTCGTGTCGGCGGCGATGCTCGACGAAACGGTCCGCGCGTTGGCGGAACAGATCGCGGAATATAGTCCCGCGATCATGAGCCTTGGGAAGAAGGCGTTCTACCGCCAGCTCGACATGGAATGCGGCGATGCGTATCGCTACGCGGCGGACGTGATGGTCGAGAACACGCAACTGCCCGACGCGAAGGAAGGCATGGCGGCGTTCATCGAAAAACGTGCTCCTCGCTGGGGCCCGTAGGCCGCGGCCAACAGCCCGTGGCAAAAGTCTCCCCAAACTCGGCTCCGGCGTAACCGCGCAAACAGACCGTTTGTCTGGCAGCCATACGTTCATAAATAATATATCAGTAGTAATAAACATACTGTACTCCATATAAATCGATTCGCTAAGAAAATAGGCGCCCTGGACGCGGGAAGGGCGAACAGGGTCGGTCATCGCCGACGGTCGCCCGTAAAAATCCTTTTACGTAAAAATCCTTTTACGGTGGCCCGTCGAGGCCGAAAGGCCAGGATTGGGGGTGTGGAACGTTGATACGATTGGACTTAGCTTGGGTCAGTGGTCGCTTTTTCATGCCTTTAACTCCGATCTTGGGCGCATAAACTCGCGATTTCGGCGGATTAGCTCCCGAAAAAGCGCCGATTTGGGCCACTCGTGGGATCGTGCCCTATCGGGAACGGACGATGTGGGAACCGGGCCTATCTATGTAACACTTGGTGTTGACCTGGTTTTTTGAAAAAGGGCCGTTTTTATTGATTGAAACGCGTGTTGATGAGGGGGTAAGCGCGCCCGAATCGCCCGTTTTCGGGAATATGGCAGGATTGCGAAGCGCGGAATCTCTTCCACCGAAATGCCCGAGAATTCAGCATGTTGGCACTGACGCCGTACATAGGGTACATTTCAAAAAAGACGCGCGGCCGGGCCGCATGATGGGAGGACCATGAGTCAGTCCACAACGAATTCGAGTCGGCAGTCTTGGCGCGAGGGGTTGACCGGGTATCACTACCTCGTGTTGGCGGTGGCGTCGTTCGGCTGGCTGTTCGACACGATGGACCAGTGGCTCTACGTGTTGGCGCGGCAGCCGGCGTTGACGCAACTGCTCGGCGCGGACGCGACGCCGGACATGGTGAAAGCGTACTCAGGCTACGTGCAAGCGATATTTCTCTTCGGTTGGGCGACGGGCGGTTTGCTCTTCGGCATGGTGGGCGATCGTCTCGGGCGGACGCGCACGATGGCGATCACGGTGCTGATGTACGCGGTGTTCACGGGCTTGAGCGCGTTCGCGAACAGCTGGGAAATGTTCGCGCTGTTTCGATTTCTGACTGGGCTGGGCATCGGCGGGGAATTCGCTGCGGGCGCGGCGTTGGTCGCGGAAGTATTTCCGAACCACGCCAGGACAACAGCATTGGCCATCATGCAGGCGGCGTCGGCGCTCGGGAACATCCTCGCGGGGCTAATCAGTTTCACCGTCTTTAGCGCGGTCACGGGCCCGGACGCCTGGCGCTCGATTTTCCTCATTGGGTTTGTTCCGGCCATTCTCGTCTTCGCGATCCGCATGTTTGTAAAAGAGCCCGAACGCTGGCACGCCGCGAAGGAAGAGGCCGCGAAGACGGGCATCCAAGTAGGAGCGATCCGTGATTTATTTACGGACGCTACCCTGCGAAGACATACGCTCGTCGGCGTTGCACTCGCGGCTGTTGGAGTTATCGGGTTCTGGGGCATCGGAACATTTTCGCCCGACTTGCTCCGTGGAGTGGTCAATCCGGACAACCTGCCTGAATTAAAGCCCACGGCGGACAAACAAGCGAGCCTAAGCGTGATGGCGCAGAACGCGGGATCTTTCTTCGGCGTCTTGGCATGGGCGTGGCTTGCGCAACGCGTCGGGCGTAGGGGCGCGTTCGCCGCCAGTTTCGTCGCGTGCGCAATCGTCGTACCCACAACGTTTCAACTAACGTCCTCATTCGGCACAGCCTTACTGCTGTTCCCCATTATGGGATTCTGTTTGACGTCGCTCTTCGGCGGATACGCAGTGTATTTCCCCGAGCTGTTCCCGACGCGCCTGCGGGCCACGGGAACTGGATTCTGTTACAACGTCGCCCGGTACGTCGCCATTTCCGGCCCATGGTTACTGGGTCCGTTGAGCGCTGAAGTCGGCATTGTTGCGGCGGCGACCATTATCTCCGTCGTCTTCGTGTTGGGACTGTTCGTCTTGCCGTTCGCGCCGGAGACGAAAGGGAAACCGCTGCCAGAGTAAGGGAAGAGCGTAGCGCGAAGTGCGCAAGAGAATTTCGGACAAGTACGTCGAGACAGAAATCGCGTCTGATGGAGGAGCAGTGATGAAGCATTTGCGCTTGATTACGGTGGTGCGGCCGCAGGTGGCCCAGTTTGGTCCGGCGTTGCAACTTATCGCATTAATCCAAGGGGCCGTTGGTTTGTTGGAGAAGTTGCGCGAATTGAAAGAGTAGGGCGAACCAATTGTTCACATCGGCCCGGCGGAGTCTCGCCCGCCCGATGATGAGAGGGTCTACGAGGCCTTCACTGCCATTCGCCGCGAACACGGCGTTGGTAAGCGAGCGGGTCTTCGGAGAGCGTGATCGTGCCGCGGAACCGGGCCAAGTCGGTCATGCGGTCGCGGTGCGGGCCCTGCGCTCCAAGTTCGATTTCGATCTCTCTCCACCAGGCGCAGGGCAAGCGAACTTCCACGGGGACATTATTTTCGTCCCGAATGATCTCTGGATTGACGTCGGACATGTCTACTCTTCTTTCGCCATATGCTCAGGCGCGAACATTTTACCATGCGGCTGGAGTCCGGCCACGTCAAGTCCGCAAATCCTCGGTCCAGGACCGCACAATGGCTATAATGTGGGATTGAATCACACGGGGAGGCTTCAGCCATGGCCGTGAACGGGCCGCCAATCAAGGTCGATCGCGAGAGCCGGTTCGAGGGACGTGTCGCGCGCGTGACGATGGACTTCGACGGCAAGCTGAACATCATCAACAAAGCGGTGATGGACCAGTTCATCGCGGAGATCAATCGGCTGACGGACGACGAGGAATTGGGCGTCGTGGTGTTGCGTGGGACCCAGCGGGCGTTCATCGGCGGCGCGGACATCAAGGAGATGGCGGGACTCGATCCCGGATCGGCGCGGGAGTTCATCACGAGCCTGAGCGAAGTGTCGCGGTGTTTGCGCGCGCTTCCGGTGCCGGTCATCGCCCAGGTTTGCGGGTATTGTCTGGGCGGCGGTCTCGAGGTGGCGGCGGCGTGCGACATGCGGATCGCTGCCGAAGGCGCGACCTTTGGCATGCCCGAGGTGCAGGTGGGGATTCCGTCGGTAATCGAGGCGGCGTTGTTGCCGAGTCTGATTGGGTGGGGCCGGACGCGAGAGTTGGTGTACACGGGGCGAATGATTTCGTCGACCGAGGCCCTGCAATACGGATTGGTCGAGCGCGTCGTGCCGTTGAACAAACTCCACGAAGCGACAAACGATTGGATCGACCACATTTTGAGCGCGGGCCCTCGAGCGATTCGGTTGCAGAAGCGGCTGCTGACCGAGTGGGAGCATCTGACGCCGGACGAAGCAATCCAGAAGGGCGTGGACTTTTTCGAGGAAGCGTACAAGTCGGACGAGCCGCGCACATTCATGCAGCGGTTCATCGAGCGGCGGCGCAAGCCGGATGGGGCGTAGCATCTCGAATGCTCCGTTAGAAACCAAGCCCCGAAGTGAATTCGGATGGCGTCGACTATATTGAGGAGAACCTGAGCACCGTAGGCGCGACATGTTCATAGCTTGGCGCGTGAGCGCCAAGATCGCGGCACAACGTTCCCTTCAGAAGCCCTGAAGGGGCGGAACAGAAAGCGCAACCGTCGATCAGGAGCGTTTAGAAAAGCCCACAGAGGGACTGGGACCGCGGACAATAGCAGTGTCGTAAGCGCAATCAACCGATGAGATCGATCTCGAATGGCGTGGAAAAAGAATCAGATCATTGTGACTTGGGACATCGCAAAGATCGTCGCCGTGTTTGTACTCGCGCCGTGCCTTACCACCGGCTGTTCTCGCCCCGCGCCGTCGTCTCCCCCCGACGCGCCGAACGTTCACCGTCAGGATCTTCCGACAGCTCCTCCAGAAGCCGCGCTGCACGTAGCGGCCGCACGTGGCGATTTAGAGAAAGTCCGCTCACTCTTGGCCGCTGGCGCAGATCCGAACGCCCCTGCCGCGAACTACTTCGAAGACGAAAGCGGACAGCTCATCGTAGGCGTAGTAAAACGAGGAACGCCGTTGCATTCCGCATGTTTAATGCGTCACGCCGACGTCGTGCGCGAATTGCTCTCCGCGGGCGCAAGAGTCGACCTCTATGAAGATTTAGGCAGGCAACCGCTTCACGACGCTGTCCGATTAATTCCCACGGACGACACATTCAAGATCATCGACCTGTTACTACAACACGGCGCCGATATCAACGGTCGTAGCGGCACCAACTTCTACATGCGCCCGGGTATCGTCAATAACGATCCTTGGAAGGATAACCTACCCGAATTTCACCCCGCATCGAACCATGAAGGCGTTATCCCGCTCCATTGCACTAGCGATCCGTCGGTCGTGAATTATCTCTTGGAGCGTGGGGCTGACATCCACGTAAAATCCGACGTGGGCTTCACAGCTCTTCATTACGCTGCCTTCAGCTGGCACGAAATTGCACAGATACTCCTGCGCAAGGGCGCAGACGTCAATGCCAAGAGCCTCTCCTCCGTAACGCCCCTTCATTGCGCTGCGAGCATGGACAACGATCTGCCACTGGTCGAACTTCTCATTGAGCACGGCGCAGATGCCTCCGCCAAGGATATTCGGAACGAAACACCTCTCGACTATGCGAAAAAGGCGGGCGATCCACAAGTGATCGCGATCATCGAACAGGCGATTGGAGAGCAGGCGAAGTAGACGGGGCTGAGGGAGACGATAGGCTGTTCGAATTAGACTACAATTGTCGAGTGAGTGCCCCGTGTGAATTAGTCCGCTACGACTGCGATGACGTACACGAGCATGAGCACGACCAATGGCGTGAATGTGTGATTCGAGAAGCGTGAAATGCGCGGCTTGCGCAGGAGACGGGAATGGCTTCGCTTATTACGTTGACTACTGACTTCGAGGAGCGGGACCCTTTTGCGGCTTCGATGAAGGGGGTGCTGTACTCGCGGTGTCCGGGAGTGCAAATCACGGACTTGAGCCACGACATCCCGCGGCAGAATGTTCTCGAGGGGGCGCTCTTTCTCGCGGGGGCGGTGCCGTATTTCCCGAAGGGGACTGTGCATCTCGTGGCCGTCGCGCCGGGGAAGCGTGCGCTCGCGATCTCTATCGATGGACAGTTCGTAGTCTGCCCGGATAACGGCGTGATCACCCTCCTGGCGAAACGGCACGCCGTGACGGAAGCGAGAGAGATAGCGAACCCCAATCTGATACTTTCCGAAGCCGGGCGCCAGAAGTTTTTTGGCCGCGACGTGTTTGCGCCGGCTGCGGCGTTCTTGGCGGGAGGCGGTGCGCTTGGTGATGTCGGGCCGCGCGTCGAGCAGGTCGCCCTGCTCAATGTGCCCGAGCCGAAGCGTGAAGGCAAACGGTCGATTTCCGGAATCGTCATTCACGTGGATCGATTCGGCAACGTCGTGACGAACATTCATCGGTCGTCGTTGGAAGGGGCGAAGGTCAGGAACGTCGAAGTGGGGATGGTCGGGGTGGGGCCAGTGGTGAACTCGTTTTCCGAGGTGCCCGCCGGGAACCCCCTTGCGATTTTCGGCAGCGCGGACTACCTCGAAGTCGCGTGCAACGGCGGCCGGGCGGATACGCGATTGAAGCTGACCCCAGGGTTGGTTGCCAACGTGACGCTTGAAGGCTGACTGGCCCGTTGAAATTCTCGATTTTCGCCGTCGTGTCTGGCCTTTACCCTGGGCCGGGCAACTTTCGTCCCGTAGTTCGGGTTGGAGGTAGCGGGCGTTAGAACGCAGCGACTGGAAATTTCGCCCCGTCTGGTGTAGGCTGGATCAGGTAGCTCGTATGGCGTGTACCCAAGGGAGGCAAAGGCAATCATGAAAGTCGTGTATCGCGCGGCGGTGCTGATGGGTGCCGCGGTGGTCGTGCTGGGCTCGTCCGCGTTTGCGGCGTCCACATCCGACGCACCTACATTTACAAAAGACGTCCTGCCGATTTTGCAGGAGAACTGCTTGGACTGTCACCGTCCGGCGACAGTCGGCACCTCGGGCATGGTCGCGCCAATGTCGCTGACGACGTATGAAGAAGTGCGTCCGTGGTCGAAGGCGATCGCAAAGGCCGTGCAGGCGCGCTACATGCCGCCTTGGTTTGCATCGCATGATTTCAGCGGTGTGTTCCGCAACGAGCGGAGCCTGAGCGACAACGAGATCGCGACGATAGCGAAGTGGTCGGAGACGGGAGCGAAACGCGGCAACCCTGCCGATGCGCCCGCGCCGTTGACGTTCGAGACGAAGGAATGGTGGGTCGGCGAACCGGACTTAATCGTCCAATTGCCCGAGCCGGTCTGGGTTGGCGACGACGTACAAGATTGGCAGCCAAACATTGATATCCCGCTAACGGCGGACATGCTACCCGAAGATCGCTGGATTCGCGCGATCGAGTGCGTCCCCGGCAACACCGAAATCGTGCATCACATCGTGCTGTACAAGAAATCGGAAGGGCCGGGCGGATTTGGGCAGAACATCGGCGGCCTTGCGCCGGGGTCCGAGCCGAGCCTCATTCAAGACGGCTACGGCATCCTGCTCGAGAAGGGATCGATTCTCAACGCGAATATGCACTACCACAAGGAAGCGGGCCCGGGCACCGGTGCGTACGATCAGTCGCGTCTCGGCTTCCACTTCTATCCGAAGGGCCAAGAGATAAAGCCGATCCACATCGCGCCGATTGGAAACATGGACTTCGAAATCCCGCCCGGACGCGCCGCGTGGACGGTCGGCATGGCGCAGTCGTTCGACAAGTCGTTCAAGATTTTGAGCTACCTGCCGCACATGCATCTGCGAGGGGTGAAGGCCGAATATGTCGCGCACTATCCCGATGGCAAGACCGAACACCTGCTCGACGTGCCTGCGTACGACTACAACTGGCAGTTGAACTACGAATACGCGCAGGCGAAGAGCTTCCCCGCCGGAACGCGCATCGAAGCGAAGATGTGGTTCGACAACTCGACCGCCAACGTCAGCAATCCCGATCCGAACAAGTCCATTCGCTTTGGCATCGAGACCACGGCCGAAATGGCGCTCGCGTGGATGTACTACACCATCGACGGCGAAGAAGGCGCGACCTCCGATTACAAGGTGGAGGAGCCGGCCAGTACCGACTGAGCCTTGACACTAGAACAGCCTGACCTTCGGGCGGCGCAACGAGATGCGCCGCCCGAATTTTTTGTTACAGTCAACACACCATGACTTCCTCGACGACTCATGCCGGCCCGATCCAAGTCGTAGCCGACGCGCTGGAACACTACGCGCGACGCGGCGTGTTCCGTGGGTTCAGTAAGGTCTCGGAACGCGGCGGCAAAGCGGTGTTCCGGATCATCTGGCACCACGATCACAAATTCGACTGCGTGCTCGATTCGGCAGCGGGCACGCTTCGCTTTCCGGAGTTATTGCCGCGAGTCCCCAGCGGCTCGGAGATGGACAAGGCCTTCCGCGCATACGTCAAGTCGCGCCAGTCCGAGTCCCTCGCCGAGCACCGGCGCATCGATCCGGCGCGTGCCAAGGCGACCGTGACGAATCGCGGAGGCGCACTGTCGCTCTCGCTAAAAGTGTTGGACGGCGACTTCGAGTACGGTGCCCGCAAGTTGGTGAATCTGGTACACGAAGTCTTCCTCGATTTCCTTTACGACGGCCGATACTTTCAGTACCTCGTCGACGTATTCGGCCTCGATCCGGATCGCTATTAGCCCTCACGGTTCGATGGGAGCCTCGCCCTCCCCGTCGCCTACCACGACGGCGGAAGCGAACGTACGAACGGATCGCCCTCCTCTCCAGCGAGACGCGCCAATTTCTCGACGTAACGGTCAAGCATGTGATCGTGAATGAAGCCGGACCGTATCGGCCCCTCGCCGATCGTCATCGCGCGATCAATCCGCCGCGCAAGCCAAGGCCCATGTCGCGATGCCGCGACCGCCCCGCTCGGCGTCAGCAACAGGCGCTCGCCGGGGTGCGCGTACTCCTCGAGCAACGATGGCCACGGCGCATCCGGCACCGCGTCCTCGTTGTTGACCACGCGAACACAATTCACCGGGAACGCGGCCACCGCCTTCGGATCCATCACGCGCGGCGTGCCGAACGTGTACACCGCGGCCGGATCGAAACCGGCTTCGTGAAGGCGCATCGCCGCGAGCAACGCCAGCCCGCCGCCGAGGCTGTGGCCCGTCAGCCAGATTGGCTTGTCCACACTATCGCAGTCGTACAACCCCGCCAGCACGGACGGCCACACGTGATCCAGCCAGTCCGCGACCGCCGAATGCACGCGACCCGACGGCGTCCTCACTTGCGCGGCACTCAGCGCCCCGAGCCAATCCCGGTTATCGTCCGTCCCCCGAAACGCGACTACGGCCAAGGAGTCGCTCGACGCAACAACGCCGTACACGCTTTCCCACCGAAACGGCCGGACGATGGTGAAGGTATCCGAAAACAAGGGATGTGATCCGGCGGGGTCATCGTGGTAGATCGCCTTGGAGATCCGGGCCAGACGGTAGGCATTGACTACGCGGTCTGCTCCGGCATCGGGTCGTAGCGGCATCGTGGGGAATCCTGTAGATCACTTGACTCGGCGGGGATTGCGGAGGTTTCCAGTGGATTCTTTCGTTCGCGCTTTGCGAATATCGAGGATCACCGCGCATTCCAATATAAACGAGTAATGGCGACGGTGTTCGTCGCTCAAACGATACCGGGGCGGCGGCTCCTCGTTCTCATCGCCGCCGCGCTGAGAATCGATACTGCGGGGACGGTGTGCGCTACGATCTCGGCCCCTTTTATTTCTTCGCCGTAGCGAAGGCGATGCCCAAGAGCTTTCCGGTCACCGCGTCGACCTGTTCGCCGGTCCCGTCGACGTTCGAGAACACCGCGACGGCGACGCCGGCGTCCGGATAGCATGCGAGGTAGGTCGTCGTCCCTGCTTGTCCGCCGCTGTGCGTGTAGATGAACCCGTGATCGTTTGTTCCCACGCGCCACCCGAGTGCGTAGATTGTTTTCTCGCCGCCGGGCAGCACGGGCAACGTCAGCATCGTCCCGCGCGCGTCCAACGACACCAGTTTACCCGCATCGAACGCCTGCACGAGCCGCATCATGTCCTCTACGGTAGTGAGCATTCCGCCGCCCGGATACTTGTAACTCAAGTCGGTGTACGGAGCGTTGCGGATTTCGCGGTCGGCGTAAATGCTGTAGCCACGGACACGGTGCGGGACAATTTCGCCGACCAGTTCGAGCCGCGTGTCGTTCATTCCAGCCGGCGCCCAAATGAGTTCTCGCATGAGGTCGCCGAATTCTCGATAGCCGCCGGCGCGCTGGGCGATCTCTCCCAAAAGGGTGTAGCCGTAGGTCGTGTAGTGGTACTTCGTCCCCGGTTCGAACAAGAGCGGATCGTTTTCGAAGATAGGCAGCGCGAGCCGCAAGAAGCGGTAGTGTTCCATGCCGTCGGCTTCGTTCGGTTTCACGTAATGCCGGATGCCGGAGGTGTGGGTAAGGAGATGAAGGATGGTAATTGGTTTCTCTTGCGGATAATCCGAGATGAAATCTCGTACCGTCTGCTCGAGCGCTAACTTCTTCTGCTCGACGAGCTTCATCACGGCCATCGCGGTGATCGATTTCGATACAGACGCCAGCCTGTGTACCGAATGTCCTGTCTCGGGCACACGGTTCTCGATATCGGCCCATCCCGCGCCGCCGGACCACGCGGTCATGCCCCCAATAGAGACTGCCGCGGAGAGCCCCACGAGTTTCGGATCGGCTATGGCCTCGTCGAGGACCCGCTGAAATGCCGCGGAATCCGTCTGACTTTGCGCAGCGAACGCAAGTAAGAGCCACACGAGAACCGGTGCGACGGGCCGAATTATTGGATGCATGAAACACCTCCCCTGTGAGAGTAGCGATTCTGAGTTTAGACGATGGTGCCTAGCCGATGGTTGTAGCGCGCAAGTTAATTTTATCCGGCTGTCCTCCTCCGATCGTTCCAATTAGTGACGCTACGCCAGGGCCCTTCGACGTGCTCCGATTTGAGATAACCTACGATACTTTACCCATTCCCCCTCATTCCGTATGATTCGTTCCTCAATCACGGAAACGAGTCGTCTTGAACAACACTTTTGCGCACCAGTTCCGCGAACTGCTCGCCGATCGCGGCGGCCTTATCGCCGCGCCGGGGGCGTATGACGGCCTGACGGCGAAGATCATTGCGGCGGCCGGGTTCGACGTTGTCTACATGACCGGGTACGGGACCGCCGCGTCTTACGGCCTCCCGGATCGCGGGCTGCTTTCGTTCAGCGAGATGATCCAAAACGCGGCGCGCATCGTCGACGCATGCGGCCTGCCCGTCATTGCCGACGCCGATACGGGTTACGGCGACGGCGGGAACGTCGCGCGCACGGTGCGCGAATACGAACGCGCGGGCGTGGCCGCGATTCACATCGAGGACCAAGCCTGGCCCAAACGGTGTGGGCACATGGACGGCAAACACCTCGTGTCTACATCGGAGATGGTCGCGAAGGTCCGCGCGGCGGTTGACGCCCGGCGCGACGATCATTTAGTCATCATCGCCCGGACCGACGCTATCGCCGTCGAAGGGTTCGAGGCGGCGCTCGATCGCGCCGAGGCCTATGGCAAAGCAGGGGCGGACATGCTTTTCGTCGAGGCGCCTGTTGAGACCGGCCAGATGATCGACGTGGTGCGGCGCTTGCCGGATTGGCCGCACGTCATCAACATCGCCCCGCGCACGCCCGCCATTCCGGTCGGCCTTCTCGAAGCCGCGGGGTACGCTGTGGCGCTGTATCCAGGTGTGTGTTTCGCCGCCGCCATGCAGGCCTGCTCGGACGCGGTCGAGGAATTGCGCCGCACGGGCGAGCAGCCGAACCTTGAGACGTGGCGCGATCGATTCGACGAATGGAACATTTTTCTTAGCGAAGGAACGCCCGGTCTAACGGACGACGCGGAACCAACCCCCGCGAAGGAGGCGGCGCGATGAGTTCACCCATCTCAGGCATTCATCACATCACGGGCGCGGTCACGAAACCGCAGCGCGACTACGACTTCTACACCCAAACGCTCGGCCTGCGCATGATCAAGCAGACCGTCAACCACGAATCGCCGAACATGTGGCATTTTTTCTACGGCGACTACGCGGGCAATCCGGGCACCGTGATGACCAATATCATCTTCGACGGCATCCCGCTGCCTCGGTGCAAACCCGGTCGCGGCAGCATCTCCGCCTTGGCGTACTCGGTGCCGAAATCGAGCCTTGGCTTTTGGCGCGACAGGCTGACCGGCGCGGGATATCGTTGCGAAGATCGCGGCGAACGTTTCGGCGAGACTGTCCTCTACTTCGAAGATCCGGAAGGGCTGCCCTCCGAACTCATCGGGTGCGGTGACGACCGCGAACCCGGCGCATGGAATGGTGTCCCACAACACAGCACGGTTCGCGGATTCCACAGCGCGACGATCGTGTCACGGTTGCACGAACTTTCCGTGGAGTTCTTTACGATGTTGCTCGGCTTCGATGTGATTGCGTCCGAAAATGACCGCATCCGGCTAAGCGTCAATGGCGGTGGGCCCGGCACGTACATTGATCTCGTCAAGGTGGAAGACGGGCCCTGGGCGCGGTTCGGCCTTGGCGCGATTCATCACGTCGCGCTGACCGTCGCGGACATCGAAACAATGCACCGGATGTGGGGAAAACTCAGTGGCGCGGGCCTGATTCTTACCGACCTCCGTGATCGAAAATGGTTCCATTCGACATATTTCACTGAGCCCGGCGGCATCAACCTGGAGATTTCGAACGTGACGCCCGGATTCACGGTGGATGAACCGCTCGCCGAACTCGGCACGACGCTGCAACTCCCGAAGCAATGGGAGGCCCAGCGCGGCCAAATCGAGTCCGTTCTCCCCAAGATGGATTTCCGCCAGCCCGCGATGGCAAGCTCGTAGTGTACTGGTAGGGTGTTGCGGTTTCGGGTCGCCGGATGCCCGGCAACGATGAGGATGACGGTCATTCGCCAGGAAACCGCGGGCCGCACGCTCTTCGCCGCCCTGCTTTCATTTCTGTGCGCACTCTACGCGGATTCCCAGCCCGCGCCGGATCCTTCCCTAACCGACCCACAACTTCTCCTCAGCGTTGACGTCGGCTACAACACCGCGTTCCGCGACCGGAGTTGGGTCCCGGTCGATGTTACCGTCGTTAACGAAACGCGGGGCGTTAAGGGATGGGTCGAAGTGCAGACCTACGATTTCAGCGGCGATCGCCAGAGTCCCGTGTACCGCATCGCGGCGGACTGCCCGAAAGACTCGCACAAGCAATTCCGCCTCACGTGCTATCTCGACGGCACGGAACGGGTCGAAGCGTGGCTCTATAGCGAACGCGGCCCCGCCGTTGATGTCCCCGCGTACGTTCGCCTCACGCCGATCGAGAAGGACGATCTGCTTGGCATCATCCTCGACAACGACGCAATTCATTTCGGCTTCCTGTACGCCAGCGTTCAGCACGGCGCCGCCGAACTACGTCTTCATCGGCAGCACCTCGGTACACCACAACTCGGACTCTTGCCCGAGTACCGCCAATGCTACAAGGAATTCAGCGTCATTGTGTTTGGCGACGTCGATCCCGCTTATGTGAGTGAGCACCATCGCACGCT
>CAYXRK010000018.1:0-39359 GCA_964467615.1 uncultured Nitrospirales bacterium | reverse complement strand
ACCACGGCCCGTAAATTTCCCTTAAAAAATCCCCCCCCCCCCGTGCATATACTGAAACCGAACTGAGAAAGCGCCACGGTGTCCGACACATCAGGAGACGAAGCATGAAAAAGAAACTGTTGATTATCGTACCGGCCGTCATCGCGGGGATAGCCATCGGCGTAAGCACCGCATACGCCGTCATCACTACACACCCGTTCTGGGGTACAACGAACGCGTGGTCCTCGCGGGGCGATGAAATTGTCATCGACGCGATCTCCCCCGGCGTGCTTCAGAACGAGACCTTCCTATACACGGACACGACTCTCGCCGGCATGGGCTCCGATTATTACCTGGATCCTCAAGCACAGATCATGATCCAGCGAACGAGCACCGACGGCACGGCAAAGGCCTGGATGAAAAGCTCGAGCGGCGCAAAAGTCTCCGCCGAAACCGACGGCGACGTAATCATCGACCTCGGTAGTTGACCCACCACGTGGCATGGGCTTCCAGCCCATGCAGCTAGCTCAATGCCTCAGGCTCCCTCCCAGTGTCGTACTTGGGAACGAGTAAAATTCAGCCGGAGCGTTTGGGACAGCGCTACCCCTCCTTTGGTTGAAGGGAGGGGCCAGGGGAGGGTTGGACACCGTGGTTTCTCGAAACAGCACCGCGAGGAAAACTAATCCCGTGAAACATACAACATCCACCCGTAACATTCTCACCCTCGCGGCAGTATTGTTGTCGGGAGCCGCTTACGCCCAGATGCAAGCCACGCCCGAAATGACCGCCGAACAAGCCGCCGCGGACCAAATCTACCGCGCCGACACGGACATTGCCGTCGCCAACCTGCTCGACACCATCGACCTGACCGTTGCCCCCGAACCCCCGCGCACCGGCCTCGACGCCCGCGGCCACCTCGACTTCTTCGGCGCGCCACCCGGAACGCCCGCGCCTCTCACCGCCTCCGCCGCGAACGCTCGCACCGCCGAGGACCAGGCCATCGCATTCATCACCGACAACGCCGCCGCCTTCGGCATTCGCAGCGAAAACGTCGGCCTGCTCAACGTCCGCGAAAATGTCGAAGCCGGCCGCACCTACCTCCGCTTCCAACAGACCTACGCCGATCTCGAAGTCTTCGGCGCCGAGATCATCGTCCAACTCGAAAACGGAGGTGTCGCCGCCGTCTTCTCCGACATCATGACCGACACCTGGAAACTCGATACCGACAAGACATCGCTCACGCCCAACCTTCTATTCACCCAAGCACAATCCGTAGCGCTCGAAACGGTCATGCGCGGCGTCCGTGAGAAATTGCCCGACGACATCGACGAAGAAGCCCTTAAGATCATCGATTCGAGTCTCGCCACAGATCAGGAGCAGGAACTCGTCATCTTCGATCCAAGCGTAGCGGGGCGGGAAGGCGAGGCGACACTCGCCTGGAAGGTTACCGTATTCTCGACCCCCGGTCCCGGTATCGCCGAAGTCTTGTTTGTTGACGCATTTACGGGAGCGACAGTCTACCGATATTCGTTAGTCACTGACGCGATCGATCGAACAATCTACGATGATTTCAACAGCCTCCTCCTGGGGCCGATTTGGGCCAGGGGAGAAGGTGATCTCCCGCTCCTGTTTCGACCAGAAGTAAACAACGCGTACGACTTTCTGGGCGACACCCACCAGTTTTACACGACTCATCACGCCCGCCCGTACCTCTGGGAAGATCAATATACCACTGCCAATGTGCGGTATTGTGATTACTATTTAATTCTCAATGATGAAACGTGCCCTTATGTCGGTGCCAGCTACGTTTCTCCTAATTCTTTCCCGTACTACTTCGCTGCTCCCACTATGTTCGTGGGAGACGGGTTCGCGGATGATGACGTGATGGCCCACGAAGTTACACACGGGGTTACCAACATAGAATCTGGTCTCTTCTACCAAGACGAGTCTGGCGCCATCAATGAATCATTTTCGGATGTGTGGGGCGAGTTCGTTGACCAGACAAACGGGGCTGGCAACGATGGAACAGGTATGGATTGGCTAATAGGTGAAGACACTCCGGTCGGAGCACGTCGCGATATGGCCGATCCTATAGCCTTCGGCGACCCAGACAGAATGAGCAGCCCCAATTGGTATACCGGCACGGCTGATCACGGGGGCGTCCATACAAACAGCGGTGTGAATAACAAGTTGTGTTATCTCTTGACCGATGGAGGTACGTTCAATGGTTATACCATTAGCGGATTGGGTATCGGAACGATTGCGGACCTGTACTACAAGTGCCAAGTCGATCTGCTTTCGAGTATGTCCGACTATGCAGCGCTTTACAATGCTCTCACTTCGGCCGCAGTCAACCTGGGTTGGTCCACGACGAATAAGAACAATTTAGAGTACGCGCTACGCGCTGTTGAGATGAGCCCAGTCGAGGGTTTCCTTGTCCGCAAATCGAACGGCGACGCAATTCTCCGATTCGAGGAAGACGGAAACGTTGTGGTAGCGGGGACGCTGTTCACGGGCGCGTCCGCCGCGAATCGGACTCCGTCTCCTACGGAACGCGAATTCATCGTACGTAATAGTGCGGGTGAGGTGGTCGCACGCGCTTCGGCGCAGACAGGCAATATCTACATTAAAGGCGGCAGTTTCCCGAATCAAAGCTCGTTGACGGCGAGTTCTGCTACTCAAGAACTTGTCATACGAAGTTCAACGGGACAAGTCCAGTCGCTCATCGACGAAAATGGCAATTTGAAAATGCGTGGGAACGTTCTTTGATATTGGCCACTTCGACTATGAATGGAAACCGGGACTATGAAGCATCTTCAGACTGTAACCGTAACTAGTAGTTTCCCAGCGAAGGCCGGGGATGTTGATAGTCTGTTCTGCAAATTTCTTGAGTCTTTGCCCCCATCCCCCTTTCCCTGTGACTTCTCGCCGGATTGCCAAGGGCTGCCGGACAAATGCCTTAACGTGTAGCCGTGTTGTCCCTTGGACCCGTTTAAGTGGCTTTCGCAGGACGAGGAAACAACATGAAACACATTCGAGCGGTCACTTTGAATGCCCCGATGTCTGCATCACTGGAAGAATTTTTGGCGTGCATCATCGCCGACCTCTACTCATTGCGTTGTCGTAATATTATCGGTTGTTCCGACCAAACAGGCGCGCGCTGGACTTTCTATAATGACAAGTGTGCCGGTGACGTATGAGTCGTGCGCGTTAAGTCAGCTTGCGAGTGGGTACTCTCAAGAGATGCATCGTTTGGACGGGGTAAATAGGGTAGATGACAGTCACCTATTATTCGAATTGATGAGGTCGAAGCCATGATACATGTTATTGCTTTGACACGCCGCTTGCCGCTCAAAGCGTCGTCCTTCAGCACGGTTGTCTATTGTCTGATTTACGAAATCCTCGTTCGGAGTGGTGTAAATATGTGTAATATCATCACTTGTCCGGACCCGCCGGAGAAGTGCTCTTCTTCATAGCGACTTCCTAGGCTGATCGACTGGCGATGCGATTCTTCGGTTTGAGGAGGACGGAAACGTCGTGGTTGCTGGGACGCTATTCCCTTCCGCATCGCCCTCCAATCTTACACCTTCATCGTCCGAAAAAGAGTTTATCCTGCGCAATGGCGCGGGGCAGGTCGTGGCCCGCGCCTCGGCGCAGTCGGGTAATTTGTACATCAAAGGATCTGTGGTTCCTTCTGTCAGCAATTTGACGTCGGATTCCACAAAACAGGAATTGGTCATCCGCAATTCGTTGGGACAGGTCGTCTCCTTGATCGATGAAAACGGCCAAATGAAATTGAGGGGCGTCGTTTTATAGCTCGACCTGTTCTGTGTTTTCGGTTCTAAGGAGCAATACTATGAAACACGTGCAACTGCTAACCGGCACTCGTCCTGGACAAGCGGCTACTACAGACCTCAATTGCGCGTTAGCATCGTTGTACGATCGCTTTCTCCCATGCGACTGCGTAACAAAAGATAACCCTTTCACCGAAAAGTGTTCTCCCGGCTAAATTGGGTTTGAACACTGTTCACGGGCGCGTCCGCCGCGAATCGGACTCCGTCTCCTCCGGAACGCGAATTCATCGTACGTAACAGTCTGGGTGAGGTGGTCGCAGGCGCGACGGCGCAAACAGGCAATATCTACATTAAAGGCGGCAGTTTCCCGAATCAAAGCTCGTTGACGGCGAGTTCTGCTACTCAAGAACTCGTAATACGAAGCTCGACCGGGCAAGTCCAGTCGCTCATCGATGAAAACGGTAATTTGAAGATGCGCGGGAACGTACTCTAGTGGACCCACTAGTCCTGATTTGATGAGGTCGAAAATATGGTGCATCTTAGTGCATTGACTCGCCGCTCGCCGCTCAAAGCGTCGTCCTTCAGCACGGTTGTCTATTGCTTGATTTACGATTTCCTTGTTCGGAATGGTGCCAATATGTGCACCATCATATCTTGTCCGGATCCCCCGGAGAAGTGTTCCTCCTCGTAGTGGATTCCGAAGCGGATCCCGTTCCCAAGCACAAATTCGGAACGAGTGATGTGTGGTACTCGTTGGGAAACGATTGTGAAACACATACGCACGGTCACCAATGTTCTTCCCGCGAAGGCCGCCTATGTTGATGACCTCTACTGTAAATTCCGTGAGTCGTTGCTCCCGCCGTTCCCGTGTGACTTTACGCCGGAATGTCATCCGCTGCCGGACAAATGCCTTAACGTGTAGCCGTGTTGTCCCTTGAACCCGTATACGTGGCTTTCGCAGGACGAGGAAACAACATGAAACACATCCGAGCGGTCCCTTTGAATGCCCCGATGTCTGCATCACTGGAAGAATTTTTGGCGTGTATCATCGCCGACCTCTACGCAATCCGTTGTAGAAATATTGTCGGCTGCTCGGAACAAACGGACGCGCGCTGGACTTTCTACCGTGACAAATGTGCCGGTGACGTATGAGTCGTGCGCGCGATATCGAGGCGAGGTGAGCTTAATGAAAAAGTTAGTCGTGGTAGCAACCGTTGTTGGTATTGCGGCGCTAGGTGGCGCGGCTGCTTTCGCGCAGTCCGACGATAGCGCCGCTCAAGCAGCGGCGTATGCAATGTATCGGATCGATACGGACGCGTCGGTGGCGGCGCTGCTGGCGTCGATTGACCTGACGGCCGCGACGGAAGACCCGCGCACGAGTTTCGACGCTCGCGGTCATCTCGATTTCTTCGGCGCGCCGCCGGGAGCGCCCGCGCCGCTGACGCCGTCCACGGCGGAAGCGGAGACCCAGGCCGATCAGGCCATTGCGTTTATCGCGGACTACGGCCCGGCGTTTGGTTTTCACGGCGACGGCGCGGGACTGCTCACCACCCGCGTAAACGTCGAAGTCAACCGCACATACGTGCGCCTCCAGCAGACCTACATCGACCTCGAAGTCTTCGGCGCGGAAATGATCGTCCAACTCGAACCCGGTGGAGTCACCTTCGTCTCCGCCGACATTATGACCGACACGTGGAAACTCGACACGGGCAGGACGCCGGTGACGCCTGCGATCACCGCGGATCAAGCAGCGGATTTCGCTCGCGCGAACACGGACGCTGCACTTTTGAGCGATTCCAATTTTGAAGTCAAGGGTAGTCCCTACCTCGCGATCTACGATCCCGCCGTCGTGGGTCGTTCTGGCGAGCCTGGTCCAGTTTGGATAGTCGATCTGTACGACCGCATTTTCATCGACGCGATAACGGGCGAGGAACGGTACCGGTATCCGCTCTTCGCCGATGGAGTCGAGGGCGAAGGCTGCGCGGCGTCGCCCGCCAGGCCTGCCACGGGTGTTTACTTTGGCGACATCGCGGTCCTACTATTTGCCGCCACAACGTTCATGATTCCCATCAAGCGTAGGAAAACCATGTAGGTTTCTCTCGGTCCCATCCTTCGCGGCGTATGGATCTCTCGTTCCCAAGTTAACTTGGGAACGCACTTGTTCGCGAAGCTGCGCTTCGCAGCCTCGAAGCCAGACGACTCCGCCCCCGCCAACTCCCGCGTAAACATCGATTCCAGCCCCTAAAACCAGCCCTTTTTCAAAAAAATAGGTCAACAGACTTGGACTATATATATGGGGAGAGTTGTGTCCGGATCTCCGTGCCCAACGCTCCCCTCCGCCCAACGAGGGCCCGCGTCGAAGCGCGTTCCCAAGTTTGGAAGGCCCAACCCGTTCGTCCTGAGGTTGTCGAAGGCCTGTCCTGAGCTTGCCGAAGGCCTGTCCTGAGCTTGACGAAGGGGATGAACGGGAGTTTTCGCCGACTTTGCGCGACTTCGGACGGCAAATTCACGCATTTGAACGGAGTTTGGACGCCCAAAATCGGACTAAAAAGGAGCATCAACCATTGTTAAGTCCAACCATATCAACAACCGGCCTCGCCAAAAACGCTTCTCTCGGCCCCACGCTCGCCGTAAAAGGATTTCTACGTAAAAAGATTTTTACGGGCGTGCTCCGGAACGAACTGTCGTCGAACAATAATTACTTGACACACGCCGCAATTTTGCTCACCAAAAACTCGAAAATGCGGAGAGGGTTGTTTCTCCACGGCATTTTTCGTGCCAATTTATCCTTCAAAATGAGAAAACCGCTACCGTCCGAACGAGGTCGTCCCGCCTACTCCCTGCGACGATACACCTTAATGTACAGCGGCGTTCGTGGTTCCGCGTCTTGGGCATCGGCGTCCCAGTGAAACTCCGATCCCATGCGAAGCAGGTTCACGAGGCCGACACAGTCGTAGTGCTCCCGCAGGTAGGGGCCGGCCCAATCAACTATCGACGTGTCGCTTCCCGTCCGCAACAACCACGACGTCGGCACGGCACAATCGACGATGTACTTCGGCTCGGCGTTCTCGAGTCCCACGATGAACTTCTCTTGCAGTTCACGCGCGTTGGGGTGTACTTCCGTCATTTCATACATGTACATGTGGCCCGTCGGTGCGCGGCGATTCGCGTAGAACAGGATTTGCGGCTCGGAGCCGAGAATCGCAATGGTGTCGGATTCGTCCGTGTGTTCTCGAATGTAGCGCGCGATCTCGATGGATTCGGGAAATGGGTTCGCGCCGGACACGTAACGCGAAACTTCTCCCGGCGACATCGCGAAGAGCGGCCGCCGTTCTGCGATGAGGGGAACCGCGCAGGCTATCAGCACCAACACTGCGGCGGTGGCCGCGCGCCGGTTTTCTTTCACCGTGGCCGCAAACGCCGTAACGCGGAACGCCGCGAGGATCGACAACGCGGGAAACAGCAACCGGAAATAGTGGGAACGGAAGTAGAGTCCGACGCTGACCGCCGCAATGGAGGCCGCGAGAACCAGGAACATATACATCGTTCCCGCGGGGCGTTTCGCGCCAAGCGAAGCGAAGCCAAGGGCCGCGAACAGCCAGATGAGCGCGAACGGCCACGCCACGACGATGAGCTGATGTCCAAGCACGCTCAAGCCATCGAAAATCGGAGTCGATGAGGCGTAACCCCGCGCGTACGTGAACGTCCAAAACCAGAATTCACTCCAACGGCCCGTAGCGGCGATATATGCGGCGGTGAGCGCGACCGGCGCGGCCGCTCCCGCCGCGAGCGAGGCGATTGCCCTCACGTAGAACGTCCGGCCATCTTGCCCTGAGCGGTACGCGCACACCAACAGATACATGCCGCCCGCCAACGCGAACAACGCGCCGTGTTGCTTCATCAGATAGGCCATGCCGAACAAGACGCCGGAAAGCAGCATCAGCCAAACGTTCTTCGACGTGGACGCGCGCCACAGCAACCACATGGCCGGCGTCGCAAACGCGATCACGAACTGTTCGCTGTTCGCCGAGAATGCTTCCGTGCGCGGGCCGAGTTGCAGCACGGCGAAGAACGCGGCCGCCGCAACACCCGTCGCGTCGCCGAATAGTTCGCGCGCGAAGAGAAACGTAAACAAGGTCGTCGTTGCGACGACGACCAACAGGCCGAAATGGATTCCCCAAACCGATTCGCCGAACACGCTCATCATCACCGCGTAGGCCCCGAAGATCGCGGGGTAGCGCATGGTGTAGAAATCGCGGTAGGTTGCGCCGCCATCGAGCAAAACGCGGCCGCCGTAGGCGTAGCCGCCTTCGTCACGATCCAGCGGCACGTCCAGCAGAGGGTAGCGCACCGACGCGGCGAAAACGACGATGAACGTCAGTGCGATCCACGGCCAGCATCGGCCGAATGCTTCGCGCGACGACATCGCGCGGCGGCCTCTCAATTCACGAATCGGCGCAACTTGCCGAAGAGACCATTGGCCGGGATCGACACCGCTTGGCAACCCTCCTGGAGGGCCGCCTTCGGCGGGGATTCGGCCACGCGCACCAATGCGACTGAAATATTGTCCGATCCGCCGCCCTCGAGCGCCTTGCCGACGAGCAGCCGAGCAGCCGCCTGCACGTTGTCCATGTGCATCGACGCGGAAATCTCCTCATCCGGCACCATATTGGACAGGCCGTCGCTGCAAATCAGGATCGTGTCGCCACGGCGCACGCGGAAACTCAACATATCGATTTCAACGGACTCCTTGATACCGACGGCGCGCGTAATCAGGTTCTTCATGGAGTGCGTGCGCGCTTCCTCTTCGGAAATGATTCCGCTGCGCACTTGCTCCGCCACGAGGCTATGATCGTTCGTCACCTGAAACGCGACCCCGCTTCCCCGCGTGATGTACAGACGGCTATCGCCCACGTGCGCGACATAGGCGCAATCGTCCGTCACCAGCATCGCGCACACGGTCGTGCCCATGCCATGGTACTGAGGGTTGGCTGCCGCTTCCTGAAAGACGCGCTCGTTCGCGCGTTCGACCGAATCCATCAACTGGGCCGGAACCGTCAGCGAACGCCCACGGTAATACTGTTGGACGATGGTCGTCAGCGTGAGGCGGCTCGCGTGCTCGCCGGCGGAAGCGCCCCCCATTCCGTCCGCGACGCCGAATAGGAGTCCCCGCTCCCTCGCCACGAAGTCTTCCTCCGGCGCGCACATGACGCAGGAGTCCTCGTTGAATTCGCGTTTCTTTCCCACATCCGAGATGAGATGGGCCTGGAAATAGTGGTTCGACCAGTGGTACTCGAAATTGCCCCCGTCGTCGGGACCGAGACGCATTGGGGGGGCATTCGACATGCGCTATACCTTTTCGGTTCCGCGGACCACGGGCACGGCAATCCGCCGCTGCTCTCCGCCACTTGGAGATTCTAGGAGCGGCCCCGCTTCATTGCAAATCAATGGCGGCAATTGGATCAATTTCCGCGGACGGGACGCGGAAGTCCCGCAACGTTTGTCCGAATGCTGTAAACCGCAGTGCGGGCCGTTACGTATAGCGTCTTTCCATCCGGGCCGCCGAACCCGCAATTGGCCGGGACTTGTGGAAACGCGATCGTCTGCAGTTTCGGGCCCTTTGAATCGAAGACTACGATGCCTTCGGAGGACGACGACCAAATATTCCCGTTGACGTCCACTCGGATTCCATCGGGCGTCGGCACCGGACACAGCACCATCCCCCCCGATGCGCTCCCATCCTTCGCCACGTCGAACGCGCGAATGTGGCTCTCGGCGGTGTCCGCCACGTAGAGGGTCTTCTCGTCCGGCGACAGTGCAATTCCGTTCGGCATGTTGAAGTCCTTCGCGACGACCTGCAGCGCTCCGTCCAGGGACCGCCAATAGACGCCATTGAATTCGACTTCTTTAGGCCGGTTACCCAGGCCGTAGGTCGGATCCGTGAAGTACAGCACGCCATCTGACCGCATCACCGCGTCGTTCGGGCTGTTCAGTTTCTTCCCTTGGTAGGAATCGGCCAGCACCGTCACCTCGTCGTTCCTCTCGACACGCGCGACGCGGCGATTGCCGTGTTCGCACCGAATGAGACGTCCCTCGGAATCCAGTGTTAAGCCGTTCGAGTTGCCGCTGGGCTTGTGCAAGGCGCTTTTGTCCAGCTTGAATATCGTGTCCGCGGGTATATCGCTGAAGGCCAATTCTCCCGAAGGCAGCCACACGGGGCCCTCGGTGAATTGGAACCTATCTGCTTCCAGTTTCACTTCGCCGATGGTCAACTGGCCGAGTGACGCGAACGTCAAAACAAGTGCAGCCGTCATTCCCGTTCATCCTTTCTGAGATTTAGTCGCCGCGCGAACATCCAACCGTTCGCGGAGCGATTCACTGTTCCAAGTCCCGCACCTCGAACGACGCCAGTCGCCCACCGCGGACTTCGTAGCTGACGTTGAGCGGATTACAACACACGCCGCAATCTTGCACGTACTCCTGCCCGCCCGCGGAAATATCCACCAGCATCGCGATCGTTTGCCAACAATGCGGGCAGGTATACGATACTTCCTCTTCCATCAGCGGGCCCTATTTCGGATCGCCTTCGAGGATCCACGCCCGGTCGAACTGCGCGTGCTTAATGGATTTGCCTTCCGTGCCGTCCTCGGTTTTGACGGAATAGCTGTAGCTCGCGTGCAGCGTGCCGTCCGCCGCCTGGATGACGGAGGGATAATGGAACGATCCGGCCCCCGGTCCGGTCTTTTCCAGGTGGCGCGTCCATTTCCACGTTTTGCCTTCGTCGTCCGAAATCGAGACCGCCAGGCTGTGCCGGCCTACTTTCAAATCGTTGTAGATGCAGAGCCATTCGCCGCCAGTAAGATTGATCAGCTCGAGGCCGGCGCCGGGATTCGGGAGGTCGGGATGATCGGTGACTTTGCTCCAGGTCTCGCCGCGGTCCTTCGATTGCGACACATGGACGCGGTTGGGCGCGGGCCCGTTGTCGCGCATGTACGCCGTGATTGCGCCGTCCTTGCCAACCGCGAAGCTGGGCTGGATGTTGCCGCCGCCGACGATAGGCTCGCTCATGTGCCAGGACTGGCCAAGGTCGTCCGTAATCGCGACTTCCGAAAACGAAAAGCCATCCGAATACAGACCGACGAGCATGCGGCCATCGGCGAGAATTTTCGGGTGCGCCCGGGTGAACCAGCCGAGCCGGCTGGTCAACTTGTCCGCCGCCTGCGCGTAGTTATGCTCGGCCCACTGGCGAGCGCGGTCGGTCACGTCTTGGTCTTCGAAATACTCCGCGGTCTTCGCGCGCACTTTGGCCTCGAAGTCTGTGCCCGGTTTCATGTGCAACACTTCCATCAAGCCCCAGATGGGAGGGCCGTCGGGCTTCATAAAATTGTCGCTAATCTTGTACTTCATCAGGGCCGATTCCCACGTGTTCGCCATGATGGTCGGCCACAACAACCAAAGCCGCTGCTTCGTGTCGATAATCATGCAGCAATTCGTATCGGGAAACTCGGGCGCGTCCGCCATCAGGAACGGTTCGGACCATTTTCCGGTCGCCTTTGGTTTTCGCGCGCCGCGAATGACCACGTCGTCCGACTGGCGCTCGCCGGAGCCGTGGAACCAGCAGGCAAGCAGATCACCGTTCGGGCACTCTACGATGCACGACCCGTGGTTGTGCCAACTCTCGAGCGGGAAGATCAGCTCGCCTTCGTACAACGGATCCGCTGCGTACGCGCCAACAACCGCCGCGATCACGATCGCAAAGCCCGCCAACGTTCTCGTCGATCCCATGCGTTCTACTCCCATGATGACTCTGGTATCGGTTTCGCCTCGACTATCTCGATCAACACTTTGTCCGGTCCGCGAACAAAAAAACTCTTGTGGTTGACGTCATCCCGATGCGCGATGGGCTTGACAATCTCGCCGCCCTCTGCCTTCATCTGTTCGAGCACCGGCCCGATCTCGCGGAAGGAAAACGCGATGTGATCAATCGCGCGGTCGTCGGTCGGTTCGAACGCGTCTAACGGTGCGTCAGGCCACCAGGGCGCCTTTGGCTCGTAGTCGGGCCGGCCGTAGACGACGAAGCTCACGTTGTCGCAACTAAACCCGCTGGACCAGGCGCGGACCTTGCTCATGTCTTCCGGCTTGGGCACGAAATCGCGCCGCACCTCAACGCCAAGCTCTTTCTTGTACCACTGCACGGTTTCATTCACGTCCGCCGCGAGCAAGTGGACATGCGCGTAGCGGTGGTGCGCCATTGTGTTGACCTCGATAAGTTCATCGTCCGGGCCTTGGACGTAGGTGACGTGGATGTTGTTCAAGGGATAGATTGGCGTGTGAATCTTCACGCCCTGCTCCACCAGCCAAGCGTAGCGGCTCTCCATGTCTACCGCGCCCCAGCCGATATGCCAAAGTCCCGCCTTCAAAGCGCTGAGAGCGGGCTGATTTACCTTGTGGAACAGGATGAATGATCGCTCGGTGAAAACGGCGTCCGTCGCGCCCGCGTACCTCACCGGTACGGCCCCGAAAATCTTCGTGTAAAAATCGATGCTCGCCGCCGGATCCACCACGTTCAAGTGCACATGATGGAAATGGGCGGGGATTGCTTCATCCGCCGCCGTCCGCGACGCGGCTATCACTAACGCGAAGATTAGTTTCTTCATCGGCTGATGCCTTGCTCCGCGGCGAACTATCTCGGTCTCAGATTGGAGGATTCTTCGTCAGCGGGCCGGTGTATGTCAATCCCGTCCTACGGGTCGCATCGGCGTACTTCGGCGTTCTCAGACTCGCGCAAGCGAGCGTAGCGCGATGCGAACCACCTCTTCGTCTCTGGCATCCGAGCCGGTCTGTTCGCGGGCGTTTGCCGCAGCCTTCTTGGCCTCTTGCGGCGTGCAGCCGAGAGACAACAACGCTGCGATGACGTCGTCGGGCTCGTCACCCGCTCCGGCATCTTCGCCCAGTATAGCGGCGAGATCCGGATCTTGCTTGAGCTTCGTTTTCAGATCGAGCACGACCCGTTGCGCGGTCGTCTTGCCGACGCCCGGCACGCGCTGAAACGCGGCAACATCGCTGTTCTGCACTGCCCTGGCAAATTCCGAGAGCGGCATGGCGGAAAGGATCGCGAGCGCGAGTTTGGGCCCGACTTTGTTCAGGCCTAGTAAGGTCAAGAAAAGCGATTTTTCGTCCTCACGAAGGAACCCGAAAATCGTGAACGCGTCTTCGCGGATGTGGCAATACGTAAGGAGCGTGACCTCCTGTCCAATGACTAAGCGCCGTTGAACTCCTTGCGAAACGCGGACTTCGAAGCCGACCCCGTTCACGTCGAGATGGATAGTGTCCGGCAATTTCGATGAGACCACGCCGCGAAGAAAAGCATACATAGTTGGTGCGCTCCCGGAAGTACCCGTGAGGGCATCGTAGCAAAAGCCGGCATCGCGCCCGCGTGCGATTGACTGTTTCGGGGGCCCATGCCACTATTCTATCGAGACTTCACTATATGAGCAGCCGAAGCAAGCAACACGTGTACACCAGCGGCGAGGTCGCCCAAATTTGCGGCGTGTCCGCGGATACCGTCTCGCGCTGGTTCGATTTGGGACAGATGGACGGATTTCGGCTCGGCCCAGGGGGCGACAGACGCATTCCCGCGGACAGCCTGCGCAAATTCATGGCAAGCCACGGAATCCCGCTGGATCGGCTTGACGATGGCGCGACCCGAATTCTGGTCGTTGATGATGACCCCTACTATCTGGACATCATTCCGTCTATTTTGGCGAAGGACGGGGATTACGAGGTAATTGCCGTGTCGACGGGATTCGATGCGGGCGCGCAAGTGGCGGATTTCATTCCGCACCTCGTCGTCCTCGACATTCATTTGTCGGACATGGACGGCCGGATGGTTTGTGAGCGGATCAAGTCACGCCCCGATACGCGCGATGCTCGGGTGCTTGCGATTTCGGGTTTCATCGCTGACGATGAGGCGCGCGAGTTGGGGCGGTTTGGATTTGACGACTACTTGCAGAAGCCGTTCGGCGTGCAGGCCATGCTGGATAAGGTGCATGCGTTGTTGGCGCTGCCTGTAGAGAAAGTCACGCGGCCCAAGCCCGCGCGGCGCGGCGCGTAGGCCCGACGAACGTGCCCTATTCGGAACGGTTCGACCGGGCGTTTGGACTCGCCCACGAGTTGCACCGTCAACAGCGCCGCAAAGGCGGTGAAATTCCTTACGTTACCCATCTCATGTCGGTCGCGGCGCTGGTCGCGGAGTATGGCGGGACGGAAGACCAGGCCATCGCCGGCTTGCTACACGACGCGGTCGAAGACCAAGGCGGCCTGACGGTGCTCGACCGAATTCGAGAAGAGTTCGGCGACGCAGTGGCTGCGATGATCGACGCGTGCACCGATGCGCACGAATTGCCCAAACCGCCCTGGGAGGAACGCAAGCGCGCGCATGTGGATCGGATGAAGAACGCTCCCGAAGGGGCGCTTCTGATCATTGCCGCCGACAAAATCCACAACCTTCGGGCCATGATCGCTGACTATCGGGCCGTAGGCGACGCGCTCTGGGGCCGGTTCAAGAAGGGGCGTCCGGACATATTGTGGTACTACCGGGCGATGGCGGCGGAGCTTCGGGGATTGTCATCACACCGGATTTACGACGAACTCGACGCGATGATCGATGCGTTCGAGCAGCTTACGAGTAACGAACAATGAAGCGCGCGCCGGTCACTTTGGCCGCTCGATCAATTCGATGAGAATTCCGAAGGCGTTCTTCGGGTGGACGAACCCGACCTGGTTGCCTCGAATTTCCGTGCGGTTAATCACGTCGATGCCGTGCGTCTTAAGGGCGGCCTGAGTATCGTCGAGGCTTTCCACCTCGAACGCGACCGAGTCAATCCCTTGGCCGCGCTGCTCGATATTCTTCGCCAATGTGCTGCCGGGTTTGTTCGGCGCGACGAAATCGAACACGGCACCGCCGAGGTCCATCGTCGCGCCGTCGAAGTCGCCAATGGTCGCGCCGCCGCGGTCCTCGATGAGCTTCGCGCCGAACGCCGCGCCGAAAAAATCGAGCGCGGGCCTCAGCTCTTTGACGCGCACGTTGACCTTGAGAAGTTTCTTGATTTGGTGGGACATTAAAGGTTCCTATTCCGAATAGCGCGTCGTGAATTCGGCGATAGTCACAACCGGCAGGCCACCGATCGAGACTTTCAGCGATCCCATGAATCACGTTCCCGTCGAAGTTCTTTGTCGTATTCGACCCACTCAGCAGCCGAACGCGTCGATATGGGGAATGATTCCAGGAGTTCCAATATATTCTGGCTGGGCGGCGGGGGCATCGGAACGAAATACACTTGCACCTCGGTGCCCTCGTCCAGCTCCGGCGACGTTATTTCGACCTTATGATCCTTCTGGACTACTGTCTTGTAGCTAAGCGTTTTGCTGATGGCCATAATTGCGTCGATCTATTCGCGGTTGCTACGGATGAAGTATACCCGTCGTTACGCGGTTCATGCATACGGCCCGCGATGACGACGGAAAAGGAGAAGTAGAACGGTGCGGTGTCTCAACTCGGTCCTCGCGTTTTCGCTGTTGCAGTTCGCCGCCGCCGAGGCGCCGCCGAATTCCACCGATCCGCAAGCTGTCCGCGAAGTCCTCTCGGGCGAGCGTGACACGGCCAATGCCGCGTGGTGGGGGTTCAGCGAAGAAGACGCGACGGACGCGCTGCAAGCCGCGATCAATTCCGGCGCCAAGCGGGTCGTCGTGCCGAATATGACGAAAGACTGGATCGTCCGGCCGATCATATTGGCGGGCAATCAAGAATTGATCTTCGATGATGGTGTCGTGGTGACCGCGAAGCGGGGCGAATTTCGCGGTAAAGGAGACACGCTCTTTTCCGCGATTGGCGTCGAGAACGTCGTCATTCGCGGATACGGCGCGACACTCAAGATGCAGAAGCAGGACTATATCGTCGGCGGCGTATTGCACGACCTCGAGTGGGCGCGATGGTTCGGGCAATACGAGAAGGCGGAGTGGCGATCGGTGCTCGCGTTTCACGGCTGCACGAATGTGCAGGTGTACGGCGTGACTCTCGCGGACAGCGGAGGCGACGGGATTTACATCGACGGCGGCGGCGAGAAGCGATACTCTGAGAACGTATACATCCGCGACGTCACGTGCGACAACAACTATCGCCAGGGCATGAGCGTGATCAGCGTGCGCGGGCTGCTGATCGAGAACTGCGCGTTTAACAACACCTGGGGAACGCCGCCGTCCTCCGGCGTGGATATCGAACCCGATTCACCTGACCAGCACCTCGCCGGACTCGTGTTCCGCGACTGCGAATTCATCGACAACTACGCCGACGGCATCGAAGTGTTCCTGACGAACCTGAAGAAGGAGTCTGAGGACGTTTCGATTACGTTCGAGCGTTGCCGGGTTTCGAGCAAATGGGGTTCCGGCATTCGTGTGTGCAAACTCGGCGATAACGGCCCGAAAGCCAAGATCGAGATTCGGGATTGCGTTGTCGAGAACACCGAAGCGTACGGACTCAAGGTACAGGACATGTCCGCATCGCGGGCCGGCACGCGCTTCGTCAATTGCACGTTTCGCAACACGGCCAACAATCGCAACTACGCGGGCGCCTGGGCGCCAATTTGGCTGCACCAGTTCCGTCCCGAATTGACCTCTCAATTCGGCGGATTCGAATTCGAGAACTGCTTGGTCGAGGACGACGCCGATCGCCCCGCAGTCGTGTTCACCGAAGAAGGCAGCGAAAACGGCATCGCCAAAGTGAAGGGCGACATCACCGTGCGCAATCCATACGGCGTTCGCGTGGACCTCGGAGATCGAACTAAGTCCTTGCGGCTAAACGTCCACGTAGCGAACGAGTAGTTAACGCTTCACAAGCTCCAACCCTTCCGGTACTCGCTGCTCACGAACTGGTTTGCATCGGGCGCATTCGTACACGTCATGTTTGCGGCGTCCCAACGGATCTTTTGACGCGAGCGGATCGACAAGTTGCCGAGCAGGACGATTTCCGTAAGCGGAGAAGAGTAGTCGAAGTTCGCCAGCGCGGCCTCCGGTTTGTCCGCCTTGCACGCCTCGATCCACTCGATGTGCTGGCCCTTCGAGCGCGGAATCGTCGGCGTGGGTTGCTTGTAATCCTTCATGCGAGACGCCGGCAGCAGGCACGGGTCCTGGACGTTTTCGTCGGACCCCATGATGACCCCGTCATCGCCGATGAACAGCACGCCGCCGGTCTTGTTGCCCATCGGGCGTCCGTCTTCGAGTTGCTCGGGGCGCGGCGGCCGTATCCCGCCGTCGTACCACGTAAGCGAAACGGGCGGTTTGTCGCCGCGCGCGGGAAATTCGTAGCGGATTGTTGAGGCAAGCGGTGCGGTCTCGTCGTTCACGGGCGTCGAACTCGCTTCGACCGACGTAGGATAGCCCAGCTCGAGCGCGCTGAACGGCGCGTCCATGAGATGGCACGCCATGTCTCCCAGCGCGCCGCACCCGAAGTCCCACCAGCCGCGCCACACAAACGGGCAATACGCCGGGTTGTACGGACGCTCCGGCGCGGGCCCGAGCCAGAGGTCCCAATCGAGCGTGTCGGGCGCGGGAGGCGTGTCCTTTGGCCGGTCCACCCCCTGCGGCCACCAGCCCGCGGGCCTATCGGTCCAGATATGTACCTCGCGCACCTTGCCGATCGCGCCGTCGTTGATCCACTCGGTCACGAGCCGGATGCCGTCCATCGAGTGCCCTTGGATGCCCATCTGCGTGACCACTTTGTGTTCGCGCGCCGCCTTCATCAAAGCGCGCGATTCGTGAATCGTCCGCGTCAAGGGCTTCTCGCAATACACGTGCTTGCCCATCTTTATCGCCGTCATGGACACGATCGCGTGCAGATGGTCCGGCGTCGCGATCACGACCGCGTCGATGTCCTTTTGCTTCTCGAGCATCTCGCGGAAATCTTTGTAACGTTTCGCTTTCGGAAACTCGCCGAACGTTTTGCCCGCATACTTCTCGTCAACGTCGCACAGCGCCACAATGTTCTCGCCCATGCACTCGTGCAGATTGCTCCGCCCGCGCCCGCCAATGCCCACGCCCGCGATGTTCAACTTCTCATTCGGCGACTTGGCCTTCGCCCACGCGGGCCGCGCCATAGCCGCGCCCGCCGCCCCAACGGCGGCACTCAGAAAAATCCGCCGTGAAACCTGTTTCTGTTCGGGCATCGTTCATTCCTTTCGATTGCGACAAGATTCCGGTTGTTCTTCAAGTTTCGATTAAGAGGGTCAGGCCAACATGAGACGCCGGCCTTTTGGCGACGGAATAGAATCTCCAAATTCTCGCGCGGTATCAACCCACAACTGCACGGCCCCGTTAGCATTCTTGAGTGCGGCTTCTTGAGTATCACCGTGCGCGGCGCAACCCGGCAGTTCAGGGATCTCGGCGACGAACACCTGATCTTCGTCGCTCCAGTAAATGATGACTTCGTATTTGTACATCAGCGCGGAACTCTTGTTCGGATCGTTATAGTAGCAGTCTTCGTCAACCCGGTTAGCCATCCCGCCCGAGCCACGCGCGAATCGTGTTGGTCACCACGTCCGCGGCGTCTTGCTGGACGAAGTGGCCCGACCCCGGCACCGTAACGAGCGTGTAGTCCTTTGCCATCCACTTCCACGTTCCGTCGAGCGCGCCCGGGAGGAGCGCCCAGTCGTCGAGGCCGTGAATTTGCAGGACGGGCATCTGCATCTTCGGCAGGCCCTCGAGTTCGCGGTAGGGCGGCTTGGCGTAGTTGGCTTTGTAGTAATTCGCCATCGCTTCGTAGTCCGATTTCTCGAACGCTTCGATGTACTTCGCTTTCGCGGCCGGATCGCTCACCCACTGCGCCAACTTCTCGGCGTTCAGATGCGCGCCGCCGTGTTCCTGCATTCGCTTTGCGTAGGCGCTCGCCTCCTGCTGCTTGGGGTTATGCACGAATTCGCGGGACATGCAGGCCGGGTGCGGCAGATTGAGGATGATTAATTTCTCGATGCGCTCGGGATGAAACATGGCAAGCCGCCACGCCGTCGCGCCGCCCCAATCGTGGCCGCACAGGACAAATTTCTTCGCGGCGAAATGGTCCACCACGGCGAGCACGTCGTCGCCCAGCTTCGAGAGCTTATAGTTCTCCGCGCCCGTGGGCTTGTCGCTCAGATTGTAGCCGCGCGTGTCGTACGCGACGCACTTGAATCGCGCGCACAGCCCCGCCATCTGGTGTCGCCACGTGTACCAAAAGTCCGGGAACCCATGCACGAACACGATGAGCGGGCCTTCGCCAATCGCGGCGTAGTGCAGCTTGATGCCGCCGGAGTCGGCGTAACCATGTTCGATAGCAGCGTCACTTTCCGTGAGGGTCATCAACGTTTCCTTTCAACGGGGGCCAATCACCGGCGAATCCCGATATTGTCCAACACTTCAGCCGTCGCCCGCGACTGGTTCAGCACGTAAAAGTGAATGCCTGGCACGCCTTGCTCGCGCAAGTCCGCCGCCTGCTTCGTTGCATGCCGCACGCCCACGTCGAATTGCGCCTCGGGTTCGTCGCCGCAGGCCTCTAGATCGCTCGCCAGGTCTGGCGGCATGACTGCGCCGCACAGCGACGTGATTCGTTGGACTTGTTTGAAATTGATGATGGGCAACAGCCCCGGAACGATTGGCGCGTCGATACCCGCCGCGGCGCAACGATCCCGGAAGCGATAAAAGTCCGCGTTCGTGTAGAACAACTGCGTGATGACCACGTCAGCCCCGGCATCGACTTTCCGTTTCAAATGGTCGATGTCCGCGTCGGCGCTTTTTGCTTCAGGGTGCGTCTCCGGATAGCCGCCCACGGCGATCCCGAACTCTGGGAACTCGGCGCGAACAAAGGCGACCAACTCATTGCCATATCGAGGGCCGTTGTCCACGGGACGATAGTTTGGGTCGTCTTTAGGCGCGTCGCCGCGAATCGCGACGATGTAGCTCACGCCTTGATCGCGCGCCTGTCCCAAGTACCTCCGCAGACTTTCGTACGTGCCGCCCACGCAGGTCAGGTGCGATGCGACCGGCCTGTCGCTAAGCCCCTGCACAACGGCGAGAGTGGCCAACGTCTTGTCGCGCGTGCTCCCGCCAGCACCATAGGTACACGTGACGAAATCGGGCGAATACTCGAGGAGCCGCCGGACATGTCCCCCAAGCGCCTCCATCCCCGCGTCAGACTTCGGCGGAAACAATTCGTACGACAGGACGAAATCGTTGTCGCGATAGACCTCTCGAAGACCCACGCACGCGTCCTTGATTCAGGGCAAAGTCCCGTAATTCTACAGTTCGGATACCGGCCTGCCAAGACCGCAATCTGCGTGCAAGAGACTAGTGTCCTGAGTCTTAAATTCTTTTCAAAAGTCGTTATTCTTGTCAATCCGAAAATCGCGCCCCACACCCCACGGACCGCTTAGCCAATCGTGCTCGTGCACGTGCTCGTAATCGTGCTCGTCATTCGTCATCGTCATCGAGTCGTTCACGATGCAAACAGGGCGGCACTTATCCGACGAATTTCAAACTCAGGACACTAGCCGCTACTTCGCAACGGCCATTTCCCTCGCCTTGCGCGGCCTTGCGACGGGCGAAACCGTCACCGGAATTCCGCAGAGCACCGCATTGCCGCTCGGGACATCGAGCACTTCCTCGTCGGCGAGCGCGTTGCTGTTCGCGCCGGGGTGCGCGTTCGCCACTCCAAGTCGCGTTCCCGGCGCGTCGTGGCCCCAGCCATGCGGCACGCTGATGACGCCGGGCATGATGTCTTCGGTGACTTCCGCGGCAACTTCAATTTTACCAACGCGCGACGCAACTGACGCGAGTTCGCCGTCCTCGACTCCCAACCGCGCCGCATCCTCGGGATGGATATGCATCGTGCAGCGCGGTTTTCCGCCCATGAGCAACGGAGAGTTGTGCATCCACGAATTGTTCGAGCGCAAATGCCGCCGACCCACGAGGACCATTTCTGGATCGGATACGTCTAGCTTCTCTCTCAATCGCGTGGTGTCAGCGACAAGCAACTCCGGCGCGAGCTCAATTTTGCCGGACGGCGTCCGCAGCACGTCCGGGATTCGTGGTTCGAGCGGACCGATCCGCACGCCGTGAGGGTTGGCTTCGAGCGTCGCCAACGTCAATTCTCCTGGCCTCGATCCGAACCCATCGCCGAGTGGCCCTGTGCGGAGCATGAAATCGATCATCCGCTCGGGCCCTCTGCGCGGCTCGAGCGCCGTCATGATGTCCGCCGTACTTCGGCCATGAATCGGCGACGTCTCGAGCGCCGCTTCGCGCTCGATCATCTGTTGGATGACGTAGTCGTCAAGCATGTCCACGTCCGCGTTCGGCCCCATGCCGGTGATCAGGCCCACGAGCCGCAGCATCGTCTTCCATTCCGGCTGTTGTCCTTCGGGCACGTCGAACATTGCGCGAGAGAAACGTGCGTGTTCTTGAATTGCCAACTGCGCGAACGCCATGTCGTAGTGACAATTCTCCAGCGGCGACAATCCCGGCAATATAACGTCCGCGAACCGCGACGTCTCATTCAGATAGATGTCCAAGCTGATCATGAAATCGAGCGACGCGAACGCCCGCTCCATGCGGCCGCTGTTCAGCGTGCTTCGGACCGGGTTGCCCGCAATGCATACCATCGCGCGGATTTGGCCGTCTCCGGGCGTCTCGATTTCCTCGGCCAGCGCGGCCACTGGAAATTCGGCGAACACTTCCGCCAGCCCCCGCACCCGGGTCTTCGTGCGGCCCATGCGGAACCCCTTGCCGATGCCGCTCTTGCCCTTCGCGTTTCCCGCGCCGTGCGCCGGGTTGGTGAACATCGCGCCGCCGGGCCGATCCAAGTTTCCCGTCAACACGTGAATCACGTCCGGCAGCCAATTTGCCAAGGTCCCGAACTCCTGCGTCGACGCGCCGATCCGCGCGTGAATTGCGGCGCTCTCGGTGTTCGCGAGCTCGCGCGCCAGGCGGCGAATGTCCGCCGCTGCGATGCCACATTTCTCCGCCACGGCATCGGGCGTAAACGGCGCGGCCAGTTCGCGGATGTCGTCAAGTCCTCGCACGTGCTCCGCGATTGGCCCCAAGTCGACCAAACCTTCGGCGAAAAGCACGTTGACGATCGCGAACAAAAAGTATGCGTCCGTTCCCGGCCGGATGTAGTGATGTTCGTCGGCCATCTCGGCGGTCTTCGAAAACCTAGGATCGATAACGACGATTTTTCCGCCGCGTTTTTGGATTCGCTTGAGACGTTCGCCTACGTTCGGCGCGGTCATCAAACTCCCGTTCGACTCGAGCGGGTTCGCGCCGATCACCATCAAATACTGCGTTCGATCAAGGTCCGGAATCGGAATGCTCAAACCCGTCCCGAACATGAGTGCCGAACTGACTTGCTTGGGCATCTGGTCCACCGTGCCGGCGGAGAAAACGTTCGCCGTGCCCAGCGCCTTACGCAACGCCTGCGTGTATAGCGCGAGGCCGGTGTTGTGTACACTCGGGTTGCCGATGTACACGCCTACGCTGTTCCGACCATGCTCCTTGATGATGGCGTTCAGGCGCAGATCGATGATATGGAATGCCTCGTCCCAAGACGCCTCGCGCCACGTTTCGCCCTCGCGAACCAATGGCGTCCGCAGCCGATCAGGGTCCGCGTCCAGTTCCTTCAGCGCCACACCCTTGGGGCAGATGTATCCTTCGCTGAACCCGTCCTTCTCATCACCACGGATCGAGAGCACCTTCCGGCCTTCGACGACTAGTTCCAATCCACAGGTCGCTTCGCAAAGCGGGCAAATCCGGTACCGCGTCTGAGGCATTTCGTGGTCTCCTGAGCAAATCACGTCGCTTTTCCTGAACGATACCCGGTTTGGCCTAAACGATCAATTGTCAACGACACCGCCTACCGATTTGCGACTCGGCAACAATTGACACGAAGCCAGGCCGGCGCGGTCGGATCTCGGGGTAGAAAAGAAAACGGCGCCGGTCGTGGGGGACCGGCGCCAATTAACGCTAAGAGGAATCGTAGGGACGATGCAGTAGCTGTGTTGATTCCTACGCCTGGAACCTACGGCGAAGGGCCAAGCCGGACAAGCCAATCAGCAACAACGCTGCCGAGGCCGGCTCGGGAACTGGAGGCGTGAACGTCGGCGTGCCGCGAACGGTCACCTCAACGACGAGGTCGTTGTAGTCAACGTCGCCCAGGTTTCGGCGGTCTTCGAAGGCGATGATAAACGTGTTCGTGCTAGTGCTGCCGTCCTCGTTGGTGGCCCAGAAGGCGACCATGTGATCCAGCCCGTCGGAGTTACGAAAATCCTGCGACATCCACGTATTCGAACCCCCGATCGGAGCATTGTCGTAGAAACCGATTGGGAACGCGCTGCCGTCGATGAGCGCCGGATCGGGCGCGCCTGTATCACCTGGGAGGTGAACGCCCGCAATCACGTCAAACAAAGGCGTCAGCACCGGCGTCCCATCCGGATCCGTGTAGTAGCCGAAGCGCTGCGTGTAGCCGGCGTAGCGGGCCTCGAATTCCACCACCGCGCCTTCGCCAAAGAATACGCCGATCTCTGGGACAAGCAGATCGTCCATGCCGCCTGTGCTGCTCGGGCCGGTCGCGCCATTCGTGCTGGTAAAATCTGTCCCGTAGACCGCGTTGTAAATCTCGTACAAATTCATTTCGTCGTTTGGGTTCCCCGGATTCCAGGGATCCGCCACGGTTGTTGCGACAGCAGGTATCGAAAATATCGCCGCCACCGCCAAAAACCACCCAGTCTTACGCATCGTCCTCAACCTCCGTTTAGTTTCTCGCGTCCACCCAACATCCCACGACGCGATCCGCATGACCGTTTTTGGTGGGCGTGCCGTCCGTGGCGCACCGGCCAAGCCGCGAATTTCTCCTCGCAGCACTTGAGAACAGCGCAGAAAGCATGCCAATGAGATCCAGGATGTGTAACGGTGACAGAAGAAGCACTATGCGTATTTATTTTTCAATAAATCCTCTAAAAAACGCCTCTCTCGTCTACCAAACGAAACCTTATTAGCAAAAAACTGGCAGGTGTTAGTCTTCTGTGACACACAAGTGCCGCCGCAACCAGAAGTCATCGCTCTCCAAAGTTTAGGTCGACACGGTTCGTATTGGGAGGCGTCTGAGAGGGGGATCAGAGGGGATCCAAAACGGACGGGAGGCGACGGGAGGGTGATGAGAAGTGATTAGAGGGGACTGAGAGGCCAGGACTCCCCCGTAGTCACCTCGCAGAGCGGGATAGGCCGCCGAAACTCCACCGAAATGCGCGCGGCGACCACCGGATTCCCGGCAATCCACCCGCCAATCCCCATGAGGTGGTCGAGCACAGCGGCTTGCGCCGTGTCTCGCGCTATTTTAGCATTTCCTCGGCCAGCGTTGTCCGAGGATTACGCGTCGCCTTCCTCGATGATGAGATTAGTGACTTTGTAGATTTCCTCGAGCGACCTTCCGCGGGCCTTTTCGATGCGGGCGAGCCGCTTTTTGCACTGGGCGGCGGAGAAGTTCGTGACGTCGGTGGGGTCGAATCCGAAGGGGTGGGTTTCGTACTTCTCGAGGGCCTGCGTCGTCATGGTCTGCGCCGCCTCGAGCATCTCCTGCATCACTTCTTCGACGATGTGCCAGAGCGATTGATCTTCGGCCATGAGGCGCGAGATGAGGAAGACGCCGTAGGCGATGTGGCGCGACTCGTCGAGTTGGATGTTGCGAATTCCCTGCTTGGCGCCGGGGAAGATGTTCTTGGCGTCCATGATCGAGTACCACAAGTAATAGCCGGTTTCGGCCATGATGCCTTCGATCGCAAGGTTGTACGTGGTCGCCGCGCGGACCATGTTCTCGCGCGAGGGGTCTTCCTGGAGCGCAAGGAGGCGTTCGGGCAGAATTTCGTAAAACACGCGCGAGTAGCACGGATTGTGGTATTCATTGAGATCGACCGGAGCGTCGATGGCGGTGAGAAACCGATTGAAGAAGTCCAAGTGCTTGGCCTCTTCCCACAGGAACGTCGTGAGGAACATTTCTTCCTCGATGCGGCCTTCGCGCGCGATGACGTTGATGAGGGGTAGCAAATCCAGCGTGACGGCCTCCTCGCCGGCCTGAAACTGTGAGGTGAGGTAGAGCACATAGTCGCGCTGATCGTCCGTCAGGCTGTGCCAGTCCTTCACGTCCTGAGAGAAATCGATGTCGGCGGGGTTCCAAATGCCAAGCCGCTTGGCTTTTTCGAAGAGCACCATCGGAGGCATTTCACGCCTGAGGCCCCGCGTGGTTGATGCGAACTGTTCGTGTGCGACGCGCCGATCGAGCACTGCCATGATGCGATCCTCCCTGCTCTTGTTTACAGTGACTATCCTTGACTCCCGGCGCTAAGGGTACCCAAGCCTACACAGCGAATTCGAATCGTGCCAGATGCCCCGCGCTTGTCACGGATCGCGGCCCTGAAACACCGCTTCGGATATGGACTCGCAGCCGAGGCTCGAAATCTGGTAAACTTTGCAGGAGTGCTCGGTGTTTGACCCGGGGGAACGGCAGCGTTGAACGAATCGGGGCGGGGGAGTATCGTGAAGCGCCGTTTGCCAGGTCGCGGTTTGGTGGGCCGCATTACTTATCGACGTACTATAGTTCTCTAATTTACTTACCGCTTCTAGACGAGACAGCCTCGCGGATGGCTACGGGGGAAGCGGATCGCCAAGGGGCCCAGAGGGGGCAATCGGAGCAGTAGCATGACGCCAGCGGTATCCGTGGCTGAATATAACACGATAGGCACGGGCAGGCGGACGACGGTGAATAACGTCGTCCTCAACGTAGCCACGAAGAACGGATCGGGGAGCCAATCGGCGAACCTGATCCTATTGCGTTCGATATTTGCCATGGGAATTCCCGTCGCGGGCAAGAACCTTTTTCCGTCGAACATCGAAGGCCTGCCCACGTGGTTCATCATCCGCGCGAGCGAAGAAGGATGGCTGGGCGCCCGCGAACGCACGGACATCGACGTCATGGTTTGCATGAACGACTCGACCGCCGAGGAAGACTTATCGAGCTTGCGTTCCGGCGCCACGGTCGTTTTGAACGACTCTCTCAAACGTTTTGTGACGCGCGACGACCTCGAAGTCTTTACCGTCCCGTTCAACAAGCTCGTCACCCAAGTCAGCGACAACACGCGGCTTCGGAAAAAAATTGTTAACGTCATCTATGTAGGCGTGCTCGCACGGATGTTGGGTATCGAGATGGACGCCGTGCTCGAGGCGATTGACCAGCAATTCGGCACGAAGCCCAAGGCCGCGAAAATGAACCAGGACGCGGCGCAGGCGGGCTACGCTTGGGCGAGTGAAAACCTGGACGAACAGTTCCGCGTGCGGTTCGAGCGGCGCGAGGCCGCCAAGGGCAAAGTCATCATCGAGGGCAACGAGGCCATTGCGATGGGGATGTTGATGGGTGGCGCAACGGTCGTCGCGTGGTATCCGATCACGCCGAGCAGCAGCGTGTGCGAGTACCTCACCGACTACATGGCCAAGTTCCGGCACGACCCAGTGACGGGCCAGGCGACCTATGCCATCGTGCAGGCGGAGGATGAAATCGCCTCGATTGGCATGGTGCTGGGCGCGGGATGGACAGGCGCGCGTTCGTTCACGGCGACGTCGGGACCGGGCATATCGCTTATGTCGGAAATGGCGGGCTTGTCGTACTTCGCGGAGGTCCCCGCGGTGATAGTCGACATTCAACGCATGGGCCCGAGCACGGGTCTTCCGACGCGCACCGCCCAGGGCGACATCATGAAGGCGTACATGCTTTCGCACGGCGACTGCAAACACGTTTTGCTGATTCCCGGCACCATGCGCGAATGCTACGAGTTCGCGATGGAAGCGCTCGACCTGGCGCAGGAACTCCAGACTCTCGTCTTCGTCATGTCCGATCTCGATCTTGGGATGAATAAATGGATGGCCGATCCCTTCGATCCCCCGTCCAAACCGATTCGTCGCGGCAAGGTGCTGAACAAAGACGAACTCGAGCGGCGCGGCGAGTTCAATCGCTATGCGGACATCGACGGCGACGGCATTCCCTACCGGACGCTGCCCGGCACGGCGCACCCGAAAGCGGCCTTTTTCACCCGAGGGACCGGGCATACGGCGTCGGCCGGGTATTCCGAGCGCCCGCAAGATTGGAAGGCGAACATTGATCGCCTCGCCAAGAAATTTGAAACGGCGCGCACGATGACGCCTCCGCCGATCGTGGAACGGGTCGAGGGCGCGCGCGTGGGCGTCATCGCGTATGGTTCGACCGAACCGGCCGTGCGCGAAGCATTGCATTTGTTGCGGACCGAGCGGGAGTTCTCGCCCTCGTATCTTCGGATGCGCGCGCTGCCGTTTCATCCCGCCGTCCGCCAGTTCATCGAAGACCATTCCGTGATATACGTCATCGATCAGAACCGCGACGCCCAGATGGCGACGGTGCTCCGGGGCGAGTTGCCGGAGCTCGCGCCGAAGGTTCGGAGCGTCCGGCACTACGATGGAATGCCCATCTACGCGCAGACGATCATCGATCAAATTCTCGCGCAAGAAGGTTGAACGCGACAGACGCGAAAAGGTAACTGCTCAATGACTCCCCCCGCCACCGCCACCGCATTCGCCCTTCCCGAAGCCCCGGAGGAGCGACAACCAAACAAGACGAACCGAATTGGCCTGCTATTGGCCGACTACAAAGGCGCGGAATCGACGCTGTGCGCCGGCTGCGGCCACGACGCCATCACGAGCAGCGTCGTCAAGGCGTGCCACGAACTCGGAATCGATCCCTCGCAAGTGGCGAAGTTGAGCGGCATCGGTTGCTCGAGCAAGACGACCAACTACTTCTTGAACCAGGCGCACGGTATCAACGCGGTGCATGGGCGCATGAGCAGCATCGCCACCGGATCGCAACTCGCCAACCGCACGCTTCTCAGCATCGGCGTCAGCGGCGACGGCGATACAGCTTCGATTGGCCTGGGCAATTTCCTGCACATGGTGCGGCGAAATACGCGCATCGTTTACATCATCGAGAACAACGGCTGTTACGGCCTGACCAAGGGACAATTCTCCGCCACGGCCGACGTCGGCTCCATCAAAAAGGGCGGCAAGCTCGTGAACCAGCAGCAGCCCGTGGACATTTGCTCGCTGGCGATCCAGATGGGCTGCAAGTTCGTCGCGCGTTCATTCTCGGGCGACACGAAACAGGTCAAGGCGCTCATCGAAGCCGCCGTGTCGCACAACGGCACCGCCGTGTTGGACATCGTGTCCCCCTGCGTCACGTTCAACAACCACGAAGGCTCGACCAAGAGCGTCACGTACGCCCGCGAGCACGAGGACCCGCTGCACGAGATTGATTTCATTCCTCATCACGACCCCATCGTCGTCGACTACAAGCCGGGCGAAGTCAGGACCGTCACGATGCACGACGGGTCGATAATCACGCTGAAAAAACTCAACCGCGACTATGATCCGACGGACAAAATCGGCGCGTTGACGATTCTCTACGAAGCCGCCCGCGACCAGCACTTTCATACCGGGCTGATCTATTGCGACGAGAGTTCGAAGCCGTTCGCCGCGCAGATGAACATTGTCGACGGACCGCTCGCGCACTTGCCGGACTCAGCGATCCGACCCTCGAACGACGCGTTCAAGGAACTGATGGCCTCGTTCGCGTAGGCGGTGCGAACCCTCCCCCTGCCCCCTCCCTTAAACCAAAGGAGGGGGATTGCTGGCTCGGCGGGAGCCTCGCCCTCCCCTTCTCCTGGGGCGTGGTCGGTTTGGGCGAGACTGCGCGGGACTTTTTTTGCATGGAGATCCGATGGCCGCGATTTCTCGTGACGACGCGCTCGCGTTGCTGAAGGAATTTACACAATCCGAGAGCCTCCTCAAGCACATGCTCGCGGTCGAGGCGGCGATGCGGGCGTATGCGCGGGCGTTTGGCGAAGACGAGGAGCTCTGGGGAGCGGCGGGTTTGTTGCACGACTTCGACTACGAGCGCTGGCCGAACCCGAATTTGGATGAGGCGGGGCATCCGTGGACGGGTGTGGCCATCCTGCGCGAACGCGGATACCCCGAAGATCTCAGTGACGCGATCCTTGGCCATGCGCCGTTTACGAAACACCCGCGCACCACGCGATTGGCCAAGACATTATTCGCGGTGGACGAACTCTGCGGAATCATCACCGCCATCGGCTACGTCCGGCCCAACAAATTGGACGGCCTCGAGCCGAGTTCGGTGCGCAAGAAACTAAAGGACAAGGCGTTTGCGCGAAACGTCAGCCGCGAGGACATCCGCCTCGGCATTCAGGAACTTGGTGTGGACGAGAGCGAGCACATCGCACTCGTCATCGCTGCGATGCAAGGCATCCGCGGCGAGTTGGGGTTCTGACCCCCAAAAAAGGGGTGCGGCCGCCGCGACTGGCTGGGAGGGAAGCGCGGCGGCCGCTTTTGCGGGAGGGTAGGAATACTTATTTGGTCTTCACCGCGACGAACCGGGATTGCCGATCGTCGTTCACGAGCATCAGAACGGGCTTGCCCGCGGGCGAGGACTTCACGGCGTTCATAAATCCCTCGGTGGTCTTCACCGCTTGGCGATTGACCTCTTCGATCAGGTTGCCGGGGCGGATGCCCGCGTCGTACGCCGGGCTACCGGGTTCCACGCCGGTCACGATGACACCTTGCTTGTCCTCGAAACCCATCTGGCCGGCGATGTCGGGCGTGAGTTCCTGAACGCTCATGCCGAGTTCTTCCAACTGGGGCGCCGGGGCGCCCGGCATGTTGCGCGCTAGCTTCTCGTTGTCGCGCTCGGCAATGGCGATGTCAAACGTCTTGGAGTCGTTGCCGCGCATTACTTCGAGGCTGACGCGGTCGCCCGGTTTCAGCATCGCGATGTGATTGCGGAACGCGCCCATTTCGTCGATGGTGCGGCCGTCCATCTTCGTGATGACGTCGCCCCGCTCGATGCCGGCATTGGCCGCGGGGGAGTCTTCCATAGCGCTCTCGACGACCACGCCGTGCGTGTCCTTGTCGAGGCCGAAGCCTTCGGCGAGGTCCGGCGTAATCGGTTGCATGTACACGCCCAGGTAGCCGCGCGTGACTTTGCCGCCGTCGACGAGTTGGTCGCGGACCCATTTTGCCATGTTGATTGGAATAGCTAGGCCGATGCCGTTGAATTGTCCGGTGCGGCTGGCGATGGCGGTGTTCATGCCGATCGCGCGGCCGTAGAGATCGAGCAGCGGGCCACCCGAATTGCCGGGGTTAATTGCCGCGTCGGTTTGGATGAAATCCTCGAACTCGGCTATGCGCAGGCCCGAGCGTCCAGTGGCGCTGACGATTCCTGCCGTGACTGTGTGCTGAAATCCGAAGGGGCTGCCGATCGCCACGACCCATTGGCCGACTTCGATCGCGTCGCTGTCGGCGAACTCGAGGAACGGCAGATTGTCGCCGTCGATCTTGATCACGGCTACGTCGGAATCTTTGTCCGCGCCGACCACCTTCGCTTCGAACTCGCGGCCGTCCGCCAGGGAGACCATTACTTCGTCGGCATCGCCCACGACGTGGTTGTTCGTCATGATGTAACCATCGGGAGAGTAGATGAACCCGGAACCTTGGCCTTGCATCTCGAAGGGCTGTTCGGGCATCTGCTGGAAATCGGGCAGGTTCGGAAAGAAACGGCGTAGAAAATCCTCGTTGCCAAACGGCGCGCGCATTTCGCGCGAAGCGTGCTTGACGGTTTTCTTGACCTGGATATTGACGACCGCCGGGGACGCGGTCTTCGCCACCGAGGCGAAGGCCTTGCCTTGGGCCTCGAGCGCAGCGATGCCTTCGGGCGTATCGGCGGATACCGCGACGCGCAAGCCGCCGAACGCGGCAATCGCGGCAACGGCCACTAAGGCCACGACCGCGACGCGCAGCGGGATTCGTTTGGTTTTCATGCGTGTTGCTCCTTTCGTGTCCCCTTCGCGGGGACTCCGTACCAGACTCAGAGCACTAACCGTGCCAAGCGACCAACCGACATAACCATCGATGTACCAGCGTCAGAATCGCAAACGGGCGCGCTTTCGCCGCGCTGTCGTGTCTCAAATCGGAGTTGCGGACCTAATTGAGGTAATTCTGGAACTCGCGCGACGGTTATGACATTAGACGAGTGTGCTCGGGGGAGCATTCAGCGGAGCACGCCCATGAATTGGCGAAAACTGGGGGAACGCGCGGGGCGTTGGGCGGCGTGGGCTGTTGAAACCTGGCCGCGTAGGCTTGCCGCGTGCGGGGCGTTTGCCGGCGTTGCGACTGCCGCGCACTTGCACTACGCGAGCGACCGGCTTGTCCGCGTCGAACACAGGATGGTCGTCACGGCTTATTGCCCCTGCCAAGTCTGTTGCAGTTGGATGGAGGACGCGAAGGGGCGCGCCGTTACCGCATCCGGGAATCCGAAATTTGTTGGCGTCACCGCAAGCGGCCGCAAGGTGCGGCATGGTGTCGTCGCGGCGGACGCATCGATCCCGTTTGGGGCTGGCGTGTACGTACCGGGCTACGGCAGCGGCTTCGTGCTCGATCGCGGCGGCGCAATCACAGGCGATCACCTCGACGTGTTCTTCGCGCGGCACAAGGACGCGCTCGAATGGGGCCGCCGGGAATTGGGCGTGACGCTTTGGTTGCCGCTCGGGCATGTGTTGGCGAACACTTCGTCTTAAGTCGTTACGTTGTGGCGTGCCGCCCGGCGATCACGTGAAAGCGCATGGTGACGGTTTTCTTCTCCGACGGGTCGCCCCAGACGGCGGTGAGTTCTTCGCCGGCGCGCTCGAAGAAATCGTTTCCGGTTTCGTTCATGCAACGGCGCACGGCGGACCAGGTGTGGACGTAGGCCATCATCTGGAACAGGTCCCACTCGAAGCGCATCGGGATTTTTGGGACATCGAGCGGTTCGAACGGAAACGGCACGTCTTTGTAGCCGCCCCACGCGAGCGTGTTCTCGCGCGCCCAGTACGGCTTGACGGGGGCGAGGAGGGACACCTTGAGTTGGCGGTCGATTTCCTCGGAGACGTTCATCCAATCGTAGATCCACGCGGCAAAGATGCCGCCGAGTTTTAGTACGCGGTGAACCTCGGGGAAAAAACGGCCGTAGTCGAACCAGTGCAAGGCTTGGGCAACGCACACTACGTCGAATGAGTCGTCCTCGAATTCCGTATGCTCCGCCGGTTGCACCGAGTAGTACACGCGTTCGCAGGGTGTTGCGTTGGCGATTTGCGCGGCGCTCGCGTCGGTCGCGTCGACGTGGGCGAAATGCCTAACGAGATCGCGGGCGGCTTGGCCGTTGCCGGTGGCGCAGTCCCACGCGCGATCGCGCGCGGGCGCGACCGAGGCCAGGTACGCGAAAAGTTCCTCGGGATACGTCGGGCGTGCGGAGGCATAGAGATTGGCTTTCTCGGAAAAGAGATCGATGAAGTGCATGGAGAGTTCCGCCACTACGAACGAACAATTCTATAACACGGGCCGCCGCCAATCAGCGCGGGCCAAGGGCTGCTACAATCCACGCGCCATGCGCCCCGCTCCCTTCGTTCTTGCCGTTGTTGTGCTGTCTCTGAGCGTCGCGGGTTTCGCGGCGTATCGCGCGATGTACGACCCGGATGTCGCTATGTTGGTGGCGGAGAACGGGGCGAGTTGGATACGAGAAGACGCGCCGTTCAGTCTCCGCGTGCGTAAGCTGGGCGAATACACGACCAACTTTCGCACGACGTTCGATGTTGGAGACGCACCAAGCGAAGCCGTCCTGACGTTGCGCGCGTTCAAGAGCGCCATCGTCGTTGTAAACGGAGTCACTGTCCTCGATGCCGGCGACGATCTTACGACGTGGCGAATCCGCCATCAGATCGATATCGCGTCCGCACTTCGTAGCGGCCCGAACGAAATTCTTATCTCCGTGTCGAATGAAAACGGGCCCCGGCTCGCGCTCGCGCACTGCGAATCGCCGGGCCTGAAGACCGATTCGACGTGGGAAGCCGCGAACAGCGAGGGTGAGTGGAAACCTGCGGCGTTGGCGCGAGACACCGGCCGTTCAGACTTAACAGAGCGTTTCCCTAGGCCGTGGACCGCGTTGTTGCGCGTGTCCCCTTGGCTCGTGATGGTTGCGTTCTTGGCTTTCTTCGCAACGCTTCGCGCGGACCGCGAACTCGAGGATGGGACGATACGCCGGTACTTTCACCCGCGCCGCGTGCGGCTGTGTTTGCTTGGCGGCTGGGGAATTCTTGCGGCGAACAACTACTCGAAGATTCCGTACTACGTGGGCCTGGATATCGAGGGACATCTCAACTACATCAATCACATGTGGTTGTTCCGTCATATCCCCCTCGCTGACGACGGCTGGCAAATGTTCCAGGCGCCGCTTTACTACCTAGTCTCCGAGCCGTTCTACGTACTCCTCAACAAGTACTACCACCTCATTCCGGACGTCGTTCAAATTCTTCGATTCATTCCGCTCGCGTGCGGAGCATTGCACGTGGAGTGGTCATACCGGGCGGCGCGCGCGATCTGGCCGGAACGCCGCGACTTGCAAAACACGGCGATGGCGCTGGGCGGATTCTTGCCGATGAGCCTGTACATGTCGCAGTACATCGGTAACGAGCCTATGGCCGCCACTGCCACGGGGCTCGTCGTTGTGATCGCGCTCGCACTCCTCACGAAGGGGGTCACGAACGCGCGATGCGCCGCCCTCGGCAGCGCGCTGGGTGTCGCGATCTTGACGAAAATCACAGCGTTGTTCGTCTCGCCAGCGCTATTGCTGGTTCTCGTCCTCGCGTCATCCGACGAGATGGGCGGGCGCAAGCGTGCGATCGCCGCCGCCCGTTCGGCCGCGATTGTTTTCGGCGTCGCGGCGCTGATCTCCGGATGGTACTTCGTACGCAACCAAGTCGAGTTGGGCGTCCCCGTCGTCGGCGCGTCGGCGAATATAGAGTGGTGGCAGGATCCCGGCTACCGCACCCCCGAGCAGTTCTATCGCTTCGGCGAGGCGCTGATTCGGCCTGTGAACGCCGGGACTCAGGGCTTCTGGGACTCCATGTACTCGACGATGTGGCTGGATGGAACGCTGAGTTCGATGGTGGAATACGACTCGCGGCCGCCTTGGAATGAAAACTTCATGCTGGCCGGCGCGTGGCTCGGCGCGATTCCGATGGCGGCCATCGTGTTCGGGTGTCTCTTCGCGTGGAAGCGGCTCGATACGGCGCGCGACAAGGCCTGTTTCGTTTGCGCGGTTGCCGTGCTTTCGTATCTCGGCGCGGCGCTCTACCTCTACGTGACACTGCCGATCTACAGCGTCGGCAAGGCGACGTACCTGCTCGGCCTAGCGCCGTGTTTGGCGGTGCTCGCGTGCAGGACGCTGGAAAGACCCATGTCGGCACGCATTGGCCGCGCGGCCTGCGCGGCAAGCATCGCCGCCTACGCGACGGCGGCTTACGCGGCGTACTTTGTGTTCTAAGAGCAGTTTCGCAAATTCAATTACTCCAACCCTCCCCCTGCCCCCTCCCTTCAACCAAAGGAGGGGGATTGCCAGCCCAACCCTCTCCCTGCCCCCTCCCTTAAACCAAAGGAGGGGGATTGCTGGCCCAAGCGCTCTCGCACTTTCATCGCATCTGGGTGTGTCCGAAGGGCGCTACGAAGTAACTGACGCGGCATCGAAGTCGATACCGCGCCCTCCCATGCTTATACTGTCGCGCTCTTACGTCCAAACAGTTGAGGGACCGCTCCAACATGGCCAAGACAAAAACGATCCCGGTCCGCAAGGACGCCGATACGAAAGACACCTGGGACCTCAAGAAACTTTTCGCGAACGACGAGGCCTGGGAAAAGGCGCTCAAGTCGCTCGAATCCAAGATTGAAGGCTACGGAAAATTCCGCGGGAAGCTGGCCGAGTCTCCCGCGTCGCTCAAGCGCTGCCTGGAATTCGATGTCGAAGTCGAGAAGCTTGCCGAACAAGTCGGCTCGTATGCGTTTCTGAAGTCATGCGAAGACGTAGCTGACAGCACGTATCAGGGAATGGTCGCGCGGTCCACTTTCGTCGCGACGCGCGCAGGAGAGGCCGCGAGCTACATCGCCCCTGAAATCCAGGCGATGCCGGCCGAACGCCTACAGGAATTTATTCGGTCCGCCGCGCTCAAACCCTTTCGGTTCCAACTCGAGAAACTGCTTCGCTACAAGCCGCACATCCTTTCCGAATCCGAGGAGCGTCTACTCGCGATGCAAGGCGAGGTCGCAGGATCCGCGAGCAGGATATTCGGGCAGTTGACCGACGCGGATTTCAAATTCGGCGATGTGCGCGACGAAGAAGGCGACAAGGTGGAGCTGTCGCAAGGGTCGTTTCGCGTGTTTCTTGAGTCGCCGAAACGGGCGGTGCGCAAGGCAGCATTCGAACGGTTCTACCGGATATACGAAGACCACGGAAACACCCTCGCAGCGACGTTGAGTTCATCCGTCCTTCAAGACGTGTATCGCTCGCGCGCGCGCAATTATCCGTCCGCGCGCGAAGGGGCGCTGTTCAGCGACAACGTCCCCGTGGCCGTGTACGACAGTCTTGTGAAGACCGTGCATGACAATCTCGATACCGTCTACCACTATCTCGATGTGCGGCGTAAGGCGCTCGGCGGGAAGAAGCTCCACTTCTACGACACCTACGCGCCGCTCGTGCAAAACGGCAAGACGCGCATTCCCTATACCGAAGCCGTCGAAACCGTTTGCGATTCGCTTACTCCATTGGGGACGGAGTATTGCAAGACGCTCCGCGACGGTCTTTCGAGCCGATGGGTGGACCGCTACGAAAGCAAAGGTAAGCGCAGCGGCGCGTTCTCAGCGGGCGGATACACCGGCCCCCCGTACATCTTGATGAACTACAAGCAAAACGTGCTCGACAGCATGTTTACGCTCGCGCACGAGGCCGGGCATTCGATGCACACGTACTACAGCGCGCGCAATCAGCCGTTTCAGAGCTACCAATACACAATTTTCGTCGCGGAGGTCGCGTCGACCTTCAACGAACAATTGCTGAACCACCACCTTTTGGAGCGCGCGAAAGGGCGCAAGCGCCGTGCGTTGCTCATCAGCCGCGAGATCGACGAGATACGCGGCACCATCGTCCGTCAAACGATGTTCGCGGAATACGAGCAGATCATTCATGGGATCGCCGAGGCGGGCGAGCCGTTGACCACCGATCGGTTGCGCGAGGAGTACCGCAAACTGCTCGAACTGTACTTCGGGCCGAAGTTCGCGCTCGATGAGGCCCTGACCTTCGAGGGACTCCGCATCCCGCACTTCTACAGCGCTTTCTACGTTTACAAATACGCCACCGGCCTGAGCGCCGCGATTGCGCTGTCGCGCGCGGTGCTCGAAGACGGCGCGCCGGCGCGCGATCGGTTCCTTAATTTTCTGAAAGGCGGCGGCTCGAAATATCCGCTTGACCAACTGCGCGACGCGGGCGTCGACCTGGAAAAGCCCGAACCCGTGCAAGCGGCGATGACGCGGTTGAAGGAATTAGTGAAGGAGTTGGAAGCAGTACTTTGAACTACTTCGTCAGGGCAGCCGGTCAAACGTCGACCAGCGGCAGGCCCCGAATTAAGTTGAACTGCTGCTCGGTCGAATACCCTGCAAGCAGGCGCACGTACCCCGGGATGTACACCTCGCGCGAACAGAAGCCGCTGAACTCATTGCCAGCTAAGTCCGCTCGAACGAAGAACGCGTTCGATCCCCAACTGCTGCACCCGACGAGCCGGTAGCCGAGTTCGCGCCCGAGTTTCTCGAGGGCGGCCAGCGACGCGCCATGGTAGTAGCCGGTGGGGTGTTTTTGCCAGCGGTCAAACTCGGCCTCGTACGGGACCGTGACTGAACGTTCCGCGCCGAACGATGGGTTGTACTCGATGACGACGACGCGCGGCTTGATGACGTTGATCTCTTTCCAAATCCAGTAGTCATTTCCGTCGACGTCGATCGAGAGAAGGTCGATTTCACCCGAGAGACTGTTCTTATTAAGCAATTGATTGATGTTCTCGCGCGTGATCCACGCCTGCTCGAACGTGACCGCCGCCGGGTCGTCCGGAACCATGGCGGCGAAAAACGCGCGGCCCGCGGCGACATTGGCCAAACCGCCGTCCATCATTAGCCCTCTCCAGCCGAAATTGATGGCGAGGTTCGTCGTATTGCACTCGCGACCGTCTTCCACGCCAAACTCGACGAAGCGTTTGTTGATCGTGCCGATGCGCGAAAAGATGTACAGGAGAATGCCATCTTCGCCGCGTTGCGAAAACGCGCGCGCCTCGTATGCGTTGATCCGGCGGGAATGGTCCTGCGGCGGCGGCGCGCCGTAGCGTTCGCGGAGCATCGCCCCGCCGTTGATCCACCCGGCCGAGTGCAACGTGTCGAATTGACGGGGCGCATTTGTCAGGCGCAACAGCTTCACCGCAACGCGCGCGGCCAGGGACCGGAACCATGCCTTCATCGGCGCCGGCCCGAATCGACCGCCATAGCCGGTCGGCTGTTGCGCGCGACGGCGTGTGTGAGTTTGGTATCAATCATCGCGTGTATAATGGCCCAATCGCCGCCAGGTTGTCACCGCGCCGCCATGATCACGAAGTTCTGGCTTGTCCTAACCATCGCCGCGATTCCCGTCTGCGCGCAAATGGACGACGATCCGCTCAGCCTTTGGGGCCGCGCGACCCTTTACCGTGACGAGTGGGGTGTGCCGCACATCCAGGCGGACGACCTTCGCGCGATGGCGTTTGCGTTTGGTTATGCGCAGGCGGAAGACCACGCGGAAAAGATGCTGATGGCCTACCGCATCGTCAGCGGAAGCGCGGCGGAACTTATGGGCGAAACGTACGCGTCGTCGGACGAGTTCGCCCTGCAGATGGCCCATTCCGATCTGGCCCAAGCGGCGTACAGCGGCGCGGACGACGTGACGCGCGACCTCTGCGAAGGGTTCGCGCTCGGCGTGAACTCGTGGTTGTTCGAGCAGGGCGAAGGCGCGCCGCGCGGCGCAGACGGCGTTTCTCCGGCGGACCCGCTCGCGCTGCTTCACGCCTTCCTGATGAGCATGGCGCCGTTCGACTTCGCTGACATCGAGCACCCACTTCGTGGTATGCCTTCGGGCAACGCGTGGGCGGTCGCGCCGGAGCGGACGAAGGAGGGCCGCTCGCTTTTGGTGATGAACCCCCATGCGAACTACGACGGTCCCTACCAGTGGTACGAGTGCCACCTCGCGGTCGGCGATTGGTTCAACGTCTCGGGCGCGACGCTCTTCGGGTTGCCGATGGTGTTAATGGGTCATAACGGCCAGGCCGGTTGGGCGCTTTCTCCGAACGACCCGGATTTCGCTGACCTTTATGTCGAACCAGCGCCACAGTTCGCGCGAAATCCGAAATCGTTCATGCAATACACGCCAAACGACACTCTCTATTGGCTGAAGCTTGCCGTCGATTCGAAGCCGTATTACGTTGCCACGGAGTCTGGCATGCTCGAGCGGCGCGTGCCGCGTCTGATGACCGGGCGCGGGCCCGTGATCGGGCGGCAAGCTGGGCGCAATCTCGCCTATCGCGTAGGCGGATACGGCGAGTTCGGCGCATTGCGGCAAGTCTTCGATATGGCCCGCGCGTCGAACGTGGATGAAATGCAGCAGGCGCTCGCCCAGCATCAGTTGCCGTGTTTCCACGTGGTCGCGGTGGACGCCGGCGGCGGATTGATGTATGCGTTCAACGCCAAAGTCGGCGAGAAACTTAACGCCCCGCTGACCGTCGAGTCTGGAGGCGCGCCGCGGACGGTTGTGACGGCGTGGGACGCGCCTGTGTCCGCCGAGGATCCGCTATTCGATTGGGGCGGAATCATTCCACCCGATAGACTGCCGCGAATCTTCAATCCAGAGTCCGGCTATGTCCAGGCCTGCGCCACGCCGCCCTGGCTTGCAACCGACGGCTCAGGCATTACGCGCGACGACATTTCGGGTTGGCTTTCGAGGGACGTGGACTCGTACCGCGCGCGTCGCGTACGCCAGTTGCTAGCCCAAGGCGAACGCACCCTCGAGGACATGCAGGCCATGCTGTTTGACGTCGTCGCCCCCTTCGCCGTCGAAGCGGCCCCATATCTCGTAAGGCTCGCGGATAGCCGCCCGGAATTCGTATCGAGCGGGCACCCCGACCTTGTCGTTGCGCTCGACATGTTGCGCGACTGGAACCACCTCGCAGCGGCGGACAGCACGCCGATGACGTACTTCCACATTTGGTGGAGCGTGTTCCGCACCGCCGCGCCGTTTCCCGCGTACACGGATTCGGACCTCTACGCCCACCTCGAGTCGAACGCGCCGGACGTCGAGCAACACGCGCTGTGGGCGGCGAATGAGGCGGCGCGGTTGATGCGAAACGAGTATCAGACCTTAAGCGTGCCGTGGGGCGACGTCCACCAACTCGCGCACGGCGAGAAGACGTATCCGATGCCGGGATCTTACTCCGGCGAACCGATCTTCGCCGCGGACGACTATCATTTCGAAGATAGCCGTTGGAACGTAAAGCA
>CAYXRK010000017.1:0-41949 GCA_964467615.1 uncultured Nitrospirales bacterium | reverse complement strand
CAACTCAGGGCCGCTGGGCGCCTTGTCAAAGAAGTAGGTGTTCGGCATGAGAAACCCCTCGAGCGTCGGCGTCTCCAGGCCGAGTCGATCGAGATACGCGGGGTCCGCCGCCGAAGCTTCAAACGCCCCAGGATCGTCGAACATTTCCGCCGCCTGCGCGATCGTTAGGCCTTCGGGTACGGTCACAATTTGATCGGGCGGCAACGTCGACGGATCGAACGCCTTGTTCGGGCCTTCATACAGACGCTGCAAGATTTCCGTCGGCGATTGGCCCCGATGCAGCGTGTACTGGCCGTGTTTGATGGGCCTGCTCGTACCGTCGAGCCGGATCGCCGCGCGAAACAGGATCTCATGCTCGACGAGTCCAAGGGCCGTCAATAGATTTCCGATGCCCTTCCCCGTCGCACCTTCGGGAATGATGACGTCGACGGGCGTCCCCATTACGCCAGGTTGGGTGATGTGATCATAAATCAGGAACGCGCCGAACCCGGCGGCGGCGGCGAGGACCGCGAGCACGGCAGACAACCACAGCATGGCCCCCATGAACAACGCAAGCCGTGCTCGGCGCGGGCGTTTTTCCGCATCGCTGGCCACGTCACAACCTGTTCAAAGTCGCGCGGCGTTCGAGGTAAAGCTGCAATATCTGTTGCGCGGCCATTTGATCGATAAGTCCTTTCAGCTTCTTCCCCCGGACGTTCTGTTCCGCGAGCGACCGGCGCGCGGCCGCCGTAGTCATGCGTTCGTCGATCGTTACGATTTCAATGTCCGTTACCCCGCGCAGGGTTTCAATGAACGCCTGGACTTTCTTCGCTTGGTGCGCGGTCTCGCCCTTGAGATTGAGCGGCATCCCCACGACAATGCACGCGACTTCGTGCTCTCGCGCAAGCGCCTCGACCGCCCGTGCGTCCTCGTCGAATGATACCGCCGCGATGGTCGAGTGGGGCGACGCGATTATGCCCAACGGGTCGCTCATCGCCACGCCGATGCGCACATCGCCGACGTCCAGCGCTATGACACGGCCCGTCACCGGTTATCTCAGCAGCGCCCGAACGACTTCCGGCGCTCGCGCAATAGCTTCGGAAATTTTTTCGCCCAGTTTCCCGCCGGCCTGCGCCATGTCCGGCTTTCCGCCGCCGCCCCCGCCCACGATCGGCGCAAGTTCCTTGATGATATCGCCCGCCTTGATTTTGCTTACGAGGTCCTTTGACACGCCCACGCACAGCGCCGCCTTGCCATCGGCATTGCCGCCGAGCACGATAACACCCGAGGTAAACTTTTCTCGGAGTTTGTCCATCACCAAGCGCAGGCCGCGGCCGTCCTGCCCATCGATTTCCGCCGCGAGAAGGCCCAACCCGTCCACCTGCTGCACCTTCTGCATATAGTCCACGCCGCCGCCCGTCGCCGCGGCCTGTTTCCACTTGTCGACCTCGCGCGCGAGGCGTTTGTTGTCCTCGATAATCGCCTGAACGCGCGAGTCGAGATCGTCAATCGAAGTTCCCAGCGCGTGCGCGGCCCGCTGAAGTTTCGCCTCGCGCGCTTGCAAGTTTTCGACGCACGGCGCGCCGCACAACGCCTCGATCCGCCGCACGCCCGAACTGATCGACGCCTCCGACAGGACCTTGAAGATCCCAATCACGCCCGTGCGCGGAACGTGCGTCCCGCCGCACAGCTCCATGCTGATGTCGCCGATGGTCACCACGCGCACCACGTCGTCGTACTTCTCGCCGAACAGCGCCATCGCCCCCGCCGCGCGCGCCTCTTCGAGCGGCCGCTGCGCAATGCTCACTTCAGTGTCCGTGCGGATATAGTCGTTCACGAGCCGCTCGATGTCCTGCAAACGCGCGGAATCGATTCCTTCGAAATGCGTGAAATCGAACCGCAGCCGATCCGGCGCGACCAACGACCCCGCCTGGTGCACGTGATCGCCCAGCGTCTCCTGAAGGGCCGCCTGCAAAAGGTGGGTGGCCGTGTGATGGTTTATCGTTGCGCTTCGGCGATCTTCGGCCACCTGCGCTTGTACCTTGGTGCCCTCCTTGAACGTGTCGCGTATCATCTTGACCCGGTGTACAGTCAGCCCTTTCAGCGGAGCGTATGTATCGAGCACCTGGGCGTTTCCGCTGACGCAGTCAAGGAAGCCGGTGTCGCCGATTTGTCCGCCAGATTCGGCATAGAAAGGCGTTCGATCGAGGATTATTTCGACTTCCTCGCCTACGGCCGCCATAAAGTGATTTCTCCCGCCCTTCACGATCGCGAGAATTTTTGCTTCGGCTTGTAGGCTGTCGTATCCCAGAAACTCGGTCTTTCCGTACGTGTCGCGCAGCGTTCGGTAGACCGGCGCGAGCGCCGCTTCGCCGCTTCCCGCCCACGCGCCGCGGGCCTTCTCGCGTTGGCGCGTCATTGCGATGCCGAAGCCCTCGCGGTCGATCGCGTATCCGCGATCCATGGCAATGTCCGTCGCGAGGTCAAGCGGAAACCCGAACGTGTCGTGCAGTTTGAATAAATCGTCGCCCGGCACCATCGTCTGTCCCGCCTTGCGCATGCGCTCGAACGCGCCCTCGAGCAAATCCATGCCGCGCGCGAGCGTGCTCGCGAACCGTTGCTCTTCGATCAAGATGATCTTCTCGATCTGCGTGCGATGTTCCACAAGCTCCGGATAATGGTGTCCCATCCGATCAACGACCGTCTGAGCGACCTGATGCAAGAACGGGCGCTCGAGTCCGATCTCGCGCCCGAATCGCGCCGCCCGGCGCAACAGCCGGCGTTCGACGTAGCCGCGTCCTTCATTCGACGGTAGCACGCCATCCGCGATGAGAAACGACAGCGCGCGCGCATGGTCCGCAATGACGCGAAACGGCGTCGGACTGTCCTCGTATCGACGCCCCGAAAGTTGCTCCGTGGCGCTGATGATGGGCCGGATGTGATCCACGTCAAATACCGTGTCGACGCCTTGTAGTATCGCGGCGAGCCGTTCCAATCCCATGCCCGTGTCGATACCGCGGTTCTTCAACGTCGGGCGCGAACCGTCCAGTTGTTGGTCGAACTGCGGAAACACCAAGTTCCAAAATTCCATGAATCGTTCGCAGTGATCGCAACCCGGCGCGCAATCCGGCCGGCCGCAACCCCGCGCAGCGCCGCGGTCGATATGCAACTCGGAGCACGGCCCACATGCACCTGTGTCGCCCGCGGGGCCCCAGAAGTTGTCCTTCGCGCCGAGGCGGACAATCCGCGATTCCGGCAATCCAATTTCCTCGTGCCAGATCGCGAAGGCTTCGTCGTCATCCTGGTACACCGAGACCCAAATCTTGCTCAGGTCGAGTTTGATGGCCTCGCCGCAAAACTCCCAGGCCCAAACAATCGCCTCGCGCTTGAAGTAGTCGCCGAACGAAAAATTCCCGAGCATTTCGAAAAACGTCATGTGCCGCGACGTTTTGCCGACCTCATCCAGGTCGTTCGCCTTGCCGCCCGCGCGCAAACACTTCTGGGAGGTCGCGGCGCGGCGGTACGGCAGCGGCACTTCGCCGGTGTAAAAGGCCTTGAACTGCACCATGCCCGCGCTCGTAAACAGCAACGTCGGATCATTACTCGGCACGATCCGATCGCTGCGTTCAATCACATGATCGCGCGAACGGAAAAACTCCAAAAAACACGCGCGTATTTCGTCCGCTTTCACGGCTGTCCTCCAAACGATGGCCCGTCGAGCAAACCAGAAACTTTATCAAAATGACCGATGATTCCGCATTCTCTGAGACCAAAGAGCGCGACGTCCCGTATTTCTTCCTGGTATACTTTGATGAAGGAACAAAGAGCATATGAAGAAGGTCACGCCAAAAATTGACGATGAACTTCGCCCAGAATACGACTTGAGCGAACTGCTTAAGGGTGGTGTCTGCGGCAAGTACGCCGAACACTACAAAACCGCCTCGAACGTAGTAGTCTTGGCGCCCGATGTTGCTCGCGCCTTTCCGACCGAAGAGGCCGTGAACGAAACCCTTCGATTGGTCATCCGTATGGCGAAGATTCCGGCGAATGCAAAGCGCAAGCGCAACAACAAATGAAAGCCATTGAACGGCGCTCGCGTGAACCACTTCGTTTGACGCGAAACCCAGCCCCGGTTATACTTTTGGTATGAAGACAGCCGTATCGATTCCCGACGATCTCTTTAAGCAGGCCGACGCGTTTGCCCGTCGCAAGAAGCAATCGCGGAGCCATGTATTCAGTGAGGCGCTTCGAGACTACTTGGCGCGGCATTCGCCGGATCAGATCACCGAGGCCATGGATCGCGCCATAGCCGAACTCGGACAACCCACCGACGAATTTGTATCAACGGCCGCCCGGCGCACGCTTAGGCGTGTGGAGTGGTAGTTTCGCAGGGCGAAGTTTGGTGGGCCGATATGCCGGAACCGCGTGGATCCAGACCAGGTTATAGACGCCCCGTTCTCGTCATCCAGGGAGACTCCCTAAATCGCAGTCAGATTGCGACAGTCGTTTGTGTGCCGCTGACAAGCAACCTCAAATGGGCGACAGCTCCCGGCAACGTTGAGCTCTCCTCAAAACACACGGGCCTCCCTAAAGATTCGATCGCGCTCGTGTCGCAACTGGCTACTTTGGACAAATCAGAACTAGAAGACCGGTGCGGTAAGATACCGCGTTCCATGATGAATCTGGTCCTCAGGGGAATCGACATCATTTTCGACCGCTGAATTCTCGTCCCATCCGGCGGAGCGAGCGGCTAGCAATACTTCAATTCGCGGATAGATTTTAGCCCCGCAAGAGTGACGCCAGCCTATTGGACTTCAATTACCGCTTCCCCAACAAACAGCAAAACCTTGTCGCGGCCCGAGTCCTTTACTTTCGAGACGGTCAGCACCCGCGCCGCCGGATTCAGCGCGACTGGCCGCTCCGCGTAGGCCGCCGCGACCGCTTGGTCGTTGAACACCTCGATATTCACGTTGTCGTACGCGGCGTATTTTTCGTGGAGTTGCCTGCCGAGGTCCTCGAGTTCTTGCTTCGTGCTCCACGGCGGCACCGCGAGTATCTGCCCCACAAGCGACGTGGTCGACATCCGACGCGCCTCCTCGATCGACCGCCCCCACTCCTTCACTGTCGTGACGCTAGACACCCGCTCTTCCGGCGGCGGAACACCCAAGTTTTCGGGGGAACCTACTGCTTGCGCCGGCGAAGCCGCCAATTCGTCCCCCGCGCCGGTGGCCGGTTGCTCGGTACGCTTCGCTCCGGGCACGATTCCTGAGCGGCGCTCCGAAAGTTCCGCCTGGATCGCTTCGACCACTTCGGTCAATTCGGCGACGGACTGACGCAGATCCGTGACCTCCTGAAGAATATCGAGAAGCAAGTCGGCCGTGTCGCGCTCCGTCGCCGGCGTGTTTACGGTCGAGAGTTCCTGCGCCTGCACGCCCGGCGCCGCCATCACACCCGCCAATGCGACGAGGAAGAATCGAACGCTTCTCATATCTCCATGGATCCCGATACTCCGTCTCCGGAACGGTTACGTCGCCACCGCACTATCCATCGTCATCGAAAGCGATTGGCCTCGCATCCGATTCAATGGTAACCTTTCTCGAACAACCGGATCGCGTTTCTCGGCGTCTCGCCGCCCCGCGGGCGCGGCCGCTTGTACACGCTGATGCGCAGTTCAACGTTATCGTACGTACACCAAAATTCCCCGGACCGCCTTTTCGTTTCGATCGCATGAAAACTCCCTTGGTCTTAGCTCTCACGGTTTCCACCGTCGTTCTCGCCGGAATCCCCGCGTGCAAGGAACGCGCCGGCCAGGGCGATGTGTTGACGCCATCGCCCTCCGGCTTGTCATCCGAGACCGCCCCCACTGACGACGTCGGCGGGGGCCGACGGTCCACAGGCGTAATTTTGGCCTCTAGTCGTTCCGCCGTCACGTTCACTGGCGAAGGCAATCCGTTCATACAAGAATTGATCCACCGGGGAGCGTTCGATGGCGCCAAGATCGATATCGCGGGGCCAGGCTATTTTCGCCCCAATCGCTGGTACATCGCGGAAGCTGCCCGCGATCACGCGGTGACAATAATTTTCCCTGGACAGGAAGAGCGCGGACAACTTCTTCAACTCATTCCGATCGAAAACGAAGAGCTTACGGTCAATCAAGCCATCAGCGACCCAGGCGGGGCCGCCGCCGGAGCGACCATCGTGGTAACCGCGGAAGCCCGGACGAAGTTTCCAGGCCACTTGGCCATCGTGTTGACCTACAACTCGAACGGGACCCCCGCCCGGGCCGCCGTGATTCATCCTGGGGGCGATGAATGGAAAGCGCTGCGCCTCCAACACACGTTTCCCGCTCAAGCTCCGCCGACCGATCTCCTCCTCTCGATCGCGCGCCGCTCCGTATCCGGTCTGATGTCGCAAGTAGACAACGTCAGCGCGCGACTGTTGCGTCCTCGGGACGTCACCGCCACCGACGGCGCGGAAGATATCGAAATGCTGCGCGACACGACCTTCGACGAAAGCGGTTGGTTTGGTTCCACGTTGGATTGGCGTGCGGCAAATTGGGGCGGGGCCACCTACGACGCTATCAAATGGGTCATCGATGAGGAAGCGCCGGAACGCTTGTACGTGGTCGCGTTCCCGTCTCCCCCGGTGGGTGGGGTGTCCCTTGTGCAAACGGTCGGCGGGCTCACTGCATCGATTCGCGGTAAAACTCTCGTATTATCGGCATGGGGGAAGTCCTCCGCGGAGAGTGAACTAGGCATCACGGTAAGGTATACGGTCCAAGGAGAAGATCGAATCGTCAATAGCGACCATTCCGGCAGCGGCCAGTGGGAACAGATGATCGCCCGTGTCCCCATCCCGGAAAACAGCAATCCGCACACGCTGCGAATCGAGCTCTGGCGGCGTCATATGGGCGAATTGCCGGCCTACGTCGATTCACCGTCGCTTACGTTGGCCGATTGAGGCGGAGCGAAACGCAATTCCGCTCGCGCCATGTTCTCTCCCATTCAAAAGCACTACGCCGCCGGCCTAAGTCTCGACTTCGCCAGCATGGTGTTCCAGACTGTCCTCCCCTTCTATGTCTTTCAACGGCTTGGAGGAGGCGAACTCATGTCCGGCGGCATCCATGCCGCGATGTCCCTGACGTACGGCGTTATGTGCGTCATCGGCGCCAGGCTCGCGCGCGACGTGCGCAACGGCCTGCCCGTCGCGGCCGCCGGGGCCCTGGGCTACGGACTCTTCATCGCCATATGTGGCGCGTTTGCGTCGCCCGTCCCCTTCACGCTCGCACTTATGGCGTCGACGGGTTGCCTCGCGGTGGTGTGGCCGATTCTCTACGCATGGCTTGCGTCCGAGCCGGACCTCGCCCGTCGTGGGCGGATCTTGTCCTACTTCAATATCGCTTGGGCGCTCGGCTTGTCCGCTGGGTCGCTTGCGGCGGGGCCGTTGTTTGAACGGCACTACTATTTGCCCGTTGTTGCCGCGATAGTTACCGCCGCGCTGGCGGCTGCACTCATTTTCACGCAGCCGCCCGAGCAAGATTCCTTCGGGACCCAGGGGGGCCCTTTGGCCGGCGACGCCGGGCCCGCCGGACCGACCCCGCCAAGATATCTTGCTCCCTCATGGATAGCGATGATCTCTGGTTTCGCTATCCAAGGCGCGAGCCGATCTGTGTATCCAAAACATTTCGACGATCTCGTCGCTTCGAACGCCGTGTTTGTTCTCCCCGGCGGACTATTTCGATTGACCGGCTTTGAATCGGCTTCTTTGTTCTCGGTCCTCGGCTTCGCGCTTACGTCCGCGAGCACCTTGACCTTCTTCATCATGGGGCGCACAGTCCGCTGGCATCGCGGTTTCAGCCACATCATCGCCGTGCAAGTGCTCACTGCGGCGGCCCTCTATATGCTCAGCGCCACGCACTCGCTCGCGATCATGTTCGTCTGCTTTGCGCTCATGGGCGCCAACGCCTACGTCACGCTCTTCACCGCGGTGTTCCACAGCGTCGCCGACCCCGAACGCAAGCGAATGAACGCCGCATTTACGGAAAGCCTAGTCGGCCTCGGCGCCTTCGCGGGCTCGTTGTCGTTCGCATTGATCGCTACATACACTTCGGTCGCATCCGTATTCGCCTACGCTCCCGCCGTCATTCTAGCGTGTGTCGCCGCCGAGCTCGTGCTGGTCCGCCGCGCCCGCGCGGCTCAGCCCTTAGGCCGGTAGTCGGGACAACGCGTCGCGTTCGGCCGCTGCGAATGGCGGCACGCGGACGGGTGATCGTACATGCAGTTATCGCACAAGAACTCGGAAGGACACCTCACCCGCAGCCACCACTGCCGCAATCTCGCGCGCAATCCGTCCTTGTGATCGTTCCGACTACCCATAGTCCTCTCCGCGGACTGCGTTCCCTTGGAGCGACGATGTACGTTTGGCGATCAACGTTGGAAATTCGGTGACGAATACGCCACGGGAGTTGGGCCTACCGCGCCGGGCCGCGCTGCGCTTCGAATTGTTCCCGCAAAGGTGTCGGCACACGCACCGGTCGGTTCGTCTCCATGTTGATGAACGTGCCCCGCTGCGTCGCCGTGCAGCGCACCTTCTCCCGCACTCTGAATTCGGCCGAGAGATGAAACGTCGCGGATTCGAGACGGTCAATCCACATTTCACCGGTGACTTCCCGGTCATCCAACCCAATCGGCTGACGGTAGTGGATGTTCGTCGCGACGATCACCGGCGCAACCCCGATGGCCGTGACCTTCTCGAGCGGGTAATACACGTCCAGCAAATGCATGCGGAGGTCTTCGAGCCAGCGGATGTACACGATGTTGTTGACGTGTCCGACGAAATCGATGTCGTACCCCCGGATCCGAATCGGCAGCGTGACGCGCAGCGGCTTCATCTACTCGTTCGCCTTGCCCTTGTTCGCGTCTCGAAGCGCGCGCTGCACTTCAATTTTCGATTCTCGGTCCTGAATCGCCTGCCGTTTGTCGTGGGTGTGTTTGCCGCGGCATAGGCCGACTTCGACTTTTACTTTGCCGTCCTTGAAATAGAGCTTGAGCGGAATGAGCGTCAGGCCCTTTTCCTGCACCTGCGACGCGAGCTTGATGATCTCCCGCTTGTGCATCAACAGCCGCCGCCGCCGCTCCGGCACATGGTTGTAAATGTTCCCCTGCGCGTACTGCTCGATATGCGCCCCAACGAGAAACAGCTCCCCACCCACCACGTCCGCATAGCTGTCCTTGAGCGTGATGTGCCCCTGCCGCAGCGACTTGACCTCAGTCCCCCGCAGCTCGATGCCCGCCTCGAACGCGTCCAAGACGAAATAATCATGCCGCGCCCGGCGATTGTCCGTGATGATTTTCATTTCAACAAATTTGCTCAAATGTGGAGCAGCCGCCCTCGGCTGCTGGCGGCGCGGATTATACAGGCCGTTCGGTCACAGCGTGATCATGCGCATGGTGGTATAATAGGGAGGTACAACGTTTCCGTTCGTCCATCGAACGCGGCGCCGTGGGGGCGTCCAGGTTTCGACGGGGGTGATGGAAGCTGTGGCTGCATGCCGAGGACCCCGGTGGCCTCGTAAAAAACCGGGAACCGTACAACTGCCAACGATAACTTGGCACTCGCTGCTTAACTAAGCGGCGCGTCCCACCGCTGACCGCCTGCTAAGCGGCTGGGGCGCCGACAGCGGGCCTCGGAGCGGAAGCCCGGTAGGGGCCTTTCGCCGAGAGTATCGACCCTGCCTAGCGGCCGAGGGAAGCGCGTCCGACGCGTCCCCCGGTGGCGAATCCTAAACTCGGGCTACGCATGTAGACGCTACAGCCGACGCACTTTCGGACGCGGGTTCGATTCCCGCCGCCTCCACCATTTTCCTTCCACAATTAAGATATTGGCACGAAAGGACTTGCCACTACTCGGTCTATTTTCGTTGCTATGGGGTGACGTAAGCGTGACATAACAACCCTCGTGCGTTGGCAACGGCAGGGCGTGGGTACTATCGGCACGGTGTGTGTCAGCGTGGAAACCGTGGGCGACAGTGGCGAACTCGTTCGGGAACCCAGCCGCCCGGAGGCGCTGACGTTCGGGGCAAAGGTGGGTGCGTTTCCTCCGGGAGTGGTTGGCCAACGAGAATAGAATGCTTCAAACCATGTATAACGTTTGGAGCTACACGCGGTCCGATACTGGCGTAAGGTAGGTTTTTCAGGAGGAGGCACTCATGGTCCTCGGCGTCGTAGGCATGTTCTTCATCGCCACGTCCGGCGTTTTCGTGCTGCTGGTCGTGTGGTTCATCGCCATGTACAACGGCCTGGTGGGCCTGCGGAACCGGGTCAAGAATGCGTGGTCGCAGATCGACGTGCAGCTCAAGCGGCGTCACGATTTGATTCCGAACCTCGTCGAGACCGCGAAGGGCTACATGACGCACGAGCGCGAGACGCTCGAGAGCATCACGAAGGCGCGCAACCTCGCCGCGCAGGCGAGCGGCGTCGCCAACCAAGCCAAGGCGGAGACCCAACTCAGCCAGGCGATGGCGAACTTCTTCGCGGTGGCTGAAAACTATCCCGACCTCAAGGCCAACACGAACTTCCTATCGCTCCAAGAAGAACTGACCTCAACCGAGAACAAGATCGGTTTCTCGCGCCAGTTTTACAACGACGAAGCGATGCACTTTAACAACAAGATCGAAATGTTCCCCAGTAACATCATCGCCGGCGCGTTCAACTTCAAACAGGCGGAATTCTTCGAAGTCGAGGACGCGGGCGAACGCGCCGTCCCCAAGGTAAGTTTCAGTTGATTCGCCGCATACTTCCTTGAACGGTGAACGTTGAACGTCTCGTATGTGGGAACAAATCTCCTTGAATAACCGGCGCACGACTATCCTCGTCGTCGCGATGGCGCTCGTCCTGATCGCGCTTGGCTACGTCATCGGCGAGGCCTTCGCGCCTGGGGCGGGATTGTTCGGTCTGCTCGTTGCGCTGGGCGTGTGGTTCGTCATGACCGCCACCGCGTTCGTCCAGGGCGACAACATCATGCTTGCCGTCGCGGGAGCGAAACGAATCGAGAAACAGGACCATCTCCAACTCTTTAACGTCGTCGAGGAAATGGCAATCGCCTCCGGCCAGGGGGGCATCATGCCCTCAGTCTACGTCGTCGACGACATGGCGATGAACGCGTTCGCCGTCGGGCGCGATCCGAAGAAAGCTGCGGTCGCGGTGACGGCGGGCCTACTGGCAAACCTGGATCGCGACGAACTCCAGGGCGTCGTCGCGCACGAGATGGCACACGTCAAGAACCGTGACGTACTTCTCATGACGATGCTCGGCGTGATGCTCGGTGCCATCGTGATCATTTCCGAAGTGTTCCTGCGATCCATGCGCTATGGGGGCACTCCGGGCCGCCACAGTTCGAATCGGCGTGGGGGAGGAGGAGGAGGTCAGGCAGCCATCATCGCGTTCGTGATCGCGCTGGTGTTCGCGATTCTCGCCCCAATTCTGGCGCGGCTCATCTACTTTGCCGTGTCGCGACGGCGCGAATTCCTGGCCGATGCGAGCGCCGCGGTGTTCACGCGCTATCCCGCGGGCCTCGCTTCCGCGCTTCAGAAATTGGGCGGCAACACGGCGCCGCTCGCCCGCGCGAACCACGCGACCGCGCCGATGTACATTGTGAACCCGTTTGTCGCCTCGTTTTCCGGCATATTCGCCTCGCATCCGCCGATTGCCGACCGTATTCGCATTCTCAATGCGATGGGCAAGACGGTGTCGTTCCGGGCGTACGAGGAGGCTTGGGGAGGCGTCCGGGGGAAGCGCGGGGGCCATTTGCCGAAGTCGGCGCTTGCGGCGGACGCACCCACCGAGGCCCGATCGCCTTCGGAAGCGCTCGAAATGCCGCGCGAGCGCCTTCGGAACGCGGGCGATCTGCTCCGGAAGGCGCATAACTTCCTCTTCATTCCCTGCGTTTGCGGCCTGCGCGTGAAACTCCCGCCGGAATACCGCAAGGACCGCGCCACCTGCCCCCGCTGCAAGCGCGAACTTCACGTGCCGATGGCGCAGGTGCAGGTCGAGGGAGAAACAGCCGCCGCCCAGATTGTGTCCGTCCGCCACCAACCGGGGACCTGGCAATCGTTCAAGTGCGAATGCGGGAAAACGCAGACCCTGGCACCGAGCTTCTCAGCGGCCCGGGTCCGCTGCAGCGCCTGCGGCAAGACGATCCAGATCGCCTGACCCGCCGCGCGTTCAGGCCCCGCCGCGCGCCCCGACCTGCGGCCCTTTTTGCTCCACTTCCTCCGTCGGCGCCGGGCCTATTTCCCCGCTGAATGTCGCAGCGCCGAGATCAACGACCATGTCCGCCGGGCACAGAAATGGGCCGGAATCCCAGTTGAGTGTGCTCGAAAAGTCCGGTTGGTTAATCGTAGCGCGCGCCAAGACCTGGACAAGCGTCGCCGGCACGTCGTCCAATAACACGAAATGGCCCGCTTCGTCCGTTCGCTGTTCGGTCTGGACAACGTCGTCGTTGCCGTATCGAATCTCGAACGCGATCGTGACATTCCCAAGCGGGTTGCCCGTCTCGTCAACCGCGTCCCCCTCGACCCCGCCGAAGTCACGCACGACCAATATCTGTTCCGGCACGATTTCGCCCGGCTCACCGACGTAAACCTCCGATTGGGCGCGGCGCTTCCCGTCGCGGCGTACGACGACGCCCGTCTCCACGTTCGCGATAAAACCTTTCCATACCCAGCGGCCTTCCGCATCGGTGTAGCCCGCCGGCCCCCAGGTGTGGTCTGCGTCGGTCACGCTCAACTCGATCCCAGGAATCGGGCCGCCGCCGAGGTCAACCACGGCGAAGGCCATCGTGAACGTGTCCGGCAGGTACAAGTCCACGTTCACGTCATCCCCCGGACGCAGCGCAAGCGTCTCGCCGTCGGCGCTGCCGTGGTCCTCGAACGGGTCTTGCCGCCAATACTGTGGGTAAACGAGATAGGTCCCCTCGCCGGAGAGCAGGCGCAATTCGTACGCGCCGTCCGGCCCGACGGGCACCGTCGCATCGAGACGCACGCCGTCTTTGACGCACGACACCTTCACTTTCGTGAGCGGCCTACGCGTCGTCTCGCCATATACCACGCCACGCACGATTATTGGTACTTCGACCTTGTAGTCCCATACGCGTTGTTCACCCGGTCGGAGCGTGCCAAACCGCATGCGCTGGCTGAGCGGACGGTCGGGGCCGTCGAGAACCGCCACTTCATAGTCTTGCCCCACGTCCACCGACTTGATCGCGTAGGCGCCATTCTGGTCCGTTGCACCATAATGATTGTGTCCAGGCCCTGTTTTTCCGCTACCAATCAGCGCGTTGCCCGCAAGCGCCACGGTCACGCCCGCCGCGGGGCTGCCGTCGCTCCATTCAATGCGCCCGGCAACGCGCGCCGGGTCGTCCATGACGAGCTCGACGTCGCCCTCGTCGGTCACGTTGACCTCGCTGAACGTCGCATCGCCGTAGGTAGGCGAAGACGCGGTCAACGAAGCTTGGCCCTCTTTCGGAAATGTGAGCCTGAACCGGCCGCGCTCGTCGGTCGCGGTCGACTGCATGGATCCACTGCGCGTCGACTGGCCATCGGTGAATCCGAGTATCGAAAGAGTGCCGTCCGCGACCGGCCGTTTGGCCGACGACAGAAGACGTCCGTTAATCGTCACGCCGGATTGTAAGATGAGGCGGAGATTGTCGAGCTCCATCCGAGGCGAAAGATGCAAAAGCTCCTCCGATTTCGGCCCGAAGGTGTATCCGGCCGCGGAGGCCGTCGCCTTGGCCACTCCCTCATACGAAATCCCGGTGACCGAGAAGGCCCCGTTGTCGTCGGCCGTCCCTGTGAACGCGTGGCCCTCGCGCTCGCGCATCTCTTCAAATCCTGCCGCGCGCAGTGCCTCGAGCGTCGGCTGTCCGGTCGCGAGCACGCGCACCAACGCGCCGGGCAGAGGGTATCCCTTGCCGTCGATCACGACGCCCGACACCGAGGCGTAGTCCTCGGGATTCTTAATCTTCCCCGGTTCCTCCGCAGAACCCGCATCTGCCGCCGCGACAATTTCGCCCTCTTTCGGCGAGGACCCATCGTCTTGCGCTTGCGGATCCGTCATTGCGGTTGTGTCATCGGGCGACGCGTCACTCGGCGCCACAACCGTTTCCGGTGTCGGCGCTTCCTTCGGCCGGACCGCCGCGATGTCGACGCGGGGCCGCGTGTCGGACGCGTGCTCTCCGCCGTCGCGCATCGAAAAACCGATGTACCCACCGAGTCCCAACACCAGCGCCACCGCGCCGGCAATCACCGCTTTCTTCGTCGACATCGCTACTCCTCCGTCAATTAGCATTCGCGGCCATTCCGAGAGGCCTGAATGCGTCGCTTCGTGCAACCAAAGTCCGAACCCCGGTGCAGCCGCAGCCTTTCCGAGCCCCGGCATCGCGGGCCCTATCATCAACGCCGACGCGATCCGCTCGACGGCGCGCGTTGGGGCGGGTGCGCTGACTTCCTGGATCAATTCTTGTTCGAGGTCCGCTTCGAGGAGAGCGCGCAGCCGTTTGCGACCTTGATGAAGCCGGAGCTTCATCGCCCCTTCGCGTATGCCGAGCTTGCGCGCGGCGTCGCGGACGGATTGCCCCTCCATATAAAAGAGCACCATCGCCTCGCGGTACAGGGGCGTGAGCGTGGCTAAGGCTTCCTGCACCCGTCGTGCCCGTTCGCGGCGCTCCGGCGCATCGACGCCACTCGCTTCGCTGGCGGTCTTGCCGTAACGCTCCGCCAACTTTTTGCGAAAGGCTTCCGATCGGACCCAATTCAGCGCCGTATTCCGTGCAATCTTCCTCAGCCACATTGGAAATGCCCCATGATTGCGCAACCTTCCCAGGTTGGCCCACGCCACCAGGAAGACCTCCTGCGTCACGTCCTCCGCGGCGCATCGATCCCGCACCGTGCTGTACGCCAACGCCCGAACAAGCCCGTAGTGCGCCTCGATGAGCGAGGCGAACGCACGCGCGTCCCCGCCACGGGCGGCCCGCACGTGTTGTTCTGTCGATTCGGTGGTCATAGTCGCCTGCAACGCGGTACCCGGTGTCGTCCAATCCTGCTGCTTATGATGAAGACACGCTGCGTGACGAAAAGGTTTCTCGACTGTGTTTCTGCGCGAATCACCGCGTAATCGTAACGCTTTTCGAAGGACTGCTATACTATCGCGCTAACGCTAATATTCCCCACTCTCCGGCAGGAACGATGAACGTAACCAGCGTACTCCACAACGAAATCATGCCGCGCGTCGAGAAACCCTCGCGCTACCTCGGCTCCGAACTCAACACGACGCACAAGGATCCCGCGCTGGTGGATCTGCGCGTGGCGCTTGTGTTTCCGGATTTGTACGACTTGGGTCTGGGCAACGTCGGCATTCTGATTCTTTATTCGATTCTGAACGACTTGGACTGGGTGTGGTGCGAGCGGGCGTATGCGCCCGCGCCGGACATGGAAGCGGAATTGCGTAAGCGCGGGCTGCCGCTTTTTGTGAATGAGTCGAAGGATTCGCTTGCGGCGATGGACATGATCGGGTTCACGCTCCAGTCCGAATTGACCTACACGAACATCCTGAATTGCATCGATATGACGGGTCTCGAGCTGCGCACGAAAGACCGGCCCGAGGACGCCCCTCTCATCTTTGCGGGCGGGCCCGCCGTGTTCAACCCGGAACCGCTCGCGCCGTTCATTGATTTCTTCGTCGTGGGCGAGGGCGAAGACGCGATCCTAGAAATCGTTAAATGCCTGCGCGATCTGAGAGGCAGGCCCCGCCGCGAAAAGCTCGAGGCCGTGGCTGCAATCGAAGGCGTATACGTACCGGTGTTGTATCCGTTCGAGCAATTGGCGGACGGCCGCATTTTGCCCAAGGAAGACGCGCCGAAGATCGTCAAGCGCGTGGTGGATAGTTTGGACGGCGCAAAGTTCCCGACCAACTATGTCGTGCCCTATACGCAGCAAGTCCACGATCGGCTCGCGCTCGAAGTGCTGCGCGGATGCACGCAGGGCTGTCGCTTCTGCCAGGCGGGCATGGTGACGCGGCCCGTGCGCGAACGGTCGCTCGAGAACATCGACAAACTCATGGCCGAGTCGCTCGAAAAAACAGGCTACGAAGAAATCTCGCTCGTGTCGCTGTCAACCTGTGATTTCTCTCGCCCGCGCATGCTGGTCGATCAGGCCGCGCGGCGCGCGCAGTTGGACCGCGTCTCGGTGTCGTTACCGTCGCTGCGTCTGGACAGCTTCTCCGTCGAAATGGCCGACGCCGTGGCGGACGTGCGGCGCAGCGGCCTCACGTTCGCGCCCGAAGCCGCGACGCCGCGGCTGCGCGCGCTCATCAACAAATGGATTCCGGACGAAGGCCTGCTCGATATGGCCGGCGAGGCGTACAAGCGCGGCTGGCAGCACGTGAAGTGCTATTTCATGATCGGCCTTCCGACTGAGCGCGACGAGGACATCGAAGCGATCGTGGACCTCTGCAAGCGTACGCTCGCGGTCGGCCGCGCAATCAATCCGAAGGCGCGCGTCCATCTCGGCGTTTCGACCTTCGTGCCCAAACCCTTCACACCCTTTCAATGGGCGGCGCAGATCGATATGACCGAGACCGAACGGCGACAAGACATTCTCGAGCGCGGCTTCAAGGGTAACGGCGGGATTCGCTTTGGCCGCCACGCCGCGCAAACGACTTTCATCGAGGGCCTGCTCGCGCGCGCCGACCGCCGCGGCGCGGACCTGCTCGAAGCCGCGTGGCGCAATGGCGCGCGGTTCGAGTCCTGGGACGAACGTTGCAATCTCGGCGCGTGGCGCAAAGCGATCGACGACGTCAACTACGACGTGGCCGGCGCGTTCCGCGAACGCGCGCGCGACGAACGCCTCCCCTGGGACCACATCGACGTGATGATGCCCAAGGAGTGGTTCCAACAAGACTGGGACCGCGCGATGGAACTGAAGCACGCGCAGGATTGCCGCGCGGGCAAGTGCCACCTTTGCGGCGTTATTTTCCGCGAGCGCGAACTGTGCCGCCACATGCTCAAGAACCAACGCGCAGGCCGTATCGAGGAACGGAATTGGAAGCCCACGCCGCGGCCGGAGTATGTCGAGCCGCCCGCGGCGCAGCGTTTGCGTTTTCGCATCGGGAGGCGCGGCGAGCCGCGTTTCCTCTCGCACCTCGAATTGCAAAGCGCGTGGATTCGCGCGTTGCGCCGAGCGAGAGCGCCGTTGTCGTACTCGCAGGGATTTCACGCACACCCAAAGATCAATTTCGCCAGCGCCGCGCCCGTTGGAGAGGAGTCCATGGGCGATTACATGGATGTCACGCTCAAGGACATCGTCGATCCCGAAGTGTTTCTCACGCGCTTGCAGTCGGTGCTGCCCGAGGGCTTCGCCGTGTTCGACGCCGAAGATGTACCGCTCAACGCGCCGTCCCTCATGAGCATAGTGGACGGCTTCGACTACACGATGTACGCGCCCTGCGCCGATCCCGACGAACTCGAAACGAAGATCAGCGAAATCGTCCTCAGCGACGAAGTCATCGTCGAGCGCCGCGTGAAACCCAAAGGCAATCGCGGGCGCGCCGGAATGAAACCCGCCGACATCCGCCCCATGATCGAAGAACTGCGGCTGGTTGGAGTGGAAAACGACGAGGCTGAAATTGAATTCTCCACCCGCGCCGTGAACGGTAAGACCGCGAAGACGAAAGAGATTTTGACGCTACTAGGCATCGATCCGCTCACCGTCCGCGTTCTCAAACGCGCGACCTTCCTGGCCTCCCAGAGCGCGGCAATCGCTGCGGTTTAGGGGACCGTCCGGACACCGTACTCGATACGCCCAGGCGTCCGTCGCATCCGAATCACACCAGCGCCGAGATTGTTTCTATGCATTGAAACTGTATGATCGGGCGCTCTTCTATTGCCAGCGCGTGAGCGACCTCGAGCCCACACACGAATTGGCGCTCGAGCGGCAGCGGGCGTGCGGCCCGAAACTGTTTGGGCTGATGCGGGCGTTTCGCAAGCCCGATCTGCACGCCCGCTGGAAAGAGGAGTTCCGAAAACTTACCCGGCCAGAGGGATCTTATGACTTCTGAATACATATCGCCGTTCGTTGAACGGTTCGCGACCAAGCAAATGGCCGAACTCTGGGGCGCGCAACGAAAGTTCTCGACCTGGCGGCGCTGCTGGATCGCACTCGCCGAGGCCGAACAGGAACTCGGCCTGCCCATCACGAGCGAACAGATCGCGGAGATGCGGGCCCACGTCGACGACATCGACTTCGAGGCCGCGAACAAATTCGAGCGCGAAATGCGACACGACGTGATGGCGCACATCCACGCCTACGGACTCGTTGCGCCGAAGGCGAAACCGATCATCCATTTGGGCGCGACCTCGTGCTTCGTCGGCGACAACACCGACCTCATTCTCATGCGCGAAGGATTGGGCATCCTCCTCGCCAGGGCCGTCAACGTCCTTGCCAAACTCAAAGCCTTCGCGCTCGAATGGAAAGACCTCGCGACGCTCGGCTACACGCACTATCAGCCCGCGCAACTCGTCACCGTCGGCAAACGCGCCTGCCTCTGGGCGCAGGACCTGCTCTTCGACATCGAGAATCTCGAAGACATGAGCGCACGGTTGCGGTGCCGCGGCGTCAAGGGCACGACCGGTACGCAAGCTAGTTTTCTAGCACTATTCGACGGAGATCACGCCAAGGTCCGCGAGCTCGATCAACTCGTCGCCCATAAGTTGGGGTTTGATTCGTCCTATCCCGTCACCGGCCAAACCTATTCGCGCAAGGTGGACACGCTCGTGCTCCAGGCGCTCGCGGGCATCGGCGAATCCGTCCACAAGTTCGGCACGGACATGCGCCTCCTCGCCAACCTAAAAGAAGTCGAAGAGCCCTTCGAGCCCGGCCAGGTTGGCAGTTCGGCGATGGCCTACAAACGCAATCCCATGCGCTGCGAACGCGCCTGCGCCATTGGCCGTTACCTGATGACCGCGCCCTTGCACGGCTCATTCACCACCGCGACGCAATGGTTCGAGCGCACGCTGGACGATTCCGCCATCCGGCGCATCAGCCTGCCCGAGGCGTTCCTCGCGGCGGACGCCGTGCTCAATCTCTACCTCAACGTCATGGAAGGCCCGAAGGTCTATCCCAAGGTCATCGAAAAACACGTCATGGCCGAACTGCCCTTCATGGCGACCGAGAACATTCTCATGGCGGGCGTCAAGAAAGGCGGAGATCGTCAGGAACTGCACGAAGCGATTCGGAAGCACTCGCACGCCGCCGCCGCGCGGGTGAAGGAAGAGGGCCTCGACAACGACCTACTCGATCGCCTCGCGAAGGATCCCGCTATCGGCATGTCGCGCGACGAAATCGGCAGCATTCTCGACGTGCGCGAATTCATCGGCCGCGCGCCGGAACAAGTCGTCGAGTTTGTCCGCGAGCACGTCGATCCCGTACTGAAACGCCACGCGGGGAAACTCGGGGCTGCGTCGGACGTGCGGGTGTAACTCGAAAAGTCAGCGGCTTTCGCTCTTACGCCACAGTTCCATCATCTTCCAATCCACCAGCGCCAGGAGCCCTATTATGACTAGCAAAAGCGACGTTTGAACACACATCAACGTGCCAAGCACCACCTGCGCTTCGGTCAACTCCATTGAGGCGAGCTTGCGAATGCCGAGCGGCAATACGAGAATCGCAGCGGCAAAGCACGCGAGCGCGGCCAGCCGCCGGTCGAACTTGAGGCTGGAAACTTGTTTGGTCAAGAGAGATATCGTATCCATCGTGTGACGAGCAAATGGAACAAAGTAGTGCACCGGCTGTTCTCGTTCATCTCCTCGAATTGGCGTGGCGAACCGTTGAGGGATTACGAGACGATTGTGCGATTGATCTCGCGCACGGCCACGGCGAAAGGTCTGAAAGTAACCTGCCGCCTGGACCGGCGCAAATACCCCACGGGCCGCAAGGTGACGGAAAAGGAAATGAGGCGCGTGGACCTGGAGCGCAACACGTTTCATAGGGACTGGAACTACACCATTCGCCCGCAATCAGCAAAACCAACTTGATACCTTTATTTATTAACGAACCCTAAGCGGCTACATCTCGACTTGCAGGCCGAATTCGACGGTTTGGTTTGGGGGGACGTTGAAGAAGGTCGTTGGGGCGGCGGCGTTTCGCGTGAGGAATGCGAACACGTGCTCCCGCCAGCGGGCCATGCCGGGTTTCGCGGTGCTGACGATCACTTCGCGACCGACGAAGAACGTGACGGCGAAGATATCGATCGTCAAGCCGTTCGCGCTGCACTTGCGAAGGACATCGATGACGTCCGGGGACTCCATGAACCCGTAGCGGGCGAACACGCGATAGAGGCCGTTGCCGAGGGACTTCACCTCGACGCGTTGTTCCTCGGATACGTGGGGCACTTCCTCGACGAGAATGGAAAACACAATCACTGTTTCGTGCAGGACCTTGTTGCACTTGATGTTGTGACCGAGGGCGCGCGGCGTACCGGAGGTGTTGCGATTGAGGAACACCGCGGTTCCGGGAACACGCTTGACCGCGTGGGCGCCTTTGGTGACGTTTTCAACGAAGAATTCGAGCGGCATTTCGTCCATCGACGTCTTGCGTCGAAGAAGTTCACGGCCCCGGCGCCAGGTGATAAACGTTGTGTAAACGATGAGCGCGAGTACGAGCGGGAACCAACCTCCATCAGCAACTTTCATGAGCGCCGCGGAGAAGAGATTGGCGTCCGCGAAGATTAGAACAGTAAATACGATCACCGTCCAGATCAAGGGCCATTTCCAAACCCATACGGCCACTTCTACCAGCAATACGGAAGTGCAGATCATGGTGGTCATAACGGCAATTCCGTAGGCGCTTGCCAGGTTGTCCGAGGTTTGGAATCCCGCGACGAGTCCCATAGTCGCAAGCATGAGGACCCAGTTTACGCCGGGCAGGTAAATCTGGCCGCGTTCGGTGGCGGAGGTGTGGATGACGCGCAACCGGGGTAAGTAGTCCAATAACGCGGCTTGATGCGACAGGGAATAAAGCCCCGTGATGACCGCTTGGCTGGCGATGATGGTGGCGGCGGTCGCCAGGATTACCATCGGGATTATTAGGAATTGCGGGACGACCGCGTAAAACGGATTGGCGGCCGCGGCGGGATCGCGCAGAAGGGCGGCGCCCTGGCCGAAGTAATTCAGGAGCAACCCCGGGAGAGCGAAGCAGAACCAGCCGATGCGAATCGGGCGAGCGCCGAAATGGCCCATGTCGGCGTAGATGGCTTCCGCGCCGGTGATCACGAGTAAGACGCCGCTAAGCACGATATATACGCTCCACCCCTCCTGCCGGATGAAGGCGACGGCGTGCGCGGGATTGATCGCGGCCAAAACGGACGGGGTGCGCGCGATGGACATCAGGCCAAGTACACCGAGCGTGCCGAACCACAAGACCAGGATGGGGCCGAATGCACGCCCGATGCGGGCGGTCCCGAACTGTTGCAATACGAAGAGCGCGAAGAGGATCGCGAGTGTGCCGGGAATGACCCAGCGCGTCAGTGACGGTTCAATGATTTCAAGGCCCTCGACGGCGCTCAGTACTGAGATCGCGGGTGTGATCGTCGCGTCTCCGTAAAGCAACGCCGCGCCCAATAGGCCAAGCATGATGATGGCCGGCCGCCGAACGCCCTTGGCGTCCCCGGCTTGCGTCCCGGTGAGCGCGACGGAGAGCAACGTGAGAATGCCACCTTCGCCGCGATTGTCCGCGCGGAGCGTGATAATCATGTACTTGATCGATACGAGCAATACCAGGGCCCAAAACATGAGGGAAAGCACGCCAAATACGCTTTCTTCGCCGGGGCCGATGTGCTTGTCCGTCTCGAAGCATTCGCGCATCGCGTAGAGCGGGCTGGTGCCGATGTCGCCATAGACAACGCCGAGCGCGCCCAGGGTCAGTGCGGCGAGCGGCGTGTTATGGTGGCCGTGCGTATTTGTGGTAGCCATAAAATGAATTCCGAGAGCGCGGGAGAATCCGGTTGGACGAATGAGAAAGGCCGCGCTAAAACCAAGACAATAAAGCCGTGGTGATTATCAGTAAACGTTCCTCATGTGGCCGCTGCTGAATCCTTCCCTCGCGGAATCGCGCGGCACTTTCAAACACGTAAGCGCGAAATGGTACGCCTTCAGCGCGGAAATGACAAACGAATTCAACGAGTAAGCCCTTCTGACGAAAGTATCGGAACTACGTATATACTTGTAAGAGATTATACGGTTTCTTTGTACATTCAGCGGCCAAGTGAATCGCCGCAGGGAGGGTTTCTTGATGTTCACGCGAATTACGTTCGATTCGAAAATCATGGGAGGCCGGGCTTGCATCCGGGGCATGAGAATTCCGGTGTCAATCGTTGTAGGTCAGATCGCCTACGGCGCCACGTTCGACGAAATACTGGCGAATTACCCAGACCTGGAGCGCGAGGATATTCTGGAGTCGATCGAATACGCTGCATGGCTGACCCAAGAAGAAATTCACTCAGTTTAGTCAGCGAAATGGCGGTTCTACTCCCCCGCTCCGGAAACTCGCGCGAATTGCGTCATGCCCATGGCGAAGTGGACGCACCAAATCCACCAGATGTCGCGCGATCGCATGGCGGTCCCGATCACGAGCACTCCGAGTAAGGCGTCTCCCACGAGCGACGTGAGGTCGGAGGGGGTCGCGCCGTTGGCTCGTTTCAAAACTTCCGACGCCTGCGCATCCGCTAGGAAAAGTCTACTCGTCTCTTTCAAGGATTTCTTCATCTCGGACGCGCCGTTTTGTTAATCAAACAGGTTTTGGGATAGCTTCTAGCAATCCGCGCGCCGCCAATTCGCAATGCTCTTCAATTCCTATACATTCATCCTCGTCTTTTTGCCCTGCGTCATACTCGGATTCATGGCGGTGGGGCGTCTCGCCGGGTCTCGCGGTGCGATCGTGTGGCTGATCCTGGCGTCGCTGTTCTTCTACGGGTACTGGAACCCAATTTATCTTTGGCTGATCGCGGGGACAATTCTCGCGAACTACGCCGCCGGAAGGGCGCTTGACCGCTGGCGCTCGCGCGCCCTGCTCGGGGCCGCCATCGCCGGCAATCTGGCATTGCTCGGCTACTTCAAGTACGCGAACTTCTTCGTGGACACATTCAACGGCGCTACCGGCGCAGGTATGTATCTTGCGCCGATCGTCCTCCCGCTGGGCATTTCATTCTTCACGTTCCAGAAGATCGCGTACTTGGTGGACTCGTATCGCGGGCTGAACCCAAAGCACAACCTTCTTCACTACAGCATGTTCGTCACGTTTTTCCCGCAGCTCCTTTCGGGGCCCATCGTGCATCCCTCGGAAATCCTGCCGCAATGCGTGGGCAAGGCGCGCATGCGCGTCACCGCCGAGGACCTCGCCGTCGGCGTCACGATTTTCATCATGGGGCTGACCAAGAAGGTCGCGATTGCAGACCGCATCTCCGAGTATGCCAACACCGTGTTCGACGCCGCCGCATCCGGGACAGCGCCTTCGCTGGCGGACGCATGGGTAGGGGCGCTGGTCTATTCGCTTCAGCTCTATTTTGATTTCTCCGGCTATTCCGACATGGCGATTGGCCTCGCGCGCATCTTCGGAATTCTCCTCCCGCTTAACTTCAATTCGCCATACAAGTCCGAGAGCATCATCGACTTTTGGCGCCGCTGGCACATGACGCTCAGCCGGTTCCTGCGCGAATACCTCTATATTCCGCTGGGGGGCAACCGCAAGGGCGAAACGCGGCGCTACGTAAATCTCATGATCACGATGTTGCTAGGCGGCCTTTGGCATGGCGCGGCCTGGAACTTCGTCTTATGGGGCGGCCTGAATGGAATCTTTCTGTGCATCAACACCCTATGGCGTGCGCTACGAAAGGACAAGAGCCCCCCCTCGCCAACCGGCCGCGCGTTAAGCATGCTGCTGACTTTTGTTTGCGTAGTGATGGTGCGGGTCTTCTTCCGCGCGGAGTCCTTCCCAGCGGCAATCGCGGTGCTTCGCGGCATGACCGGCTTCGAGGGTGTTTCGTTGGCGACCCAATTCAACTACCGGGCCTTCGTATGGGTGGCTGCGCTACTTCCGGCGGTGTGGTTCTTGCCGAACGTCCAGCAAGTGATGGCCGACGCCAAGCCCGTCCTCGAGTGGGAGAGAATCCAAAAGCAGTTCACACCGACGCCGGCATTCCTTCGCTGGATTCGCTGGCGGCCTCGCCCGCAGTTTGCCTTCGTCCTTGCGGTCTTGGCGTTCTGGCTGCTCACCGAAATGGGCCGCGTCAAGGAATTTCTCTACTACCAGTTCTGAAATCACTCGCTCGATTCTTGAGCGCATTCCGAATATCCTTCTGCGTTCCTCACGAATCCGGATCGAAGTCCGTGGAAGCACCCATGCAACACGTAATCATCTACACCGACGGCGGCTGCGACCCCAATCCAGGCATCGGCGGATGGGCCGCAGTCCTCCTTTCCGGCAAGGCGCGTAAAGAGATTTCCGGCGGCGAACCCGAATCGACCAATAATCGCATGGAACTTACCGCCGCCATCGAGGCGCTCGATGCCCTCAAACGTCCCTGCCGCGTCTCGCTCCACACCGACTCCGAATACGTCAAGCGCGGCATCACCGAATGGCTGCCGGGCTGGAAGGCGAAAAACTGGAAGCGCAAGACCGGCCCCCTCAAGAACGAAGACCTCTGGCGCAGGCTCGACGACACCGTGCAGCGCCACGACATCCGCTGGCTCTGGGTCAAAGGCCACGCCGGCGTCGCTGAAAACGAACGCTGCGACCAACTCGCCGCCGCCGAAATCGCAAAGCTACGCACGCCGTAGCGCCGATTTCCTAATCGGCGTCGTGCCCGGGCTCCGAAGCTCCGCCGATTGGGAAATCGGCGCTACGGGGGACGGGAAATGGAGGGGAATGGGAAATGGGGACAGAGGGGAATGGCACTAACTTATGGCGTAAGAGATTGCCGCGCAACAACTTGAATCCAGGTCTTGTCGACCGAAACGAGCCAACCACGATTGCGTACGATTCAAGTCCGCAGTGGCGGCATTCATGTGTAAACCCGTGGGGCCGGCCGGGGCACTTTCGCGGGCGCTTTCGGTCGTCTCAGAGGAAGACCGTATCTCGTTCCGTTTTACGAAATTGCGCTTAAGTTAGTGCCATTCGGGACAGTCACCTATTTCCCCCGATCGGGAACTCACCGTGCCCGATTCATCTCGTGCTAAACACAGCAGATGACAGAGTCTGGTTGCCGCTCTCCTCGATCGCCAGTACCTCGTATTTATAGGGCGCGCCGCTTTCGATGAATTCCGTTGGCACTGCCACGCTCCTCGCCGTGGCGGGAAGATAAATGTTGAACACCGGGCGGGCGAACCCCTGCGGGAATTCCGGTTCTTCGTCCAACTCCACGATTACCTGGTAGCCGACAACGGTGATGTCCTCACTACCATCTATGTCCGTGGTCACTTCCTCCCACGCGACAACCACGTTGTCCGGATCAACGTCGTCGGCGCCGTCGGCGGGACTCGTGAGTACGGGCCCGGCCGGGATGTCGTGGGTCAAGGTGGCGGTTAACATGCTCTCGCCGGCGCCCACAATGTCGCCAGTGAATGTGTACGTTCCCTCCGGAAGGCGTGCAAGCACTTCCTCGATGGGGACCTCGGCGTTCGCGGGCTCCGATGTTTCGAAGAACAGCTCCGTCAAGCCGAAATTCAAGAGCCCGCCATCGGGATTGACCGTCACGATTGGCTCATTGTCGGGTCCGGCGATCGTGAGCTGGTTCCAGGGGTCGCCATCGGCAAATCCCTGGAAGCCCGTGTCCTCGTCCGTGGCGTTGTGCTCGATCAAGAGCTTCGCAGCCGTGAGCCGCGGCGTGTCTTCTCCCTTCGGTCCCTTGCTTCCGCATCCCACGCCAGTTTCAAACGCGCCCGACGAGAGCGTCTGGTTGCCCGTCTCCTCGATCGCGAGGACCTCGAATAGGTAACAGGCATCGTCTTCCAAGAACCCAACTGGCACCGTCATACTCGTGACCGATGCCGGAACATGGACGCTCAAGACGGGCCGGGCAAAACCCTGCGGGAAGAGCGGCTCAGCATCTTCCTCCACGATGACCTCGTACCCGACGATGTTGATGGCTGATCCGTCGATGTCTTCTGAAACCGTGCCCCAGGAGACGACAACGTTGTTCGGATCCAACCCTGTCGAACCGTCAGCGGGAGTCAGGAGTATCGGCCCGGCCGGGATGTCGTGCTGAAGAGTGGCCGTGATCGAGCTATTGCGTCCATCGACAATATTCCCCGTGAAGACGTGCTCTCCCTCCGAAAGGTGCGCGAGGACGTCTTCGATGGGGATCTCGGCGTTCGGGGGTTCCGATGTCTCGAAGAACAACTCGGTCAGACCGAAGTCGAACAATCCTCCCCCAGCGTCCACCCTCAATATCCGCTCGCCGCCCGGCCCCCTGATTTCGAGATCGTTCCACGGGTCGCCATCGGCGAAGCCCTGAAAGCCGGTGTCTTCGGCGGTAGCGTTGTGTTCGATCAACAGTTTCGCCACTTTCAGCACGAGGGAGTTTCGAGGACATCCCGTGAGTCCAGCGGCGGCAAGCACCGTTAGAACAATGCCGAGGGTTCGATACGCGTAGACCTGCTTCTTGTTCAACACAACCGGCTCCTTTTCACGACAAACGTCGTATTGGCTCGCCCACACTTTCTGGAATGCGGCCCACTTTCGGACCCAAACAATACCCTGGGCCACCTTACCGGAAGATTACGGGCGGCGGAAACGAGGGACTACTTGGGGGGACCACTCCCGTCGGCCTCGGGATCGGGCCATGATATGCTAGGCATGTGACGTACGAGTGGGATCCGAGGAAGGCAAAGGCGAATCTTCGTCTGCACGGGGTCTCCTTCGAGGAGGCGATAGTGGTCTTTCTCGATCCGTTGGCGATAACCACGTGGATCCGGACCATTTCGACGGAGAAGACCGGGAGGTTACGATAGGCCTTGCCGCGAAAAATCTGATCGTATTCGTGTCGCACTGTGAGCGTGGCGAGCGAATCCGAATCATCGGCGCGCGAAGCGCCACTCGAAAGGAGCGCGGGCAATATGAAGAAGCCATCGGCAAGTAGCCGGCGCGACGACTTGCGGCCGGAATACGATCTCTCGAGGCTCAAGGGCGGCGTTCGTGGGAAGTACTACAAGCGGGCGCTGGCCGGATCAAACCTCGTCTTGATTGAGCCGGAACTATCGAAAGTTTTCCCCGATGCCGAGTCCGTGAACCGCGCACTACGCCTGTTGGCCGATACGGCCGCCGCAGGCCCAAAGCGCCCCGTCCGCCGCTCGTCGAGCAAGCGGACCAAGGACCCCTCAAACAAACCGTAGCCCTCACGCATAATCGATATGTAAGTACGGCTCGAACCGCCTACTTACCTGCTGCCTTGCGGAGTTCGGGAATCAGCGCGCCGATCTCGCGGCGTTTTTGTTCGAGCGCTTTGTGGTCGCGGGTGAAATTGGTGAGGTCGGGTACGACGTTGCCGAGGTTCATCACGGCCTTGGCCTGTTCGAGCAGCACCGGGTCCGCGGCGGACTTCTCGAGTTCGATGATCAACGAACGAGCAATGGCGAGGTAGTCGAAATCCTCGATGCCGTCGCGGATCGTCTCCCAACGTATCGAATCCACGGGGCCGTCCGGTCCCGGATAGACGAGGAAGCCGTCGCCGTTTGCCGGGGTGACGTCGAGCAGCGAGAGGTACGGATCCTGCCGCGGTCCGGTGTGGTTGATGGACCAGTAGTGCACGCCCTCGACGCCGAGCGCCCAGCTTTGCCAGAAGAGGATGCGGTGCTCGATGGCGGCGAAATCGATGAAGAAATTCGCGTAGGGCCGCGGCGGCATGTGGTTCACGTACCACCACACGCGCCGGCCCGAGGCGATGCCGTTGAGGATGTCGCGGTTCGCGGGCGTGTCGAACACGCGGCTATGGATGAGCCAAAGCGGCGCGTCCTGTGCGAGGAACGGCGTGAGGCCCCAACTCATCACGGCGGGCGTGATGTTCGGCGCGGCCAGCGTCCATTGTTTGGCGCGTTGCGCGATGGCCTCCCACTCGGCCGCGGGCGCGCCTTCCGCGAGGACGGTGAAGGCTTTGCCGGATGACTGCGTGCGCGTTACGTGTTCGGAGGCCATCGCCGCGGCTTCCGGATTGGCGAGCAATTCGGGCGGAAAATACACGGATGAAATTCCGCGGTTGTTGTGCAACACTTGCGCGTGCTTTGACAACGCGCTCGAGTAGCCCTCGCCGGGCGCTGGCGCTTGAACAAGTTGGCGCAGCGTCACGCGGTGTTCGAGCGCGTTGTCCAGGTAGCGTCGGTTCAGCGGTGTGAGCGCGCCGCCGTATCCCTTGAGCGTACACCAGAGCAGCGCGCTCTCCGCGTCGTACTCGAAGTCCGTGCGCAGCGCGGGCACCTCGGGCAGCGTGAAGTCCCAGACGGTGATCTCGAGCGAGAGGTCGAACGATTCGCCGTTCTCGAGCAGCAGTTGGAGCGGCCCCTGGTACGCGCCTGGCGGCGTGCCCTCGGGCGCGTGAATGGTCAGCCAGACCGGTTGCGTTACGCCAGGCTCGAGCGCAAACGAATTGGCCGTAGGCAGCGGATCGGGAAACGCGCCGGTCACATTTTCGAAGTGCGTCGGCACTTCCACCGGCAGGTAGTCGACGCGGTGCATTGAAACGAAATCCGCGGCGAACGTGTGTCCTGTCGCCGGGTCCTCGAATCCGGTGACCTGGAGATACGCCTTGATCGCGGGCGCGCCCTCGGGAAGACGGAGCGCAAGCTGGAGCGACTCGCGCTCGTTGCGCGCGAGCCACACCTGCGCGGTCCGCCCCGAGCTCGTCGCAACCGGGGCCGTTCGCCCTGAGGTTGTCGAAGGGTGAGCGGGGGCCCCACCCGGGGCCGGGCCCCTGGTGGGGGGGCATGGGTTTTCGGCCCCGGTTGCGACAACGTTGTCGTCGCGGAAGAGTTTTTCGAGCGGGCCCTCAAACCACGCGATCACGGGCCCGTTGACAGCGAGCGACCGCTTTAGCGTGCGGCCTTCGCGGTCGAGCGCGTGGGGCGCATCGGACCACGGTTCGAGAACGGCGTTGGCCGCAGCGCCGATAATGAACGCCGTGTCGATGCCGGGGTGGGGCGGCTTGGTCTTGGCCCCATGGGGAATCGTCGTCCCGCCGGGCGTCTCGAACTTGGCAAGGAACTCGTAGAGGCCGTCGCCTGCCGGTTCCCATTCGTAGGTGCAGCGGACAAGGTGGTCGGGCGCAAGCACCAACCGCTTCACCTTCATCGTCGCGTCCGTACCGTCCGGCGTGGTTACGACGGCGCGGGTGTGGGCCTCGGGTAACAAGGTCGTCGAACTGAGCAAGAGCGCGAGCTTGCCGTCGCCGTGGTCGAGCTGCGCCGCGAGTTCGTCCGTTGCAAAATCGACGTGATCCAGCCCGCGCACGGCGGCGATGACGTACGAGGTTTCCCAAACGTCGCCCTTTGCCATGGCGAATGGAACAAAGTGCGCGCCGAAGCCCAGTTCCCCTGCGTCGATCGCGCGCGCCGCCTCTAGCGAGTGCAGCTTCTCCGCGTCGAACACGCCGAATACCGTCTCGTGCGCGGCGGTATCCGTGGCGGCGATCCAATTGCGCGACGCTGGCGCGAAGTGGTTGGAGTCCGGCTGAACAATGCCGCGCGTCGTCGGCATGTCGATGCGGTCGAGCGCGTCCACCGTTCCTCCCGGCGCAACAAGACACCGCACCCACGGCGCGACCCAGTGGGCTTCGTCGCCCTTGACTTCGATCCGCCAGTTGACCGCGATAGCCGAACGGGTGCGATCAAACGTAAACGTACGCGTCACGTGCAGCCCGGTGATGTTGGGCCCTTCGCCGTCGTATTCGTAGACGATCGATGGTCCGGCTTCGCCATCGACGACACGCATTCGTTCGTTCACGCGGCGATTGGGCGTGTAGGGACTGGCCACGCCGAAACCCTCAAGCAACAGCCCGGCATGCGATGAGAGATTGTGCGGTGCGGCCACGAACTCCAAATTTGTGATCGCCGCGCCCCGCGTTGGGTCTACGGTAAAGCGCAAGAGTTGTCCCGCCGCTTCGACGGGGCCGGTCGACGCGGACCCCGCCTCCTGCGCGAACGCGGCGCGGCAACAGACGATCAGCAGTAGTGCGTTCCGCATTCGCGGCATGGTCTAGCGTCCCTCTCTCCGGTACGGTGACGGCGCATACATTACTGAAGCCGCGCGCCGCGTTCACGTTCTATGCGCGCTGGGTATTCGCCGCGGCGATGCGCGCATTGCGGACCATGCCCGAGTGCTTGGCGCGGCGGACGGGCGTTCCCTCGAACTCGCGGTTGAATTCGGCTTCGTCCAGCTTCGCAAGCCAGTGCGGGTCAGGGTTGGCATGGTTGCCGCGAGGAAGAAAATCGCGCTCGCCGGTCTCTGTCGCGAACCGGTTCCAGGGGCAGACTTCCTGGCAAATGTCGCAGCCGAACACCCAATCGCCGTGGAGTGGCTGTATGTCCTCGGGCACTTCGCCCCGGTTCTCGATCGTTTGGTACGAAATACATCGCCGGCTATCGACGACGCGCGGCTCGACGATTGCCCCCGTCGGACAGGCATCAAGGCACAACGTACACGTTCCGCAGATGTCAGCCGCCGGTTCGTCGGGCGCGAGTTCTGCCGAAGTGATAATCGTCGCAAGAAAGAACCACGAACCCATGTCGCGCCGCAACGCGAGACTGTTTTTACCGATCGAGGCGAGTCCGGCCCGCTCGGCCCAGGTCCGCTCGAGCACCGGTCCGCTGTCGATGCTGCAATACGTTTCCACGCCGGGTTCGAGCCCGCGAATGAATTCCGCCAATCGCCGCAGCGGCTTTCGCAGGACGCGATGATAGTCCCGCCCCCACGCGTATCGGGCCACTCGGCCCGCGCCAGCAGGCGCCTCGGGACGTTCCGCGAAATAGTTCTTCGCGACTACGACGACCGAACGCGCACCGGGCACTTTCTTCGTCACGTCTTGCCGGGTCGTCTTCGTCCGGGCCATCCATTTCATGTCCGCCGCGAAGCCCCGCGCCAACCATGCGCCGAGGCGGTCCTCCGGATCGGCGGGAGTGGCGGCGGCGATGCCGCAGGCATCAAACCCTTGGCGGCGCGATTCCACGCGTACCGCGCGGGCGTGCTCATGCTGCGTCGACATAGAGGCCCCTGCCACGGTGCAGTATAGCGCGAAAAAAAGAGTGGCCCCGTCCGAGGCTGGGATTCGGACGGGGCCGGAGGGAGGGGTTGGGTATACGCTGGAAAAACTATTTGACCAAGTGGCCCTTCACTTCGAGCGAGAACGATTGGTCGCCATCGCCGGTTTGCGTGACGTCAATCTTTCCCGTCACGTCGCCGGTCGCGCCATCAACGCTCACGTGGAACGGGAATTTTCCGACGCCCATGATTGCCACGTCGCCGGAAACGCCGGTCGCGTCCCAAGCCGCCTTCGTGATCGGCGCCTCGTAGGTGCTTCCGAGAAGGTTAATGTACCAGGTTCCCGTCTCCGCGCCCTTGGCGATGTGCATCAGGCCGGGGAAGTATTGCTCCTTGCCGCCCGGTTCCTTCGCCGTCGCGTTAGCGATATATACCTCGCCGGGGTGTTCGGCGAAGATTTCGCTCGCCTTCTGCGCGATCAAGTCGTCGGGCGACAAAGGCCGCACGCCTTCTTTCACGACGTAGTCGACGAATCCGATCATCATTTCATCGTACGATTCGCTGCCGTTGCGCACGGTCTTCGTCGGGTCGGGGTTCGCGAGATTGCTCGCCGAGTTATTCCAATGGGCTTCGCAATCAATCCGCGTGCCCTTGGGCACGAGCAGCGGTTCCGCAAGCTGGTAGTTGGTCTGCCAGTTAAAGTCGTACTTGTTGACGGCCAGCAGCGTTTCCTTTCGGCCATCCGGGTAGCGCGCGGTATACGTGAAGTCTTTGCCGCGGTAGTGCATGTGCGGCAGGAAGCCCATGATGTACGAGTCTTGCGGGAACGTGAAATTTGCACGCGCGCCGTAATTTTCAGCACCCGCGGGAATCTCGAATTCCTGGTTCACGATCCAAAGGTTCACCAATTCCTTCTCGACGGGGACTTTCGCGAAGTGCAGGCCGACTTTTGTCGTGTCCGTCGCAGCTTCCCCGACTGTATGGTAGTGCATGTCGCCGAGAATCGAGCCGCCCTTCGGCATAAAGCGTCCAGCGCCCTTGGGGAACTCCATCGGGCCCATGCCCGCCGCCCACGCGCCGAGCCAGCCATTCATGCGGTCGCCATTCTCGTCGAGCTGCCAGACGATCACGTGGTGCGTGACCTTGCGGTTGCTCGGCATCACTTCAATCGCCGTGATCCATTTGTCCTCGGTCAGGCCGGTCTTCGCGGGAATTTCAAAAAACTGGTCCGAGCCTTCCGCCGGTACTTGCTTCGCGTCCAGCGTTACGACGAGATCGGGCGTGCCCAGCTTCCACTTCGTCGGGTCCGGAAATTCCGGTAGCGCCGGCATCTTCGATTTGTCGCCCAGCACCGGCTTCGCCGCCCAACGCGCAATCGTCTCGACTTCGTTCGGCTCGAGACTCCGATCGTTCGTGAACGGGCCGACGCTCTCCGTCGCGTGCCACGGCGGCATCTTGCCGTTCGTAACGTTCTCCTTGATCGACTTCGCCCAAGGCCGCGCTTCCTCGAATGTTAGCAGCGACATCGGCGCTACTTCGCCGGGGCGATGGCAACTAATGCAATTGCTGTAAAAGATCGGCGCGACATGCTCGGCAAACGTCGGCTTCTCGGGCACATCCACGCTGTTCGCCAGCGCCGCAGGTGACACGAACGCTGTCAAAGCGCCAACAAAAACACCAAAATATCTATTCATCACTGTACTCTCCCTCCATTTTGATCCCAGTCCGGATACACAATAGACGCGCCAATGACGCGGTAAGTTTCACAAACGCAATACCTGTGCCGAAGGGCGGATCCTTCGTAAGACCCCGACCGCCTTAGACTTAAACTCAATTCACGCGTCGGCGGTTCCTCGCCATGCCGCGCGAATCGGTCATTACCTGGCGAATTTCGCCTATCGCTACCCGTTGCTTCCGTGGTTTGCATCATTCTGCGCATGTTCGGTAGGCTATTGGGCTGCGTGCGCGGGTGGTGGAATTGGCAGACACGCAAGACTAAGGATCTTGTCCCGCAAGGGGTGGGGGTTCGATTCCCCCCTCGCGCACCATTCTTTTTGACGGTTTCCCCGTTTACGATGTTAGTTCTCCCGTGGCCCTTCGATTGCGAGTTCCTCTCAACTCGGTGCCGGGATCCAGTCAAGAACTCGCCGAGTGCCTGTCCCGCGAAGGAAACCTTCCAAAATCGTATCGGCGATTTGCGCCTTACACCCAGACCGTTCGCCCTGACAGTTTGTCGAACGGCGTTTTTCAAATGAAGCGTCCCCCTTTCCCCGTCGCCGAGCGCACGGCCCCCTTTCCGTTCGCCCTGAGGGTGTCGAAGGGTGGACGGGAATGGGGCCGTGCGCGGCTTTCTGGAAGACCCTGAAGATAGGGTCTAGGGCCGCCTTCTCGTGCTCGCCGCTTGCTGAATTCCCTTACGTTCTTACATAAAAACCAAAAGCGGCGGCGCGCCTTCGCGCTGCATTCGTGGACTCAGCCCTTCGCCGGGGCGAACTCGAACCGGAACTCGATGCGCTTGGTTTCCCATTGAAGGTAGATCGTGGCTCCAGTATTTTCCAGCGCATCGAAATCGTAGCGCAGCCACTCCTCGTGGGCGACCGTTGTAGGCGTCGCTTTCCAGCGCAGTACGTCGGCCTCGACGGTGTGCTCCGTCCCGTGGCCTTCCCAATCCGAATTAAGGATCAGCGTCCATTCGGCATCGCGTTCGGGTATCACGTAGAAACTGTATTTACCTTTGGGCACGCGCTGTCCCGTAATGACGACATCTTCCTCGAACAAGATGACCGTCTTGTCGTTCGCGCCCGCTCGCCAGACTTCGCCCCAGGGGACGAGATCGCCCCACACCGCGCGGCCCCTTACGCCAGGCCTACTGTAGGTCACGCTGAAGTCGCTCTCACCTATGACTTGGGAGACGTACGCCTCGGGGCTTCCCTGCGCTGGTTCCGCTGCGGCCTTCAATGTCGCCATCGCGAGAAGTAGGGCAATGGCTATCCGTGTACGCATCTTAGATTCTCCCTGAATGAAACACGGGGCGGCCACGTGGGCCGCCCCGAGTCGGTAAACGTCAAATGGTCTATTGCACCTGCGCGAGATAAATGATGATCCACTTCCCGTCGCGATCCTCGAGTTCGTAGTTCAGCGTGAGGACGCCGAACGAACCTTCGACTTCGATGTTGTCGACGGTTGCTTTCTTGTCCTTGATTTCGATTTTCAGGTTCTCGAGGTTGATGTCCATGTCTTCCAAGAAGCCTTGGTCCTTCGCGCCCTGGAGGAATTCCTTGTACTCCGGCTTGCCGCCGCCCTGGTCCCACTTAAAGTCTTCAGCGAAGCCGGCCATCATGGCGTCGATGTCTTGCTTTTGAACGGCCTGCATCACGGCCTGCACGACGGCCCACGCGGGTTTACCTTCCGCGGATATCTCCGGTATTACGCCGCCCGTGACTTCGACATTGAGCACGGCCTTCTTCTTTTCCCAGTGCATGTAGATGTCGGTCTTGAACGGGGGTTCGCTCGTGAAATTCTCGAACCCATATTGGAGGCGTTCGCGCATCGGGGCGTCTTGCGGTTTGACCGCAACGCGCAGCGCGTCCTCCTCGGGCTTGAATTCCATCGCGTTACCCTCGGCGCTCTTGCTGAACACGAGTTCCCACTCGGTATCGCTCTTAAGCAGGATGTAGAAACCGTAGGTGCCTTTGGCGAGCGGCTTGCCGTCAATCTTTACCTTGTTGTCGAACTTGATCGTGGTTTTAGAGTTAGCGCCCGCACGCCAGTTTTGGCCAAAGGCTTGGAGCTCGCCCCAAATCTTGCGTCCCTTCACTCCGGGGCTCGAGTATGAAATCGTGATCGGGGTAGTACCCACTACTTGCATCACCTGCGCGGCCGGACTCGGCGCCGCTTCCTCTTGCGCCCACGCCGGGTACGCCGCTAACACCAGCGCCACCGCCGCACCCAGACCCGCCCTAATTACTACTGCTCTCATGGCTTTCTCCTGTCCTTGCTGTTGATCCGTTGCTGTTCCATCCGAACGCGTGACACACACGTCCACGCGGAGACTACAGTGCCTTTGTTAGATGCACGCGAGCACGAGAAGGTTTCAACGCCGCGCCGACTCACAGCCCATGAGCATCGACGCCAACACAGACCTGCATTGTCGCAAACGTGCAACGCCGCTGTCCATACTTCACTGGGAAACACGAGTTGGCATGCCGCCATTCCAAAATATAGGCCCGTTTACGCGTTTTCCAGGTGAAAGAGCGCTTTCTTCACGGCTCATGCTCTTCATCGGGAAATCAATCTCGGGGCCAATGCGCGCCTCAGCCGCCAAAAACCTGCTCTATTTTCATAACTCCCTTCTGCGTCCTTGAGAAGTAATCCTCAAACCGGCCTAAGCTTATTGAGGAATCAGCACCATGGGCCAAATTGTTTCTGTGGCTCACGATACTCAAGATCGCATCCGCCAAATCAGCGCTGAGTTGAGTCTTTAATTCATCGCGCATTTGAGGGCTGAAGTCCCCGCACAGTTCCAGGATCCGGTCGGGTCTTGGATTTTGAAAGTAGCTAAGTTTCTTTTCAACGTAACGTTTAATTTCGGACGATGCACGCGACTCTACATAGTGAGCAACGATTTCCTTGATGCGCACCTCAAGGTAACCGGAAGCGAGGATGCAAAGGTATTTGGCGATTTCTCCTGCGATCCTGTCGTCCTTTATGCCTTTCGCATGTTCGCGCAATAGCTTAATTCGAAATTCCAGGCTACTCCGCTCAGAATAGCTCATTGAACTTTTCCCATGTACTCGGTCGCTAGAACGATTCGGCGCTTTACATTCTCCTCATCAGTAGTCGCGGATTGGCAGCAGCTAAGATAGTCCGAGTTTTGCATCAGGCTGCCATACTCGGTTAAGAATGACGATCGGTCAATCGGCCCATGCTTCAAGCGACGGGCAATGGCAACGAGAACTGAATCCGCTACCGCCGCGTTTAGTGTCTTTTCGGGCCTAAACGCCTTCTTCCCGAGTCCATTGGAAACTGATAACACGGTCCCGAAGAATAGGGTACTTAGGACTTCTTGCGAGTATCGATTCAGCCGCTTGTTTTCCTCCATGAACTTATTCAGGAATATCTTCATCGGCCGCCGGTAGGTGTCAAGCGAGTAAAAGAGAGCAAAGAACCTTAGAATCAATTCCTGGTCCTTGCCACGTTTATTGATGGGGCCGAATACACACCTCCACTCCGGAGCCTTGTTCAAATCCTCAAGAAGCGACGCGAACTCGCCGTGATAGACGCACCTCCGAATTTCTTGCGGGCTAAGAGTTGTGCCACCGGTGTTGAGTCTTTCGAACACCAAATAAATGCTGCTGGCATCGTTCTTCGGATCGTCTTGCTGAACGATTGTCGCGTGGAGAATCGAATTGTCGAGCTTAAGCCGGTCGCTTTCGGAGAGCGTCTTGTACGTCAGCCCGTCAAATGCCTCTTTGACCCCACGAAGCTTGAATAGAGTTCCGTTCATCTTCTCGTCGTAGAAGAACCATAGCGTGCGCAAACGCTGCTGCCCATCGATAACCAACAGTTTTTGTGTGTCCGGCTCTTTGTACAAAAAAATCCCGGGCACGGGTAGTCCCAGTAGTAGGGATTCGATGAACCTTGAAGCTTCTGCGGGGGTCCAAACAAAGGACCGTTGAAAATCCGGGATCTCTATGCTTCCGCTTCGCAATCTATCGACAAGCATGTCGACTGGATAGTCAGCACCGTAACTACTGATCGAATACTGAACGTTGTTGGATGTTTCGCCGTCCTCCGTCTCGGCACGGTTGTCATCTTCGACTACGCTCGTCACGTCGAACTCTGTGATGGCCATCGTCATGACTCCATAGATTCGATTTCATTCTTTCAGAACGGAGCGCAGGGCGCAATGTTATTTCGCCGACACAGTCTCTGTCACGGCTTCACAACTGTCACGGCCCGAAGGATGCAACCCTCCAATCCGGCTGGATTATTCCTTGGCCTCGATAGGAAAACGCTCGCGCAATACGCGTTTGAGCATTTTGCCTGTGGGGTTTCGGGGGACTTGATCGATGAACTCCACGACTTTCGGCGTCTTGAACGGCGCAAGTTTGCCTTTGCAGTGTGCGATTACTTCTTCGGCGGTCAACGATTCGTCTTTGCGTACCACGCACGCCAGCGGCGACTCTCCCCACTTCGCGCTTGGGATGCCTATGACTGCCACCTCAACCACCTTGGGATGCCCCAGGATAACGTTTTCAATCTCCGCCGGGTAGACATTTTCCCCGCCAGATATGATCATGTCCTTGGTGCGGTCTTGAATGAAGATGAAACCGTCGTTATCGACCACGGCAACGTCTCCGGAATACAGCCAACCCTCCCGGATCGTCTGCGCAGTCGCCTCCGGACGCCCCCAGTATCCCAGCATGTTGTGGCGGCCGCGGATGATAACTTCGCCGGGTTCGCCGGGTTTCACATCTTTGCCAGCTTCGTTGACGACGCGGACTTGGGTGTGAAAAAAGGCCTTGCCGGTGGAGCCGGCCTTGCGCAGGGCGTCGTCCGGACCGATGAGGCAGGCCGGGCCGCAGGATTCGGTGAGTCCGTAGACTTGATGGATTTCGATGCCGAGTTTTTCGTAGGCATGAATGAGATTTACGGGGACGGGCGCTGCGCCGCTCATGATCCAGCGGAGAGTCGAAATGTCGAACTGCTCGCGGTTGGGCACTTGCAGCATGAACTGGAGCATTGCGGGGACGGCGAGCATCGTGGTGACTTTCTCTTCGCCGATGAGTTTCCAAGTCTTGAGCGGATCGAAGGCGTGCATGATGATGTTGGTGTTGCCGCCGTACACGTTGACGGTCATCGGCGTGAGCGCGCCGACGTGGTAAAGCGGCAGGGCAATAATGTAGCGGTCCTTGAATCGTTGCTCCGAGGTGCTGAAGATCGTGATGCAGGCCCACATGGCCGTGTTGTGCGAATGCATCGCGCCCTTGGGCAGCCCGGTGGTGCCGGAGGTGTACATGATGTAGAGCATGTCGTCGTCTTCCGCGCCGATGGGCGGCTCCTCGGGCGAAGCGGCGGCTTGGAGGGCGGCGTAGTCTTCCGCGAAGCCGGGTTTGTTGTCGCCGCAATGAATCCAGCGGCGGACGGGGCACGCGTCGCCGAGCGCGCGGAGAGCGGTCGCCGACGCGTTGAAATCGCTGCCAAAAATCAGCGTTTCCGATCCGGAATCCTTGAGAATGAAGGCGAGTTCGTCGGGAACCAGTCGCCAATTCAGCGGGACCACGACCGCGCCGATTTTCGCCAACGCGAAGAAGGATTCGACGAACTCGCTTCCGTTCATGAGGAGCAATGCGACACGTTCGCCTTTCTTCACGCCGAGAGCGCGGAGGGCGTTGGCGATCCGGTTCGAGCGCGCGTTGAGTTCGGCGTAGGTAAGGCGCAGCCCGGTCCGCGGTCCGACGAACGCTTCGAGTCCGGGGTTTAGGTGCGCGCGTTTGGTGAGGAATAACCCGATGTTGTGTTCCATTCGCTGTGCCTCCGAGCTTGGTTTATACCAAACGCCCGGCGCGTTCGCCAAGGACTTGGTACAATTCGAGGTGCAGATGAAAAGGGGCGGCACAATTCGTGGCACGCGTTCTGGTCATCATACCCGCGTACAACGAGCGAGAAACGATTCGCGCCGTTATCGCGTCGTTACGCGAGCACGCGCCGGAGTACGACATCGTCGTCGTGGATGACGGCTCGACGGACGAGACGACGGAGATCGTGCGGTCGCTTGGCGTCCCGGTATTGCGGCTGCCGTTCAATCTCGGAATCGGCGGCGCGGTGCAGACGGGATACCAGTACGCACTGCGCGAGGGCTACGACGTGGCGGTGCAATGCGACGCCGACGGACAACACCCCGTACATCAGATGCGCAGGTTGGTCGAGCGCATCGAGGACGGCTCGGGAAATTTGGTGATCGGTTCTCGGTTTGTGACCGATACCGAGTATTCGCCGTCGATGGCGCGGCGCGTGGGAAAATCCTTGTTGTCGCGGCTTGTCGATTCGGTGACCGGCCTCGGCATCACGGACACGACGAGCGGTTTTCGCGCGGCGGACCGGAAGGTCATCGCCGTGTTTGCGGAGTCGTATCCCGAGGACTATCCGGAATCGGAGACCATCGTGATCGCGCACAAGCATGGCCTGAAAACGATCGAGGTGCCGGTAGACATGCAGCCGAGGCAAGGCGGCTCGAGTTCGATCGGCCCGCGCCGCGCGGCCTACTACATCATCAAGGTGTCGCTCGCGATTTTTGTAAACGTATTCAAACGATTCACTGGCGGGCCGGGCGGCGTAGCGAGAAACAAGTCCCAAAACGACGGCCACAAGAACGGTCTTGAGCCAAGAGTCTGTAAGCGGTAAGATTGTGTGGTGAGTCCGACTATTTTCCGCGTGGGGCCGTACCGGTTCTACTTCTTTTCACGGGAAGAGCCCAGACCTCACGTACACGTTCAGTCCGCGGATGGCGAGGCGAAATTCTGGATCGAACCAGACATCGAATTGGTCAAGAACCAAGGACTCAATGACCGCGAACTCGGCCGAATTCTCAGTGTAATCGCGGAACGACGAGAAGAAATACGAAATGCTTGGCGCAGACACTTCGACCGTTGAGGTCACGAACATTTCTCGGCACGGCGTGTGGATTCTTCTCGACGAACGAGAGTTGTTCATGCCGTTCGAGGAGTTTCCTTGGTTTCGCGGCGCGCCGGTCGGCGCAATTCTCAACGTTGAGCGGCCAACGTCGCATCATCTCTACTGGCCCGACATCGACGTAGACCTCCACGTCGATTCCATCGAACACCCGGAACGCTATCCGTTAAAGGCGGATCCGCAAGCCTGAGCGCTTCGCCGGTCAGTCCCGGTCATTCGCCCGTCTACCTATCTCGCGTTAAACGGCCGAGACTTTTTGCCGCGACAGGCCGGCCGCTTCAATTGGCGCGTGGTCTTTTTCGCGAGGTCGAGCAGCGATTGAAGGGCATCATTCACGGCCCGCTCGTTGGGAAACTCCTTCGCGATTTCCAGTCTGAGCACGACGACATTCGACGACTCCCTGATCCGTTTCGCACACTTCCCGCGCACAAACGGCCCGGGGAAATCCGAACGCGAATACTCCGCGCGCAATTCATCCTTGGCGGCTTTAGTGCCCTTCTTCGTAGATACTGCGCCCCAATTTGGTCGCGAGCCGGGCACATATAATTCTAATCATATCATCGGTTTCAGTATAGCCAACGCCCCATCATCTCTACTCGCCCGACATCGACGTGGATCTCCACGTCGATTCGATTCAGCACCCCGAACGCTAACGCTAAAAACGAATTCACAGCACTTCAGCGAACTCGTACGACGAATGGAGGTTACATTTTTTCCCCGCATTCGGCGTGCTCGCGAAGAAACTCACAAACCAAGTCGTTCTTTGGCGCGGTTGCGGACATAGGGTTCGATCTGCGAAACAGACTTCGGTAGCTGCCAACTATTTCGACGACATCGCCTGGTCGGACTTCTACGGTTATAGATTCACCTTTCGCCAATTGAATCTCTGCGGCGACATTCCGACCGGCGACTTGCACCGAGTCGATCGTAGTGATTTCATCCTCTAGTTCCACGAGTCTTAGCGCACTAACGTCCCGTGGAACCCTCAGCTTGGACGTTTCAACGACACCATCGGAATTTGGCAAGACCACACTCGCATATTCTAGAGCATCCTTCACCCAGAACAGGTGAGGACAACTACCCATCATCCAATATGTGTCAATCTCATAAAGGTTCGAGAGGTCAAGCGCATGGACTTCCTGATTGAGGGCGTTGCCTCGAATCCTCACTGGAAACTGGGCGGAACCCCAAATCCGAAAGTCGGACCGTGAGGCTGCAGGGTAGGTAAGGTAATCGACAGTGCGTCGACTACATTCATCGATTGGTTCTTCATCGTGTGCGAATATATCGCGATGTACGTGGCCAAACGGGGCGAGAACGATAGCCACTGGTATTAGGATTGTTTCGTCGGGACGAATCGGCGCATTCGGCAGCGCGAGTGCGAAAGGCTCTCGCGTCGAATCGTCGAAACTACCAAACTCAAAACCGTCACTCGTAACCATTGAATCAAGCTGAGTCAAAATCTGTGACGTGGTGCTGATATTCGCAACCGATAGAAATGCAACGTACATAGGGCGGACCAAGAATTCTTCTTGGCACGGCACACCGCCACAAGCATCTTCGTGCGCAACGGCCCGAACGATTTCGTCGGGTGACACCCCTTGATCGGCCAAAACTTTCGTGATCGATGGAGAATTGGCGAAAACTCGGCGAACCTCTGAGATCGTCGGCGTACGTACCAGTTCGTAGTACGCAAACGGACCACTGGATCTGTCGACTTTGAGCGACTCGGGGTGGTCGGCGAGATATTCGTTCATACTTGCGTACTGATTTCCCCATTCATTTCTGTTTTTCGCGTCCTTACCGAGACTCGAAAGCACTTGCCGTAGAAATGTCCACGTCGGAGTTTGCGCAAGAAAAACGGGCTCTATCGGGAAACCGGAGAAATCGCCATTCGCCATGCTCTTATTCTAATTCGCTTTCAAAATGAGATTAACCATGTTACACTAGGGTCATGGCACGACCCAGACACATCGACCAAGAGCTGG
>CAYXRK010000016.1:0-44083 GCA_964467615.1 uncultured Nitrospirales bacterium | reverse complement strand
ACCCCCGATCTTCCAAACCAGTTGATTTTATTCGATTAACGTTGGGACAGTAGTGATTCGTTCACTAACTTGAGAACTCTCGCCCATGACCCACGCGTTCCAGTTTGATCGGGTTCCGTTTCCGCTCGTGTTCCGCGAGGAATCCGGATTCAAGGACACCTACGGCGGCGGTATCGGCGCGGTGTTCTTCGAGGCGCAATGGCTCCGGCCCAAGGACCGCCCATCGGACACGGTCATCATCTTCAGCCATCCGATTGGCGGCGGCGCGTGGCTGCCGATGGTGACGGCACTCGCGGGCGCGGGCCACCACGTCGTCTACACGGACACGCGCTATCGCGGCAACGACACGGCGCTCATCATGGAAAAGTGCGTGGTCGACCTCGGCCAATCCGTGCGCCACGCGAAAACAAAACTCGGCTTCAAGCGCGTGGTGCTCGGCGGATGGAGCGGCGGCGGATCGTTGTCGCTGTTCTACCAAGAGCAAGCCGAACGGCCGACGATCACGTCGACTCCCTGGGGCGAGCCGCCCGATCTGACGAAAGCCGGACTCATACCGGCAGACGGCATCATGCTGTTGGCGGCGCACGTCAGCAGGGCCGCAACGCTGACGGAGTGGATGGATGCTTCAATCCTCGACGAGTTCGACCCATCGAATAGGGATCCAGAACTCGACCTTTATTCGCCGAGCAACCCGAACCAGCCGCCCTACAGCGCCGAATTCCTCGCGCACTATCGCGAGGCCCAAATCGCGCGGAACCGCCGAATCACGGCGTGGGTGCGGAGTAAGCTCGAATCGCTGCGGGACGCCGGACGCCCGAACGACGAGTTCGCGTTCGTCGTCCACAGCACGATGGCCGACCCCCGCTGGCTCGACCCCTCGGTTGACACGAACCAGCGACGACCGCGTTGGTGCTACCTCGGCGACCCCGAGGTGGTAAACAACAGTCCGGTCGGCCTCGCGCGATTCACGACGCTGCGCAGTTGGCTGTCGCAGTGGAGCTTTGACGAGTCTCGGGCGAACGGCGTCAAGAACGCGGCGCACGTCAGCGTGCCCGTCCTCGTCATCGGGAATCTCGCGGACGACGCCTGCACGCCCAGTCACACCCACCGTCTCTACGAGGCCGTCACGCACGCGGACAAGGAATTGCACGAGATCGAAGGGGCCACGCACTACTACCTCAACCAGCCGCAACAACTCGCCGAGGCCGTCTCACTTTGTTCGCGATGGCTTGCGGCGCACTCGTTTGGCCCGGCGTGAAGGCTGCGCCGCTGCGGCAGGTGCGGCATCTTTTTTCATGATAATGAGATAATTGAAGCCGCGCAGAAAGAAGTTTCCCTTCTCCGCCTCGGTGTGAAAGCGCCCGCGCTTGAGCGTGCGATTTCGCCGCACCACGGCGATGATGTCCACCGGCGTGAATCGCTGCTCCAGCATTGAGAACAATCGAAACCCGATCGGGCTGAACGCCTGCTTGTTGTGTCGCGAATCCGACACGTACAGCGCCATGAAACGTCCCGGTTTGAGCACGCGGTCTATCTCCGCGAAAACCAGATCCATCGCCGAGTAGTAATCGAACGTGTGCGCAGGCAGACGCCCGATGCAGTCCGGATCGTCCGAATATTTGAGATGTGTCGAGTATGGAGGATCGATGAACACGAAGTCCGCGCTCGCGTCCTCGAGCGGCAGAGCCCGCGCGTCGGCCCGCTCGATGTCTTCGCGATACGGCGCGAGGTCAAACCCCCAAGCCCGCCGGCCGAGGTTCTTTGCCACGTCCAGGGTAGTACCACTTCCGCACATCGGGTCGACGACGACATCGCCCTCGCGCGTGTAGCGCTCGATCAAGTTCCAAATCACATACGAGGGCGTCGCGCCTTTGTAGTTCGGATCGCCCTGCGTCGTCTCGCCGTAGTGCTGCGAAGGGTAGTCCCACAGCGTCGTCGTCTGAAGCGTCAGTTTGGGTTTTGGGGACATACGACCACTATCGGCAGGCCGAGGCGCTCAGTCCTGCTCCGCGTGATTTCAGCAAGTTGTGCTTGCGGTAACACGGATACATTCGTTTGAATTCCATCCGTCAGATCGCTGCTGCAATTGCGTGCCACTCGCCACTGGCGGAGTGAAGTGCAACGCAAGCGCGTCCTCCAAATTCACTACGGCCTCTTCCTCAGTCCGGCCCTGGCTCGCCACGTCGACTTCGCGACACTGCGAGACGTACCAATCGCCCTCCCGCCAAACGCTCGCTGTGAAATGTCTTGTCATAGATTTGCCTGTAACGGGAAAGAGGGCCCTCTACAGTTCCTTGATGCGGATGTTTCGGAACGCGACTTCGTTCGAGTGGTCCTGCAAGCCGATAAACCCCCGGCGCAACCGGTATTTCAATTCCGGATTATCGTCGAAATTGATGTCCTGAACGACCTGGCCGTTCAGCTCCGCGTGGTACTTCGGCCCTTCGAGCCGTAGCTCGACTTGGTTCCATTCGCCGACGGGCCTCGATGCGTTCACAAGCGGCGGGACAACAACGTAAATCGCGCCCGTCGTTTCGTCGTCGGGGACCTTGCCCGCATCGCCCATGGTCTGGAACTCGAAGCCCATTTTCGATTGTCGGTTCGCCCTCGGCGCGTGAATGAACACGCCGCTGTTCGCGCCCTCAACGAACAATCTGTATTCGAATTTAAGGACGAAATCGTCGTAGCGCCGCACGCTGCGCACCACCCCGCCGCCCCGGTGTTGCCAACGAAGCTCGCCGCCCTCGATGGCCCAGCCGGATTGGTCCCGGCCCGTGATGACCCATTGATCGAGATCGCGGCCATTGAACAGACTGACGAAGCCATCGGCAACTTCAGACTGGGCAAGGCCGCTCGTGTTTGGCGCGGGCGCGTTTAACTCCTTCATGTCGGTATTGGCGGTTTCGAAGGCCCGGTAGGTCGCGTCACCGGCTGGCATCAAACAGTGCAGTGCCGCTTCGTCCGGAATCGCGCCGATCACCAAGGTTGGCCGTCCCTTCTTCGCCTCGTCCGCAGCGGAAACGACGTCAATGTCGCCGCCCATTGGCGCCGCCACGAGCAATCGTGAATCGCCATCATGAATCGTCTTGGTGACTTCGTCCGTCCCGGGGCCTTCCACCCAGTACACCATCCCGAATTGGCCCTTGAACGCATTCGCGACCGCCTGCGCGACTTTCACGCGATAGTCCTTGTCCTTCGGCGCATCCGGTCCGAAAAGCCGCATAATCGGCGCGATATATCGGTACATCGCTCCGTCCTTCATCGCCGCGATGTGCTGCACCACTACCGGATCGATGAACGAACCGTCGGCGCTGACGCCGGTGAGATCGAACCAGATGCCTGTCGCGCCGACGTCGGAAATGGCGATGTACGTTTTCACCATGTCCTCTTCCGTCGCGCCGGGCCGAAACAGTTGCTGGGTTTCGATCGCTCGCACTCGGGCAGGATCCGTTCCACGATACAGTTCGCCATCCTTGCGGATCGTCAGCCGCCGGCCCTTCGGATCGTCCGCCGCGTGGGCGATGGCGCCCTGAAGCGCGGCAAGAAGCGCAACGACCACTAAGTATCGGTTTGTGCCTCGCATCGAAAATGCCTCCCGTGGACAGAGTCGAAACTCTAACACATCCTACTTCGTGCTGTACTTCGATTTCCCGATCTCGTCAGACTACTTTTGCGCCCGAATTGCGCGGGCCGACTGCGAATCGCGTATGATTCCGAGCGTGAAACGGATGGTTCAAATCGCCACACGGGTGTCGACGCCATGAACGAAGACCAATTGCGGGCAGCCCTCGTGGGCGAAGCCAAGCAGAAAATCGAGGACCCGATCACGGCGCGGCGCAACGCCCTTCTCGCCGAGGCAAAACGCGTTGCCGAGAAGTTCGCAGCGTCTACAGGCCCCGACGAGCGGGCTAAATTGCAGCGGCGCTACGAGTCGATAGACGTCCAACTTGGCGACCTCAAGAAGGAAGAGGAGCGCCTAGAGCGTGAAGGACCGCGCGCGATCATGGCCGACACCGAAGAAGATCCGCGGAATGCTTCGGAAGCGTACGAGCGCCGTCTGGAGAACATCGAGAAGGAACGCAAACGCCTGATGGAGCGCCAAAAGGCAGGCGCGAGCGATGCTGCGCACAATCGCATTCGCGCCGAGCTCGAGTACCTGTTGACGAACTACAACCCGGCAAACGACGGAAAAATCGCGACCCTGGTAGACAAATGGCGCACCAGCGGCGACCCGTCCTACGACCCCGCGATCAAGCTCCGATTCCGGCGCGTAGTCCGCGACAAGGAACGCGGCAAGCAGGCGTTCTAGCCGCGCGATTCCCCGCCCGCGCCAAATTCCGCGCGCATATGCTCGATCGTCTTCCGAAGCCCATCTTCCACGGACACCTTCGGCGCCCAGCCCAAGACGCGTTTCGCTTTCGAGATATCGGGCCGCCGCTGTTTCGGATCGTCGACGAACGGTATCTCGACCGTAATTAACTCGCTCGAAGACCCAGTCAATTCGACGACCTTCTCGGCCAACTCGCGCACGGTCCATTCGATCGGATTGCCGATATTCACCGGCAACGTTTCATCTGACATCAAGAGGCGATACAGCCCGTCGATGTTATCCGAGACGTAACAAAAACTGCGCGTCTGCAAGCCGTCTCCGTACAGCGTGAGCGGTTCGCCTCGTAGCGCTTGGCGGACAAAGTTCGTGACCACGCGGCCGTCGTCGGGGTCCATGCGCGGGCCGTAGGTATTGAAGATACGGACGATACGGGTCTCGGTGCCAAATTCCCGCCGGTACGCCATCGTCACCGCTTCGGCGTAGCGTTTGGCCTCGTCATATACGCTGCGTTCGCCGATGGGGTTCACGTTGCCCCAGTAGTCCTCGCGCTGCGGGTGATGCGCCGCGGGGGGATCGCCGTACACTTCCGAAGTGCTCGCCAGGAAAAAACGCGCACCCTTTTTGCGCGCGATCTCGAGCGCGTTGTGCGTCGCGTACGAACCCGCGCGAAGCGTCTCGAACGGAATGCGCTTGAAATCCGGCGGACTGGCCGGCGATGCGAGATGAAGCACGTAGTCCAGCGGACCCGCTACGTCAAACGGTTCGCTGACGTCCTGCTCCATAAACTCGAACCGCCGGTCGCGCGCCAGATGCGCCACGTTGGCGCGCCGCCCCGTGACTAGATTGTCTGCGATGACAAGATCGATGCCTTCGGCCAGAAGCCTGTCGCAAAAATGCGAACCTAGGAACCCGGCCCCCCCCGTAATCAACGCTCTGCTCATCGGCACTCCCTTGCCAAGCGGCGGATTATGCCACCGAGCCGCCCGCGTTGACCATTTGCCAGAACCCGCCGAGTGGCCCGCGAACGCGAAGGTATTGATATAATCCTAGACAGAGGCAGCTTCATGGACGGGTCCTTAAAACTTCTCGCGGGCTTGCTCGTCGGTCTCGGTTTCGCCGCGGGAGGATTCTTCGCGGGCGAAGGCTTCAAGCAAGGCCGCGTTTCGGAACGCATCGTTACGGTCAAAGGCATTTCCGAGCGCGAGGTGGACGCGGATCTTGCCATTTGGTACATCGGATTCGCCGCGACGGACGACGACCTCGCCGTCGCCCAGCGAGCGCTCGAGGACAACCGCGCCAAGGTCATGACGTTTCTCCAAGGCCACGGCGTCGATTTAGCGGCCACGGAATTACAGGGCATCGAGGTCAACGACAAGCTGGCCGACGCATACATGTCCGGCCCGATCGAGAGCCGCTTCGTCCTCAAAGCGACCATCGTCGTCCACAGCAGCGATCCGATCGCGATAAAGAAAACGAGCGAGCAAATCGGCGAGTTGGTCGCCCTCGGCGTCGTCCTATCGACACCGATGGGTCCGTATTGGGGGCCTACGTATCTCTACACCGGCCTCAACGAAATCAAACCCGAAATGATCGCCGAGGCCACCAAGCGCGCTCGCGAGGCCGCCGAGCAATTCGCCGCCGATTCCGGCAGCACGCTCGGCGCGATTCGCCGCGCGAACCAGGGCGTCTTCGAAATCTTGCCGCGCAACCAAACCCCGGGCGTCAGCGAGGACAGCGAGTACCACAAAAAAGTGCGCGTCGTCTCGACGGTCGAGTTCCTGCTAAGGGGCTGACCTCGGCGAAATCAATCCGTCGATTTGCTGTCCGGCTGCATGGTCTCGGGAAGGGTCTGCAAAATCGGCGGGTGCTCCGAGTCCACTGCGTCATCAAACTTGCCGACGACCTTCCCGTTCTCGACCTTAAGCCCAAGCGTCTCGTTGGTCAACACGATGTGCGACCACGTCGTAAGCATCTCGTTTTCCGTCCACGGGCCGTAGGTGACTTCCGCCGAGGGGTCGGGATTGTTCGGGTTCTTGTCCGAATTGTCCCACCTTGCCTCGACGCGATACTTGGTGCCCGCGGGTACCTCGACCGGATTCGCGAGTTCGTAGTTGACCTGCCAATTGAAATCGTAGCGCGGGACGTCCGCGATTAGTCTCTCTTCGCCACCCGGCAAAATGACGCGGCAGTTATACTCGGCGCCGCGAAGATGCATGTGCGCGCCGCTCGAGAGAATCGTCACCGGATACAGTAACTCGATGGTCGCCGCCTTGCGGTAGTTGGCGTCACCAGGGGCGATGCGAATGTCGCTGTCATCCGTACCGCAGGTTCGGACAATCTTATCGACGCGGCCTTGCGCGAACTTCACGCCGAACATCATGTGGTCCGTGATGTCGTGGTCAAGCGCGATGTAGTGCGATTGAATTTGAATGCGGCTCCCCTTGGGAATGCGAAGCGCCGTCCCCGCCGGGTAGCCAAAGGGACGCGCGCCCGGCAAGTAGCTGCCGAGGTAGTCGCCGCCCTTTTGCACGGCCTCGCCGATCCCGACGCGGGGCAAATCGACCGGCGCTCGAACAAGGTTCGCGTGATGCACCGATGCGCGCGCTGTAGGACGGATTTCCCATTCCACGATGTACAGGTCCTCATCGACCACCGGGTCGAAATGAATGCTCTGATAATCGATGTTGCCCGAGTTCGCCGGCACCGGAAAGTCTCGGGTCGCGTGGAAGATAAAATCCGGCTCGCCCATGGCCCAGGTATCGTTAAACGCGGGCTGTTGCGGCAAGTCCGTCGCATCCCCAAGCTTCGCGCCTTGGTCCACCCACGCGGTGACGGTCTTGATTTCGCCATCCGTTAGGCTGCGATCGTTCCGAAACGCCGTCTTGTGCGAGTCAGCGTGCCAAGGCGGCATCGTCTTGGCGACGATCCTTTGCTGAATCGACTTCGCCCAAGGCCGCGCGCTTTCGTAATCCAACAACGAGAAAGGCGCAATCTCGCCGGGGCGATGGCACCCAATGCACTTGTCGAAAAATATCGGCGCGACATCCTTCGCGAACGTAACCGGCCCACCGCTCGCAGGCAGTGAAAGCACGACGGCGATCGCCAAACCAAGCGTCGACGAAATATGGGTTCTCATAGTCCTCACTCCAATTTGAAAAAAACCGTTACGAACAAACTATAGCCCCGTTCAAATCTTACGCTTTTTCACTGGATTAAGCGACTCCGAGCGCCAGTGACAACGCTTCGTCACCCCGCGCCGCGTTGAAGTCCGCCGCGCGCGCGCGGTAGCCTACCTTGGGCGCTGGGACACAATCGGCCGCGACGTAGTCCGCCCGAACAATAAGCGCGCGTACGAAGAACTGATCCGCGAACTCGCGGATAAACGTTCCGCATTGCAACCCACCTAATCGGACGACCGCGAGACGTGTTCGCCACCTCATCGATTCAGGGCCGCCCGAAAGTCCATTTCATCGGAATCGGCGGCACGGGCATGGTCGCCGGGGCGCGGCTTGCGGTCGAGGCCGGGTGGGAGTTGCGCGGCAGCGACGGCCCGCTCTATCCCCCGGCATCGGAGATGGCCGCCGCGCTCGGCGTGCCCATTGCGCAATCCTACGCCGCGTCGAATCTCGATTGGGGACCGGATCTGGTCGTCATCGGAAACGCTCTTTCGCGCGGCAACCCGGAAGTCGAGGCCGTGCTCGAGCGGCGGCTTCACTACGTGAGTTTGCCCGAGTGGCTCAAGGACGCCGTACTCCGCGCGCGCCGCCCCATCGTCATCACGGGCACGCACGGCAAAACCACGACGACCGCCCTCACCGCGTTCGTGCTCGATGCCGCCGGCGCCGCGCCAGGATATCTGATTGGCGGCGACGTTAAGGACTTCCCACATTCCGCCCGGCTCGGCGCGCCCGGCGCGCCATTCGTCATCGAAGGCGATGAATACGACACCGCGTTCTTCGACAAGCGCGCGAAGTTTTTTCACTACCTACCTGAAATCGCGGTCGTGACCTCGCTCGAATTCGATCACGGCGACATCTATCCCACGATCGAAGACATCGAACGCGCGTTCCGGCTCATGTTGCGGCAGATTCCCGCGTCCGGTCATCTCCTCCTCTGCACGGACTTCCCCCGCGCCGCCGCCCTGCGCGAACATGCCCCTTGCCAGGTGCATACGTACGGCCGCGGTGAGGACGCGGACTACCGCATCGAGATCACGTCGAACGCGGCCACCGGCACGACCTACGTGCTTCGCTATCGCGGCGAATCCCTCGGCCCCTGCACGATCACGCTTGCCGGCGAATACAACGCGGTCAACGCCGCGGCCGCGATCATCGCCGCGCGTCTCGCCGGGGCCGACACGCAAAAAGCGATCGCCGCGTTGCCTCGATTTCAAGGCGTAAAGCGGCGCATGGACGTGTTCCACGAATGGAACGGCGTGGTCTTCATCGACGATTTCGCCCACCACCCGACAGCCATCCGAGAGACTGTCACCGGCGCTCTGGCCAAATACGCAGGCCATCGGCTCATCGCCTGCTTCGAACCCCGTTCCAACACAACGGTGACGAACCATTTTCAAAACGACATCGCGGAGGCGTTTCGCGGCGCGGACCACGTCTGGTTCGGTCCTATCCACCGAGCCGAGAAAATCCAGGAGTCCGAACGCCTCGATCGCGGCGCACTCGCGCGGCAGATCGGGCCACACGCCGCGTACACCGACGACGTTGCTGAAATCGTTCGTTGGCTCCGCGACAACGCGCGCCCGGGAGACGTTGTGCTCTGCATGAGCAACGGTGCGTTCGGCGGCATCTACCAAAAGATACGAGAAGCGTTCGTCTGAGGACCAGAAACTACGGACGCTCCGATAAACCATCCTCGAACCCGAATCGTCAAAAGGGTACGACACCTCTGGAGCGAGCACCATGACTTTTAGAATCCCCACCCTGGTCGGCGCCATTTTTCTTATCCAAGCGAACGCAGCGGAGTTGACCGGTCACTGGGAGGGGGAGTTACGAAAGGGCAGCGCGAAAAGCCCGATTTCCATCGCCGCCACCGATTCAGGCACAACGTGGACGTTGCCCGCGTGCGGTTGGAAAGACTATCCGTTCAATACCGTTCGCGCGGACGGCAATCGGGTCGAACTTGGATACGGTTCGGATCCCGGATGGACACTGTCTGGAACCCTCAACGGCGATTCGTTCCAAGGTACGTTTGTTCGTGGCGATTTCAACGCCGATTTTTCGCTCACTCGTGTCCCGCTCGACCAGCCGTACCACGAAGAAGAATTCGATTACGAAAACGGCGACGTGCATATCAACGCCGCATTGGTCATTCCTAACGGCCCTGGGCCGCATCCCGTCGTCGTGATGCTACACGGTTCCGGCGACCACGAGATGGTCCGCTATCGCTTCCACGCTGATTTCTTCGCCCGTCTCGGCGTGGCTTGCGTCATCGCCGACAAGCGCGGTTGCGGCAAGTCGACGGGGGATTGGAACAAGGTCGGATTTGTTCCGCTCGCTGAAGACGGCATCAAGGCCGTCGAAAAGCTACGCGCCCGCGCGGACGTTGACCCCCAGCGCATCGGCATGACGGGCATCAGCCAGGCCGGCTGGATCATGGTTCAGGCCGCCGCGTTGTCGAAAGACGTGCAATTCCTCATAGTGGATTCCGGCGCTGCATACGACGTCGAGCGCGAGGGCTTCTACGATTACGAGGTGATGCTCCGCGACAAGGGCCACTCGGAGGAGGAGATAAGAAAGGCCGTCGAAATCTTGAAGGCCGACAACGCTATTACGAGGACGGGCCAAGGCTTCGATGAACTGAAGGCTAAACGTGAACAACTCAAGAACGTAGCCTGGTATCGGGATCTCGGATTAATCCTGCAAAAACCCGATAGTACGGGGCGTGACTTCTACAGGAAAATAATCGACTTTGATCCGCGCCCTTTGCTCGTTAAAGACGTAAACATTCCGGTCCTCTGGCTGTACGGCGAGGAAGACAAGAGCGTGTCCCCGCAGGAATGCATTCCCATCCTCGAGGAAATCCAAAAAAAGCACAATAAGGATTACACCATTCGCGTTTTTCCGCGAGCGGATCATGGCCTGCGCGTGCCGCCCGACCCGGCGCGGGACGCCGCGCCGTTCGATGTCCTAGCCGACGGCGTTCTCGACGCGAAGACGCAGTGGTTGCGCGAGCGAATTCTGAAGTAGACGATGCCGCCCGGGTGTTCGCTGCGGAAGTTCCAAGCGCGTTCCCCACGTTGACCAAAATCGATCCGTCTGGTCTGTGCTTGTTCCCTTGGCCGACACCCCAACTATCGCAGTCGTTAGATACTCTTTGACTCTCACTGGCCCAAAAGCAAACGGCGCGGCCACCGAGTGATCGCGCCCGAAAGAACAGCTATTTCGAGTGTACTATTGCACTTTCTTCCCGCTCACATAGAACTCGCTGTCGGGCAGCGTAACTTCCTCGCCTTCAAACGTGTCGCCATTCACGATTAGTTCGAACTGCAGCGGGTTCTCGCCAGCATCGGGCACCTTAACATGGATTGTCACCGCCGCCATACTGTCCCCCACCTTTTCGAATTCCACGGCCTCCGACTTCAATTCGCCCGCCTCGCTCTGGATTGTCGCGTGAAGGCGCGCGTCCGGGCCGTCGGTGTACAGCTTAAGTTTCGCGGTCCCTTTGACGCCATCGATGTCCGTCTCGACTTCCCAATCGCCAAGTACCGGCTTCGGGTCGTCGTACGCCGCCTGCACGAGCTTCGTCGTATCGACGATCTGGCCCTTCAGCTTCACCTCGCCCAGCACGTCGGACTTCGCCGTCCCTTCAAACGTTCCGTCCCCAAGCTTTACTTCCGCCTCGACCGCGCTATTGGACGAGTACGGCAGCGGATACTCCCAGCGGAGCGTGCCGTCCCGGAGCATTACACGATCGAGCTCCACGTCCATCCCGCTCTGCGTAATGATCGCGATAAGCTCCCCGTCCCGGGTCTCGAATCGCATCTCGCTCTCGAACTGTTTGTCGCCCTGAGAGGCGTACACGGTCCACGAGCCCTTCAACACATCGAACTTAGAAGCGCGCTTGGCGAGTTCTTCGGCGGTCAGTTTCTTTCCGTTTAGCACGACGTCGCCGAACGGGGTCGCGCTCGTTCCGGTAAAGGTATCGCCCTGTATCGTCACCGACAGGTTCAACTCCGCCGGGCCCATCTTGAAATTCCAACTGAGCACGCCGTTCTCATACTTGGCGCCCTCGGCATCTTGCGTGCCTTGCGGGCTGCTGATCTTGAGCGCGGCCTGCCCGCCCTGGTCTTCGACGAACAAGGTCACCGCAAATTCTCGGCCCATGGCGTTGATGTTTATGTCCCACGCACCGGCGATTTCGGCCAGAGACGGCGCCTGGGCCTGCGCCATGACGCCGATGGCCGCCGCGACGGCGGCGGCAAATGCAAAACGCTTGAACATAGTCACAATTCCCTCTGAAACGGTTTGACGTTGAGGTGGAACCAGTCCGGCCCGCTCGGTCAATCGAGCAAAACGGGCCCGTCAAGGTACCAATGCGCGGGTCTCGATTCCACGCCGCGCTAAGGATATCGTGTACCTTCATGGGCAAAACCCGTTAATCAGTAAACGGTTCCGCCTCAAGGATGATTACAGCGGGGTATGGCCCCAAAATAAAGAACGCGGCCCGCCTCATGCGGCCGCGTTCGGTTACCCGGCAAGGAGGTCGCCGTACTGCCTCCCGTCGAACACCCTTCCCTCAATCGAGCGCTTTTAGCCCCTCTTCCCTGATTTTACGGGCCATTTCGCGCACGGTTTGCGTGACCTCGTTCGCATTGCCGGAAATCACGAACGCTTCGTCCCTCGAATAGACCACGACTTCGCCAGATCGAAGCGTCCAATAGTTCAATAAATTCTTCACAGCCGTTGTCCTTCCCCGCTTCACCGCAGCAGATATGACGTATTGGCAAGACTAATGCCAGGAACTCTGAATTGAAGAGCGAAGACGGTAACTAACGTAGATTCGTCTGTTTCCACTGCGAGGCGGGTGATGGCGGCAGACCTCATTTTCTAATAATAAAAATAAAAATGCTATGTGGCGATCCGATATATTTCAATCCTGACCAAACTTTGTCGTCACTATTGGAATCGGCTACCCGACTCCGGTATGGACCAAAAATTCGGTTGACGACGGTTGCCGAGACCCTGTAGCCTATGCGTTCGTTAACATGTGAACTAAAGGCGGGAGGCCACGGAATGCTTAGGACGCGTATCACCGATTTCTTCGGGGTCGAGTTACCCATCATTCAAGGCGGGCTCATGTGGGTCGCTCGCGCCGAACTCACTTCGGCCGTCGCGAACGCCGGCGCAATGGGGTTCATGACCGCGCTCACCCACGCAACCCCCAAAGACCTCGAAGCTGAAATCCGCAAGTGCCGTTCAATGACCGACAAACCCTTCGGCATCAATCTCACGTTTCTGCCTTCCCTGCGTCAACCGAACTACGACGGCTACATCGACGTCTGCATCGGCGAAGGAATCAAGTTCATCGAAACCGCGGGTCGCAATCCGGAACAATACATGGAGAAGATCAAGGGGGCGGACATGAAGGTCATCCACAAATGCACCTCGGTCCGCCATTCCATCAAAGCACAGAAAATTGGCTGCGACGCCGTCAGCATCGACGGCTTCGAGTGCGCGGGCCATCCCGGTGAGGACGACGTCACCTCGCTCATCCTCATTCCGCTCACTGCCGACGCCATCGACGTCCCCATCGTCGCCTCTGGCGGCTTCGGCGACGCGCGCGGCCTCGTTGCGGCGCTCGCGCTCGGCGCGGACGGAATGAACATGGGCACGCGCTTCTGCGCCACAAAGGAAGCCCCGCTGCACGACAACGTCAAGCAGGCCCTCGTCAACGCAAGCGAGCGCGACACGAAACTCATCATGCGCACCCTGCGCAACACCGAGCGCGTCCTCACCAACGGAGTCGCCGACAAGATACTCGGCATCGAAGCCAGCGGAAACGCGACCATCGATGACATCAAGCACCTCGTCTCGGGCATCGAAGGCAAGAAAATGTACGACGCCGGCGACATGGAAGCCGGTGTCATGTCCGCGGGCCAAGTCATGGGCCTCATCCGCGACGTCCCCACCTGCGCCGAACTGATCCATCAAATCGCCGCCGAAGCCGAGGTCATCATCAACGAGCGCCTCGCCGGCATCACCGGCGGGGCTGTATTGGCGTAGCAACGAGCCACTCCGCCCTCTCGGGAACGGTGCCCGCGACAAGAGCGCGGGGCGTAGTTGCTTAGCCGCATGGGTCTGGCGTTTCGCCTCGCGGCTACGGTAGTCTAACGCGCTGGCATGTGCCCAATACCCTACGACCGAGGAGACCCGGAATGACGCCACGCTTGTGTGCAGCGCTTTTCATCTGTGTCGTCGCTACCTCGCCCACCCTCGCGCGTACCGTTTATGTCGACATATCCAACACCTCGGACAATCAAGATGGCGTTTCTTGGGCGACTGCGTTTACTAAACTTCAAGACGCCATCGATGCCGCGAACGCCTCGACGCAGGACGAAATTTGGGTCGCCGACGGCGTGTATGTCGAACGGCGTCTCGATCCCGACGGCTCGCTTGTACTCAAAGCCAGCGTTCCCCTCTACGGCGGATTCGCCAGCGGCGAAACACAACGCTCGCAACGCGACTGGATCGCCAACCCCGCAGTCATCGATGGTCTCGACCAGCGCAACGGCCTCAATCCCGAAGCCGTTCACGTGATCAAGGGTGCGGAAGACGCCACGCTCGATGGGTTTATCGTTCGCAACGGCGACGGTTTCGGCGCCAGTACGTTTCCCAAGGACCGCGGCGGTGCTATCTTTGCAAACGGCGTTTCCATGAACATCGTCCGATGCCGCTTCGAACGCAACAAATCGCGCTTCGGCGGCGCGATCTATTTCAACGTCAGCCAATCGACAATTACCGACTGCGTTTTCGAGGAAAGCCTCGTCGACGGCTTCGGCGGCGCGATTTTCATCAACAGTGACTCGACGCTCCTCATCGAAAACTGCGTCTTCCGTTCCAACATCGCCAACAAAGGTGGGGCCATCTACATCGCGAGCCCGGGAAACGACGCGACGATTCGCGCTTGTCAGTTTATCGAAAACACTGCGCTAAGCGACGGCGGAGCCGGAATCTTTGTTGACAACGCTTCCGCGTTAATCGAGTCCTGCCGCTTTTTCGACAACTTTTCTGAAGGCGGCGGCGCGGCCATTTTCAATTTCGCGCAATCCTCGCCGGACATCATCAATTGTATCTTCGCCGGGAACGAATCCCGGGTCCTCGGCGGCGCGATTCACAACCTCAACAACGCCCACCCCCGCATCGTCAACTGCACCATCACGGAAAACACCGCTGGCCAGCAGGGCGGCGCGATTTCCAACGAAGGGGGCAGCGCGCCCATGGTCGTCAATTCAGTATTGTGGTCGAACTCGCCGGATCAAATCACCGATCGAGACTCCAGCGTATCGGCGGCGTCATTCTCCATAATCCAAGGCGGCTTCGCGGGCGACGGTAACATCGACGCCGATCCCCTCTTCGTCGATCCCGCCAACCGCAACTTTCATCTCCTCGGTGATTCCCCCGGCATCAGCGCCGGAACGCTTGATGGTGCGCCTAATCACGACATCGACGGCGTTCCGCGTCCCCAAGGTCCCGCGCCCGACATCGGCGCATTTGAGCAGGGCCCCGATTTTGACTTTGACGGCATTCCCGACTTCATCGAGGGCCAGGACGACCCCGACGGCGACACCATTCCCAATTTCCAGGACGATGATAGCGACGGCGACTCCATCACCGACCTCGAAGAAGGCGCCATCGATTCCGATTCCGACGGCATTCCCGACTACCTCGACCTCGACAGCGACGACGACGGCATCACCGATGCCAGCGAATCCACGAACGGCCTCAACCAACGCGACCCCTCCGACGCCGCCGCCGATCGCGATGGTGATGGCGTCTCCAATATTGACGAAATCAATGTACACACCACGCGCATCGACGACGCTGACACCGACAACGATCTTATGAACGACGGATACGAGGTCCGCAGCGCGCTCGATCCTCTCTTCAACGATGCCGCGCTCGACCCCGACAACGACGGACTTGAAAATCTTCTCGAGTCGCTAATCGACACGTACCCCTTTGACCCAAACGATCCCGTCGATGATGTGTTCGTCGCGACCACCGGCAACGACGCCACCGGGACTGGTTTGAACGCAAATCCGTGGAAGACGATAAGTTTTGCGATTGAAAGCGTCGCGTCCGTCGCAGCCGACTTCCACCCCGTGACCATTCATGTCAAGGCCGGCACGTACACGGAGCGAGTCGTCCTCGAACCCAACATCATCCTCGTTGGGGCGAGCGCGAGTGACCCAGCCTCGACGACGATCCAGTTCTTCGACGCAGACGACCCGTCGGCCACTCGGGCCGTGCTGCGGGCCGCACAATCAACGACAATCCGCGATCTGCGCATTACCTTTCCCGCCGAAGTCTCTATCGCCGTCCCGGTCACGCTCCTCGACGTCGAGAACGTCAAGGCGACCGTGGACAACGTTGTCCTCGATGGCAACTTTGTCCAGACCTCGACCGCCGTCCTCGTCACTGGAGTTGCCTCCAGCGCCTCAATCATTCAAAACTGTTTTGTCCGTCGCGTGAACGACGGCGTATGGGCGCGCAACTCAGGCGTCAACATCACGCAAAACTACTTCAACGATATCCTCAACGACGCGATCTTCGTACTCCTGCCCGACACAAAGCAGGCCGGTACAGCGGAGACGCCTTTGCTTGGCGCCGAAGACCAACTTCAAACCACGGCCTTTAATCACTTCAGCGATGTCGAAGGCCAGTTCGTCCGCAATGCAGCAGACGCTCAAACCGTAGCTCAGTACAACGATTGGGGCACGAACATCGAAGCCGAAGTTGCGGCGAAAATGACCGGCGATGTCGAATTCGAGCCGATCCTCAAAAACCTGCTTCCCTCGTCTATCTCTGGCGTTGTCGTCAACGCCGACACCAACGAACCGATCGCCTCGAACGCTCGGATCGAACTGGAGGGCGTCGAGATTTCATCCGACGAAATCGGCGTGTTCACCATTCCAAACGCCTCACCGGGCACCTACATCGTCACCGTCCATGCCGACGGTTTCCAGAGCAGTACCGCCGAAATCACGGTCCTCGAGAACCACACGTTCACTCACGCGGACTTCGCCCTCGCACCCGGTGAAGACCCAGGCCCGACGCCCACGCCAGGCTGCTCGGGAGGCGCAGCGCCGTTAGTGTATCCGAGCGGCATGGCCGCGGACGCTGCAATCGCCCTTCTCGCGTTGCTCGCAATCCTGTTGCGCCAAAAAAACCGTTTGGCATAGTTCGCTCTCCCGGCGTCCCTGCGTGGATGATTTGAGGGTCATCCACAACGTCTCCCCGGAGAGGCGCGTCTTCCTCCGCGATTCCTGCCGGTGGCCGTTTGCGTCTCGCTGTGAAGTTCGTTACAAGTTCGCGCCGTCACGCCTCGCAAAATGTACGCCATCTCGCAATATCGGCTCTAAGAAGGCGGAAATCACGAACGGACTCCGGCGCCCCCAATTCTCGTTGGAAAAACCTGTTCAATTGTGCCAGAATTCATGTTCGCGGGCGGATGGGGATTATGGCAGAAGTTACTCCGGGGCAATCATTCGACTTCGACAACGTCGATGCGGATGCGGTGTGCGAGCGTTGCGGGACGGTGAACCCGGAAGGGGCCCTCATCTGCAAAGCCTGTGGCCAAAACCTGCGCGACCAAAGGTTGCGCAGGTTGTCTCAAGCGCAGGTCGCGGCGCCGGGCGCCGAGCGCATTAGCCGCATCCGATTGTTAACGGGCCTTTTGTCCGCGTTCGGTATCCTGCTGGTGCTCTTGGTCGTTCTCAACTTGGGGAGGATAGAGAACGGACTTGTTCGCATGCAGTCCGGCACGGATGCCGGAAGCCTCGAATTTTGGACTGGGGCCGGCGCGTCCATCTACGACCAACTGCAGTCCGACCTCGAACAAAACCCGTCCGGTCAAGCCCAACGAAGACAAGCCATGGACGATCCGGTGGATGACGAGACGTTCAATGGCCGATATGTCCTGGCGCGGCCCGAGGGACTGCAAGGGACCAACCAAATTATTGGCGAAGCGAATTTGCTTCGAAAGGACGACCAAATCTATTTCGTCGCCACGTTACCCAGAGATGGTGTCGAGATCCGCGGGTTCGCAAAATTGATCCAGACTGAGGACGGCGCATTTCGTCCCCAAGCGATGGACAGCGCGTCGATTCGAGTGAACGGCGAAAAATTTGAAGCCTTGGGATACGCCGTAAAAAACGCCGACGGTGGCCACATCGTCTACGCTCAAACCACCTACACCGATCAGAATCTCGGCGCGTTCGCCTACCGCATTCGCTAGACCGGACAGTGCGGTTTCTCGGCGGCCCGCCCCATTGGTCTGCTGCGTCGGAAAGGCCCTTCAGAATGAGCACAGATCAATCCGGCGAAAAACGCTCGTTCTTCGGCAGGCTAAAAGAACGCCTCACCAAAACGCGCGGCTCGCTCGCCGGCGGCGTCAAGGCGGTCTTTCGCGGGCGATCCAAAATTGACGATCAGGTCTACGACGAACTCGAGGAAGTCCTAATCCAGGCCGACCTCGGCGTCGACACGACACTCGGCGTCATCGAGCGCATGCGCGCCGTCGCGAAGGTACGAAGGCTCGCCGCGCCCGATGAATTGTTCGACGTGTTGCGCGCCGAACTCGCCGAACTCCTCGGACAGGGCGAGCACTCTGTTTCGTTCCACGCCGACGAGCGCCCACACGTCACGCTCGTCGCCGGTATCAACGGTTCCGGCAAAACCACTACCGTCGGCAAACTCGCGCACCGCCTCAAGGCCGAGGGCAAGTCCGTGCTGCTCGGCGCGGGCGATACCTTTCGCGCCGCCGCCGTCGAACAATTGGCCATCTGGGCCGACCGCATCGGCGTCCCCATCATCAAACACCAGGAAGGCGCGGATCCCGCGTCCGTCGCCTACGACGCGACCGATGCCGGCATCTCGCGCGGCGTCGACTGCGTCATCATCGACACCGCCGGACGACTCCATACCAAGGTCAACCTCATGGAGGAATTGAGGAAGGTCAAGCGCGTCGTCCAAAAACGCCACCCCGGCGCTCCGCACGAAATTCTCCTCGTGCTCGACGCCACCACCGGCCAGAACGGCCTCCAACAAGCCCGCCAATTCACCGAAGCGCTCGGCGTCACCGGCATCGTCCTCACCAAACTCGACGGCACCGCCAAAGGCGGCATCGCAATCGCCATCCAAAAAGAACTCGGCATCCCCATCAAATTCATCGGCGTCGGCGAATCCAGCGAAGACTTGCAGCCCTTCAACCCCCAAGACTTCGTCCGCGCCCTCCTCGAAGACTGAACGCGCCCGTTACCACACGCCCGTTTTTGGTTGATCGGACGCCGCTTCACCGATAGAATTCCGCGCTCTCGATTCTTCTCCACGGTGCCCCCCAATGCCCATCCGTTTCTACAACACGCTCACGCGCACAAAAGAACTCTTCGAGCCCCTCGCGCCCGGCAAAGTCGGCATGTACACCTGTGGCCCCACCGCCTACAACTTCGCCCACATCGGCAACCTGCGCACCTTCCTCTTCCAGGACCTGCTCAAACGCCACCTGCGCTACCGCGGGTTTGCCGTCACCCACGTCATGAACATCACCGACGTCGAAGACAAAATCATCCGCACTTGCCGCGAGACCGGCGAGTCCCTGCCCTCGCTCACCGAGCGCTACACCCAGGAATTCGTCAACGACCTCAACACCCTCGGCTTCGTCCTCCCCGAGGTCATGCCCCGCGCCACCCACCACGTCCCCGAAATGGTCGACCTCATCAAGCGCCTTCGCGCCGGGGGCCACACCTACGACGCCGACGGCAGCATCTATTTCAAAATCGGATCGTTCCCGCAATACGGCAAGCTCAGCCACTTCGACGTCGAGACCTTGCAGCAAGGCGCGAGTGGCCGCGTCGATAGCGACGAATACTCCACCGAAGACGCCCGCGACTTCGCCCTTTGGAAAGCCTGGGACGAAGACGACGGCGCAATATTCTGGGAGACCGAGATCGGCAAAGGGCGACCCGGCTGGCACCTCGAATGCTCCGTTATGAGCATGAAATATCTCGGCGAAAGTTTCGACATCCACTGCGGCGCAATCGATCTCGTGTTCCCGCACCACGAAAACGAAATCGCGCAGTCCGAAGCGGCAACAAGCAAACCCTTCGCGAAGTATTGGATGCATGCCGCGCACCTCAACATCGAAGGCCGCAAAATTTCCAAGTCCCTCGGCAACACCATCACGCTCCGCGACCTGCTCAACGACGGCCACGACCCCGCCGCCGTACGCTGGGCGTTGCGCGCCACGCACTACCGCCAGCCCACGAACTTCTCCATCGAGACCCTCGAGGCCGCGAAGCAATCGGTGCAACGCGTCCGCGATTTCCGCCTCCGCCTAAAGCACGTCACGCGAACCGAGGGCGAAGATAGTCGCACCGCGTGCGAGGTCTGCGAGAAGGCATTCGCCGAAGCACTCGACGACGACCTCAACATCTCCGGCGCGCTCGCCGCCGTCTTCGATTTCATCCGCGACACCAACAAACTGGTAGACGACGGAACGCTGAGCAAGTCCGGCGCAGCGAACGCCACCGCCCTATTCGATCGGCTCGACGCCGTCTGCGGCCTACTCGGCGCTGCCGACGGAGAAACCCCCGAACAAGTTAACGCCCTCGTGCTCGAACGCCAACAAGCCCGCCGCGCCAAAAACTTCGCCCGCTCCGACGCCATCCGCGATGAACTGGCCGCGCTTGGCTGGACCGTCGAAGACACCCCCGACGGCCCCCGCGTCAAACGGCTGTAGCGTCCCGCCCTAGTTTTTCTCCAAGACCATGTGGGGCAAGCGGCCCTCCGCTGCCCGCGCCAGACCCATCCGCCCGCCCCTCGTACTCCTCGATCGCCTTGCGTAGCGCATCCGGCAGCGGGATCGAGCGCGCACGCTCCAAATCCACCCACGCCATCGTCGTCGAGCCGTCGCACACGAGCGTGTCCGTCCCCTCGAAATACGCCTCGTACTCGACAGTGAACGTTTTCTCTTTCAATTCAATCAGACGCGTCCCGATCTCCAACACCACAGGATGAAACACCTGTTGACGATAGTTGCACGTCTGCGATACCACCGCCGGCCCCTCCTTCCGGTCGATCTTAAACGTATGCAGCCCCGCGCCCCGAAAATACTCCATCCGCGCAGCCTCGAGGTACGTGAAATACACCGCGCTATTCACGTGCCGCATCGCGTCCATGTCCCGCCAACGCGTCGGCACCGAAATCCAGTGGACGAAATCACTGCGCCCAGTTGCGCCGTTTCCGCCTACGCCCATTGGCCAATTATTCCTTCACCGGAATCGTCAACCGTTGTCCCACAATCACCTTATTCGGATCGTCTAGGTTGTTCGCGTTCAGAATATCTTGTGGAGTCACTCCAAATCGTCGCGCGATTTGCGTCAACGTGTCGCCCTTCTTGACCTGATACGTCGTCGTCGCGGGTTTCGCTGCTTCTATCGTTTCCGCTCCAGGCCCCCGATACACCTTCAACTCATTCCCCACCTGAAGCCGCGAATCGGTCAACCCGTTCCAGCGAACGAGGTCCCGAATCTGCACCCCGTACGCCGCGGCAATCGACGTCAACGTCTCTCCCGACGCCACCACGTGCGCCGTTTCCTCGAATTCCTCCGGAGGCCGCTGCGCCTCCTCCGCCCGAATTCTCTCCGCAACGTCCGGCTTCACTCGCAGCTTCAGCGCCTTCCCGAATTCCACATTCAAATTCGGCAACTCGTTCCAAGCCTGAATATCGCTGGCCTGCACCCCGTAGTTCGTCGCGATTTCCATGATCGTCTCGCCGGGGAGGACCAAGTGTGTCATCTCAATCTCGTCAGGCGCAGCGGGCGCTGGTTCCGTGGAGGGCTGATCGGCGGCAGACGTTACGGACTCGGTTGGCGGCGCAGGCGGCTGCTCCGGGATCTCCAACGAGCTATCCGCGGGCGGCGCTGGATTCGCGGCGGCGTCTGCCAGTGTATCCTCGATTTCGAGCGCGCTCGCATCCGCCTTCTCGCCTTCAGCGATCGCAGGCGCCGTATCCGTCTTACCAGCCGCTTCGGCTTCTGCATCGGTCGGCGCGACTTGCGCTACATCGGGAACAATCGTTGGGTCGCCTATCGCCGCGGGCACTACTTCGCGAAGAATCTCGGTTGAAAGTGGCGGAGCGGAGTTCGCCCGCGTCGACTCGGATGCGAGTTGATCCGTCGCGGGCGCTTGATCGCTCGATGCGTCCGAGGTCTCTACGCTCGCTGTCTCAGGCGAGGGGGCCGCCGCATCCGTAACGGTATCGGCCGCAGGTGCAGCCATCTCGGGCGCAGGCGACGCGATCGTAGTGTCACCATTCGCCTGGTCAGGCTGGGCGGCGACTACCAACTCACTAGGAGACGGCTCCGGAGGAGACGGCGTCTGCGCGGAGGTAGTCTCCACAGCGATCGCACTCGGTGGCTGCTCGCCGATCTCCACGGGCGATTGCACGGCTTGATACTCGCCTTGCGCCTCCTCGAGTTTACCGGATTCCGGAAGTTTCAATTCGCTGTCCGTCGCACTTTCTGTGGGCGGCGAAGTCGGCGAAAGCTCGGGCGCTTCTACCTGCGTTACGTCTTGCGCGATGGGCGTCGGTTGGGGCGAGGCTGGCGCCGCCGCCTCGTCCTCGGCCTTCGCTACACGAAGCAAACTCCCAGGCAACTCAGGCAGGATACCCTCGAGTCCTGTAGGCGATTCCAGCCGCGCGATCCACGCGTCGAGCCGCCGCTTACTGTCCGCCAACGCCGACTCACTCACCTTGCCATCAGCAACGGCCCCGGAAATTGCGGCACACACCGAGCGAATATCTTCAGCGTCCGCCGAGCCAATGATCACCGCGTCACACCCGGCCACAACGGCTTCGACCGCGGCGACGCCGGGGGTCGATTCCGCCCCCAACAACGCCGACGTGACATCGTCACCGACGACCACGCCGTCAAAGCTCCAAAGTCCGCGCAACAGTTCTTGCACCATCTTAGGCGACTGCGATGCCAACCGCTTCGGATGTTTATTGTCCACGGCGGGCACCGCTACGTGCCCCACGACAATGCCCGGGACCCGGTTCGCCGCCGCCGCGCTGAACGGATAGAGCAACTCGGCGAGTTCCTGTGTATCCTGCGCCAACACCAAGCCGCCCAAAGGCCCGCGCGTGGCGCCGCTGTATCCCGGAAATGTCGCGACCGCGCAAAGCACCCCTGCGCGCAAAAGTTCGTCGGTCTCCGCAAGACCCATTGCCGCCGTGACGATGCGATCTCGGCTAATGACTCGCGTTTGGTACGCGCTATCCACCGGCGCCTCACCGCCCACGTCCAGCACGGGCCCAAACAAGACGTTGATGCCCCGGTCCTTCAGCGCGCTCGCGAGCGTCCTGCCGAGTTCTCGCGCCGGATCGACAGACGACGCCGATGCGAGCTCCGTGATTGAGGTAGACGCGCCGGCAGCCATGTCCAGGGCCGCGCCTTCTGTCAGCGCAAGCGCGACAATCGGGAGGTCCGACATCTGACGGCGTCCGAGTCCGTCGGCTTCCTTGATCTCCCGAACCAGCGCCAACGTCTGCGTAACCGAATCAATATTCTCCGTGCGCAACAACACGCCGCCCGGACGAATTTCCCGAATGAGGTCCTTCGCCGGTTGAGACAGCCATTGGCCCTCAACCTCAATAAAAAGATGCCGCCCCGGCCACACATCGATCAGAGGTGTGGACGTCGGCGGTTTATCCGCCGTAGCCGGCGGCTCAACGGCAGTTGCGGGAAGCGCAGCAGGTTGGTCCGGCTTCTCCACCGCCGGTCCCGCCGGCAATTCATTCTGCGCCGTCGGCGGCAAGGGCACCGCCCCCCCCGAAGTCCGCACCATCGCCCAATGCGTCGAGAAACCCGCCGCAAACGCCAACGCGATCAGCGACGGCGTCACTAGCCCCTGCAAAATGCTTTTTTCGTTCATGGCGTCAAATACTCCGCCTACCCCCGAGACGGCGTAACCGCCGACTAGAACTATCCCAACACCGTCGTACTAAGCCGGAGACCGGTGTCGTGCGGGTTCCTTGTGCAAGAAACGTGCATGTATGGCAAGGCCATTGCTGCGCTGGCTTCCGCGCGCCCGTTCTGTACCCGGGTCATTTCGGTGGTCGAGATTCGTCGCCCCGCTCAGAATGATGAAGGCCATTCACGATGATATTCGCCTCCCTCTGCGTGTCGTTGCGTCGCCTGCGTTGAACTCTTCGCCCGTTCGCCGGCCTACGCCACCACACTCTGTATCACCTTACCGTCGCGAACAATGTCGATCGGGCGGTTGCCCGCCGACATCAACTTCTTCTCCGGCGGAATGCCCAATTGAGTAAAGATGGTCGCCGCCATGTCCTCGGGCGTCACCGGATTGTCCTTCGGTTCCGCGCCGCGCTGGTCGGTCGAGCCGTGAATCACTCCGCCCTTGATGCCGCCGCCCGCCATCATCACGCTGAAGGCTTTTGGCCAGTGGTCGCGTCCTCCGTCATTGTTGATGCGGACCGTGCGGCCGAATTCCGTGCCCATCACGACCAACGTCGACTGCAACAATCCGCGACGCTCCAGATCGGTGAGCAACACGGAAAGCCCTTGATCGACCTCAGGCAATTGGTTGCGCATCGCGTTGTTAATCTGAACGTGGTTGTCCCAACCTCCGTGCATCACCGTCACGAACCGTGCGCCTGCCTCGACGAGCCGCCGGGCGAGCAATAGCCGTTGGCCAAAGTACGTGCGGCCATACTCGTTGCGAATCTCCTCCGGCTCGGCGTTGACGTTGAACGCCTCCCGCGCATTCTGAGACGAGATCAACGCGTACGCGCGCTGGTAGTAGGTATCCATCGCGTCCAACAGATCGCCGTGCTCCATTTCCCGAAAATGAGAATCTACCGTCGCGAGCAACGACTTGCGCTGTTCCATGCGCTCGGGCGTCACGCCGCCGGGAAGGTTCAAATCGCGCACTTGGAATCCGCCGTCCTGCGGCTCGCCGCCCACGCTGAACGGGCCATACGCCGCGCTCAAGTAACCCGTGCCCAAGAACGGCTCACCCGCGTTGGGCACCGAGATGTACGGCGGCAGGTCCTTGCGCGGGCCGTACTCGTGCGACACCACGCTCCCCATGCTCGGATACGTAATCGCCGGACTCGGCCGGTAGCCCGTCAGCATGTTGTGCGTGCCGCGTTCGTGCGCCGCCTCGCCGTGCGTCATCGAGCGGATGATAGTCATCTTGTCGGCCACTGCGGCAAGCCGCGGCAACTGCCCGCTAAACACGTCGCCCGTGTTTGTATTCGCAACGCCCAACTCGCCGCGGTATTCGATCGGCGCGTAGGGCTTCGGGTCGAAGGTATCCAGATGGCTCATCCCACCCGCCATAAAGATATAAATGACCGACTGCGCCTTCGGCGCGGGGGCCTCGGCAAATGCCCGCAATTGAAAGTAGTCGCCAAGGGTCAGCCCAAGGCCCGAGACAACGCCCACCTTAAGGAACTCACGCCGATCCATCGGCCCGGGGCACAAACAAGATCGCCCACGAGAGATAATTTTGACTTTCGATTTCATGATAACTCCTCCACGAGTGCCCGCAACTTCCCCACTACTGAATAGAATGCCTAAGTACCCGGTCGAGTTGCAAAAGCGCCACTAAAAAGTAAAGCGCCGGACCAGCCTATCTGCCCGTGGCAAAAGTCGTTTGCAGATACGGCGCTCATTTTTCGCTGACACCGCTTGCTGACAACTTCGAAAAGTTACCCAAATCCGTCATTACGAGTTCAACACGGCTGTCGCCGGGATTCGAGGAAGAAAGTCCACAATCGATGGGATGATCGACTTCGACAAATTCCCCCGTTTGAAGGGGGTGCCGCGCGGCGGTTTGCGCGGCGGGGGATGTACGCGCTTCCGTGGAGACGTTTTCTTAGCATGGCGCGCGTATGCGGCAATCTCGACTGTCGCCACCGGCTCGTAGAGGACTACTTCGCCGAGACGTTCACTCTGGTGGTGGCCGTCGATTCACCGTGTACGGTCTTCACGGTAAGGGACACGTCGTACTGCCCGGCTTGCGCGAACGTGTGCTGCGTTTCCGCCGTAAAGTTGTCTTCAGTTATCGCGGAGCCATCGTCGAAATCCCAAATCCAGCGGATGATCGGGCTCACAATCGGGTCAGTTCCCGCTTCTGACGTGTCCGTAAACCCGACCGGATCCCCCGCCGAGATGGGTGCGCCAAGAATGTCGAATGACGCAGTAGGTCCGTCAAGGTCCCGCACCGGATTTGTGTCCGGCGTAATCCGGATTTCCGTCGAGATCAACAACGGCGGCGCGGGTGTCTCGTCCTCGCCAAGCAACTCGTTCACCGGGTTCGGAAATTCCAATTGCACGAAGAATCCGGACCACTGGGTAGCTACGTTGCCGATGAATCCGATAACGTCTCCGTCGCCATTCGGGCCAATCGATATCGACTGCCACGGCGTCAGCGTGCCTAGGTTGACGTCGTCGTCCAACCGAAAATCGCGCGCGGATGAACGCGCCGTCCACAAACGCGCGGCCGATGGCGTGATTTCGGGCCGAACTACCACGCGGTTTTGGGCCGTGTATTCCCATTCCACGGCCGGTAGATCGAGATGCCTGAGCTTGGCCATGTACCACGGCACGAGGACCTCACCGACAGCCTCAGCGCTTACGCCATGCCCGCTGTTCGGGATGTACGACAAGTACTTCTCGCCCGGCAACTGGTCGAAATAGAATTGCGCGGAATCCGGCGAGAAGAATTGGTCCCCGCTCGCATTGATCAACAACTTCGGCACGGACTCGAACCGGTCGCGGTACTCGAACGGGTCCACAAGATTTCGGAGCGCTGCTCCGGCCGGCGTTGCGAAATTGTTGACGAGTTCTCCCTGATCATCGACGAAGAATATCCCGGCCTCCGCATAGTCAAAGACGGCCTCCGGAATGAATCCGTACACGTCGAACCCGTGCTGAATTTGCGGCACATAGTTCAGGAAATCGATCACAATCGGCGCAATCGCGCTAACCCTTGAATCCGCCGCCGCGGTGAGCCACGTCGTCCAGCCGCGTTTCGATGCGCCCGAAACGATGAAATCTTCCACCTCAATCGGATCCACGTCCCGCTCGCCCAGGAACTCCTGAATCACGTCCATCGCCCGGACCGCCGCCTTCGTCATGGGAAACAAGACAGGCCATTCGTTGTCGGGCGCGGCCGGATTCGCATTGTATGAATCGAGAAACTGCCGGAACGTATACGCAATGATCTCGTCTTCCGATTTCGGAAGCGGTTCGCCTTCAAATTGCAGCGGTTGGTTCGGCGTTTGTTCGATCACCGCGGTGATCGACTGCGTCAGCAATGAAATCCCCGCCAGCCCTTCCAGGAGGCCCTCGCCGATAATCGAGGAAGGCGCGCTATCGAACGTGTTTCCACCGTCGATGAACAGCAAGGCCGTGTCGTGCGAAACAACGGGCGGCTCGATAATCACGAGCCAATGGTCCCATTTTCCCGTGCCCTCCACGTCGTCGGGCCGCCACGTCTGGGACGTCAAGTCGAGCACGTGACCCGTAACGCCCAGCCCTTGGACAGTGTCCACGGGGAAATAGTCGAAGCTGACGTCCGGCGCACGCACAAAATCATCCAGCGGAGTCGACGTATAGACCGTGATAAAGCCGTTCTCGACAACGCTGTCCTCACCGTGCCGGGTCGTGACCGTCAGGCTGACGTTATACGGCCCAGGATCCAAATAGACATGCTCCGGATTCTGGCGCGTGTCCGTTCCTCCATCGCCGAATTCCCAGCGCCACGTTTCAATCTCCGCCGTACCGGCTTCGCTCGCGTCCTCGAATCGAACGACGTCCTGTGTGAGCGCCCGGCGATTCAGCGACGTGATGGCGGCGGTCGGAGGTTCCGCGAAGACGGTTATGAAGCCTGCCTTGACTACCGTGTCCACACCGTGTTCCGTGGTCACTTGTAGACTCACCGGAAACGTTCCCGGATCCGTGTACACTTTCGACGGATTTTGCAAAGAGTTTGTTCCGCCGTCGCCGAAAGTCCAAAACCAGCGCGTTATCGGCGCGGTGCCGGCGTCCGATAGGTCGGTAAAATTGACGACCGCGCCTGCCGCCGGGTTCGTGTTGTCGACGCTGAATTCCGCGACCGGCGGCAATGTGGTTATCGTGATGACGTTATCTCGGACGATAGTGTTCGAACCGTGCGCCGATGTGACCTGCAACGTAACATCGTACGTGCCTCCCTCCTGGTACGCGTGCGATGGATTCTGTTCGGTGCTCGATCTCCCGTCGCCAAAGTCCCAATTCCATCCGGTCACGACAGCGGTCCCGGACAACGACGTGTCCGTAAACTGCACCGGGGTGTTCACCTGCGCCGACGCGGTATTTACCGTGAAGTTCGCCGTTGGCGCCTCCAATTCGACAACGACAATGAAGCCGGGAATCTCTGCCGTGGCCTCTACCTCCTCGGCCCCGTTCGACGCCAACACGGTCAACGCGACCGTGAAGCTCCCGGACTCTTGATAGGACAACGGGGTCGGCGTCTCGCGTCCGCTGATCCCGCCGTTTCCAAATGACCACGAATAGGAAATGCCCTCAAATCCGGGCGCGAACATAGTCAAATTCGTGAACTCGACGCGCTCGCCTTCGAACGGCGTCCGATCGGATGCGCTAAACCGTGGAATAATCTTCGCAAACGCACGGACCGTTACGCGCCGCGATACCAGGCCCTCGGAACGTACCTCGACAAAACCTTCGTTCTGCCCGGCGGCCAAGAGTGAACGATCGATTTCGATCACAACTTGGATTGGGTCGCCCGGGCCAGTGCTGACACACCCGTCCGCTTTGCTAGTGCACGTCAGGACACTGATCCACGGCTGGCTGGAAATGACTTCAATCGCGGGCATCTCTCCGGACGTGATATTCTTCGAAACCGAGAACGTTAGCGCGGTGTCCCCATCACCGAAATCGAGCGCTTCGGCGCTGACCACGATAAGCACGCGCCGCGGGCAGCCCGACAACGCAGCGACCAGGCATATCAGTGCCGCAAAGCACGCGAATTTACGCAAGAACGCGTTCATTTACCTTGCTCCATGTGGCTCCGGAGGCCATCAGCAAATCCGGGCGTCCTCCCTCGAAGCATACCCGGCGGCCCTCGCTGAATCACGCAAGTCCCGACGTGCGCGAGCGTCTGGGATGATGCCAGTTTCGTCGCAGACAGTCAATAAACACTTGACTACGGTGGCCCCTACCACGCCTCGGCATACTGCCCTTTCGGCTCCCACTCGATCATTTTGCGCTGGAACCAGGACAGGTTCGCCATCCGCACCGCGACGACCCCGTACAGCCCAAGCTCCGGTGGACAATTCAGCGGGGCGCCGTTGCGGATCGCGGCGTGGTGGTTTTTGTGGTGGGGCGTAACGTCCTCGCCGCCGGTTTTCTTGTGCGAACGCACGACCTTGTTCGATTTCTCGTCGATGATGTCCCATCCCGAGTCGGTGAATACGAGTGTCGCCGCATGCCCGCGAATGCAGTGACGCAATCCGTTTTTGTTGGCCATCGTTCCCAATAAATGGATGGTCATGCCGGGCGTGATGCCCTCAATGGCGGGGTACTCCGCCATCATCTCGAAGTTGTCTGGGAGATCGCGGCCGTCGTCCCACATGTAAATGCCGCCCATGCCGACGGCGCGCGTGGGGAACGTCAGGCCGCACGCGCGGATGATGCGCGTGATGCGGTGGATGAACAGGTCCGTCGATACGCCGCCCGAGTAGTCGCGGTAACAACGCCACTCGAAATAGTGGTTCGGGTTCCAGGGGCGGGGGCTGCACGGATTGACCCATTCCTCCCAATTTAAGTCGGCCGGCTTGGGCATGCTCGCGTCGATCCGCTCGCGCCAGGGCCCGCGCTCGAGCGGATGATTGCGCACGTAGTCGATCTCCGCCTGAACGACGGGCCCCAACGCGCCCTCGCGAATGGCGTCGTATGCGCTCGAGTACGAATCGTCCGCCATCGCCTGCACGCCCACTTGGAACTTCATGCCGGAGGCCGCGGCCTTTTCGACGACCTCTTTGCAATCTTTGATGTTGTGGCAGAGGGGTTTCTCGCAATAGACGTGTTTCTTTGCGTCGAGCGCGGCCATTGCCAATCGGTGGTGCGAATGTTCGGGCGTGGCGATGACGACGTAGTCGATATCGGGGTCGGCCAAGACCTCGCGGTAGTCGCCCGTAATGGTAGCCTCGCCGCCCGCCGCTTTGACCCGCTCCTGAAACTCCAGCGTGCGGGTCGTATACACGTCGCAGACGCGGCGAATGGCGATGTTCTCGTCGCCGGCCATCGCGAGCAGCGAATTGAGATGGCTCGTCGCCATGCCGCCGCAGCCAATCATGCCGACGTTGAGGCGGGCGTTCGCGCCGGGCGTAGCGGCGTACACTTTGGCGCTCAACGCCGCCCCGGCCGCTGCGCTCGCTTGGATAAAGCGTCTACGTGAAACGGAATTCGTGATCTGATCCATCGTTCGCTCCGGCTCGTTCATTGAAGGGGACCTCCGCTCGTTGACAATAGTCCCGCAGGCCGAATTTTACAAACCGAATTCAGCGGCCTGCCGCCAGCGCGTCCTGCCCATCGCGAGCACCTCGCCGCTTCCCTCGCGGCGAATCACGTGATCGAACGCCGGACCGTCCTCATCGTCATTCGCCCTCGCGCTTGTGGAAACAAGCCCGTCCCCCAGCAGGCCTTCCTGCTTATAACCTACATCGATCATGCACGGATTATGGGATTCGAGAATCGACAACGGCACAGCCTCAATCGCCCAATCGATGTATCTCGAACTGTTGGCATGCTGGTTCGTATCGAGATCGCTGAGCCGGACGTGAAACGACTTCGTGGTCTCTCCTGTTTCAATCGGAGAAACCCGATCAAAGGGATCGTCTATCGCGCGATCTTCCGGAATTTCACCGTATGCCTCGGCGATGAAACCAGGAATTCTCGCGGGCTTTCGTTTCTCGATGTTAATCAGGAACCAGCGGGACGTAGCGCACGCGAACACCACACCGGACTCGTCCAAGGCGCGCCACTCGCGAATGGCGTAAAGCCCGCGAAGGTTGTTCGCCCACGTTTCGATCGTGACTACTTCGCGCCGCCGAGGATACCGATCCACATGGACGATCACGCGATTGAGAATCCACGCCAGCCCATGGCCAGCGAGCGAATTCGCGCCGAGATCGACCGAGTCGCTGTGCAGGATCGCCGTCTCTTGCAAGTAATCGTAAAGCGCGTCTGGCGTCAGGCATTCATCACGCCCGGTGTCCCGGCGCCGTATTTCATAACTGTGCCGATAGCGCATCGGGTCCGCGCTTCACGCACCGCTTGCGGCCGCCACGCGCCCCGCCTGGGCCGGCGCGGAAGGCAAAGGCGGCGGCGCCCCTTCGAAACAAATCGCGGTGCCGTACGCGTGGATCTCGGCGTCGACGTTGCGCCTGCGGTCGGAAATCGTACTGGTCTCGAGACGCACGTTGCACACCAATCGCGCGCCGATCGCGTCGGCCTTTTCGAGCATGCGCACCATCGCCTCGCGCCGCGAGCGCCGCAGGATGCTTTCGAAGACGATTAATTCGCCGCCGATCAGCTGCAATATCTTGCTCACGAGGACCTTGAACGAGTCTGCCGCGATGACGGCCTGGCCGTCGACGTATTGCGCCTGCAGGATGCGGCCGTGCAGAGAAAACCGTTGTACGTTGACGACGTGAATGTGCGACAGGGCCTGCTCGCGAAGGTCGAGGCTGGCAAGATGCCTGCGCTCGATGACGAAACCCGAAATGAGCGACACGCCGAGCGAGAGCGTCCGTACTACATACGAGAGCAGATCGAACATTGGCCGCTTGCGCCTACTCCGGCGCTACGTCCACGGCGGTGCCGTACACGTACAACTCCGCCGCGCCCTGCGATACCGAACTCGTGCTGAAGCGGACGTTGACGACCGCGTTCGCGCCGAGCGCCTGGGCCTCGCGGACCATTCGGTCCATCGCCTCGGTCCGCGATTCCGTCAGCAATTCCGTGTAGCCCTTGAGCTCGCCGCCGACCATGTTCTTGAGGCCGGCCATAATGTCGCGGCCTACGTGCTTCGCGCGCACGGTGTTGCCCTGGACGAAGCCCTTGTAAGCGATCGTGCGCATGCCCGGCACGAACTCGGTATTCACGATGATCATCGGAATCAGTCCTTCATCTGCGGCCCGGCAAACTCGTTGATGATTCCGTCCGGATCGGCCACGAACATAATCGTCGCAAGTTCCCCGAGCGCGAACGGCTCGCGCGTGATCGTCGCGCCCGCCTTGATGAGCTTCTCGCGCACTGCCGCGACGTCGCGCACGACGTATTGAATGTAGTGCATTCCGAGCGAGTCCGAATGCAGGCTCGGCGTTGCCGGAAGGTCCTTGTTTTCCGTCGACACGCGAATTGTCGTCGGGCCCGCCTGGAACTGAAATTTTGGCCGTGACTGTCCGTCCATCCCTGGGGTGATCTCTTCGAGGCCGACCAACTTTGTATAAAATTTTTGGGTTGCCTCGTCGTCGGCGACCGTCAAATGAATGACCAGTTTGCGGTTCTTCGCGCGCGGGGTCTGCGGCGGAAGAAACACGAGATTGATCTCGTTGTCGTCCGGATCGCGGACGAACCCGTTCATATACTCTTCCCCGTCGGCCCCGGTGAAATTGGCTACGTCCACGCCCGCGTCGCGCAGTCGCTTGAGCGTGGCGTCACGCTCGTCCAGATAGATCGTCAACATCCGTATGCCGCGCGCAGTCTCGCGTCCGCCGGCCTGTTTCGGCAGCGGCCCGGCGCTGACGATGAACTTCAGTTCAGACTTTCCCGCGAGGAACCGCAGCATCGGCCCGCTTCCGGGGATATCGAGGTCCGGGATGCGCTCGAGGCCGAGCAGGTCGCCGTAGAAGGCGCGCGTTTTCTCGAAGTCGCCCGCGCCGAAGACGACGTTCACGGCTTCCGCGATCATCTCGAACGGAAACTTCGCTTCATCCTGCGCGAATGCGTCTGGCATCGCTGCCCCAATCAATATGCAACTACTCGCAATAACTCGTCTCATGGTTCCGGCTCCGTAGATCTATCAAGGAAACCGGAATAATAGGGGCCGATGCCACGGTATGTCCATCACGCCGCATCGCATGACTCACGGCCGACCGCCGAAGACCGCGCATTGCCGTCATTCCCGCCTCGTTGGACAATCGCGCCCCCTCCGTCATTCCCGCGAAGGCGGGAATCCAGAGGTCTGGCACATTTGCTCTGGATTCCCGCCTTCGCGGGAATGACGACTGGAGAGAAATCCGGAACTCAATCCGGACGCCCGTTGTCGCGCGATACCGATCTCCTACTCGGCCTCCGCTTCGCTCAGGATTTCTTTGAGCTTCTTCAGTTTCGGCAGCGCCCATTGTTGGACGTAGGCTTGGCGAGGATTGTTCTTGACGAAGTCCTGGTGGTATTCCTCGGCGGGAAAAAATTCCGTGAGCGGTTCGAGCTTGGTCACGATGGGCTTCGAGAACGATTGCGCGCCGGTCAATTGTCCGATGTACGATTCCCCGACAGCTTTCTGCTCGTCGTCCATGAAGAAAATGGACGAACGATATTGCGTCCCCATATCGGGGCCTTGCTGGTTTAGCGTGGTTGGATTGTGGGTGGCGAAAAATATTCGCAACAATTGGCCATATGTGAGTTTCGACGGGTCGTAGGTAATTTTGATCGCCTCGGCGTGGCCCGTTCTGCCGGTGCAAACGGACTCGTAGTCCGCCCGCTTCGGATCGCCGCCGCAGTATCCGGACATCACGTCCGTCACCCCGTCCAACTCTTCGAACACGGCTTCGGTACACCAAAAGCAACCGCCGGCGAAGACCGCCGCGGCCTCTCCCGGTTTGTCCGCGATGGCAGTGTCCTTCGCCGGCACGGGCAGACGGCCACCAACCTTCGGCGTCTTTGCCTTCTCGTCCGGCACCGGCAATGCTTGCGCGAGCGTCATCACGTCCGCTTCATCCACGAAGCGGAGCGATTCGGAGTTCAGGCAAAAACGCAGGCCGGTTGGTTTTGGGCCATCGGGGAAGACGTGGCCGAGATGGGAGTCGCAGCGCGCGCAGGTGATCTCGGTGCGCGCCATGCCGTAACTCGTGTCCGTCTCTTCGTGGACGTTTTCCTTCGCCACCGGCTGAAAGAAACTCGGCCAACCAGTGCCCGATTCGAATTTTGATTCCGAAGAGAACAGCGGCAAATCGCATCCGATGCACACGTAGTAGCCGTGCTTTTTGTTGTCCAGGAGCGTGCCGCAGAATGCGCGTTCGGTGCCCTTCGAGCGGGCGATTGCGAACTGCTCGGGCGTGAGTCTTTTTCGCCACTCGGCTTCGCTCATCACGACTCGCGGCACCTCTACCGGCCCCGTCAGTTTTCCGTCCGGCCCAATCACACGCACCGTTACCATTGCCGATTTCTCCGAGTTTTCCGCTGACCGCGCCGCGGCCAAGTCCGATTTTGCCGTGCATCCGCAGAGCACCGTGAGCGCCGCTATGGATTGGATCGTTTGTTTGACGAAAATTGGGAATTTCATTGTTCGATACCTCTGCCGCTGAACGCGTTCGCAACGGCCCGACTATCCTACAAACCCCGGCCGCCCCAGCCAAATTCCCTGGAGGCGATCCTAGGGCAGCGTGGCGTCGAGTTTCGCATGCTCCCATTTTTCGCGCCAGGTATATCGCTCGACGGAAAAACCGTCCGGTCCAATAGAGACCTTTGAATAGTTGCCCTCGATACCCAGCGCATGATCGCGGCGGAAGAACGCGCCCGAGGTCAAGTGCCAAAGCTCGGGATACTCCGCATCGCGAACATAGCTAAATCGGTGTACATGGCCTGAGACGTACAACACGCGGCGGCCGCATTCGCCCAGGACGCGGCGCAGCGATTCGGCGTTCCTCAATCGGCGGCCCGGCTTGCTCGCATAGGCGCCGCGCACTTCATGCAGCACGGGATAGTGCCCCACGACGACGACCGGCGATCCGCACGATTCGAGCAGCCTCGCCGTGGCATCGACCTGGGCTGGCGTGATGCGGCCCTTCGAGGAAATCAGGTTCGGGCATACTGTCGGCACGAGCACGATCGGCGTCCCACCGGCCAGCGTCCGCCGCGCCGGCGGTCCCTCTTTCGGATACCACTCGTCGAAGTATTGCTCAAAGCGCCGCGCGCGCGCCGACTCGAAGGTGTATACGTCGTGGTTGCCGGGGATCGCGATGAGTTCGATGCCTGCATCCGCGAGGCGTTGCACGAAGACCTTCGCGGCCTCGAACTCTTTGTGCGTGCTTGTCGAGGCGAAGTCGCCGGAGAGAATTGCCTGGCGAACACCCGTCGCCGCGATGTCCGTGGCGAATTGCTCGGCGCGATCCACCGCGTACTCGTGCCGCCGCCGGAGCCAGACGTTCACGTTACCGAGCAGCCGCTTGTTCAACAGTCGAAACGGGTTGAGCACGACCTCCCAGAAGTGGAAGTCGGTCAGATGGAGGAACGTGTCAGTAGGCACTGCATCTCGACTCGTTTTCGAGATTACCCTTCGAGCGCTCAAAATCCAACAGGACTATAATAAGCGGAACTAAACACGCGGATTGGTGTCAGAATACAGGAATAGGTACTAACGACGTGCAAGCGGTTCTCCGAACAATTGCGACTGCCGTGTTCGTCGCGATCGCCCTCCGCGCCCAAGCCGACGATAGCGTGCGACCCGCGCCTGTTGCCGTCGATTGGAAGTTACCCCTCTGGGCCGACACCTTGGAAGGGTTCGAGGCCTCGCTACGTTTGGGCAACACCTCTGCCGCCGAAGTCTCCCTTCGTTATGCTTATTCAACAGGCGATGCGGGGACCGCACCGACCAAGGCGCTCGAGCACGGACAATTCACGTTTCGTGTCCCCCCTCCGGCGCGTCCCGCGATGGGCACGTTGACGCTCGTCGCATCCTTCTCCGCCGACGAAAAGATCGTCGAGTCAGCGCCGACCTCCCTGCCACTCGCATACGTCGAAGAGTTGGATATCACGGGCAATCCGCCCGTCGAATTGCTCTACCCCCTCGGCGACGATACGCTCCTCGCAAAGTACATCCCCTGCTGCAACATTTTCGGCGGCACGATGATGGTGTCGCGATACCCAGTAAATCCGGTGGACTCGGCCGAAGGCCTTCCCGGCGCGACGTTCAGCGACTACGCGCACTTCGCGCCCGATGATCTCGTGGTCACGACGGCCGGCCTGCACATGCACTTCACGTTCGACCTCGCCAAGGCCCGCGAAGCCGGCGCCGAAAAGATCGCGCCGTTCCTGTGGGACGAAGACCAACACCGCTGGAACGTACTCGATTCGTACCAAACCGACGTGACTGCGGGAACCATGGATTTTCACTACCCCGCGGGAGGGCTGTTCGTGCTCGCGGCCGCCAACCTTGGCGAATGAAGTTTTTATTTCGCGCCGATAATCGGTTGCAGTAAATCAGTCGCGGTAGATTTCTCGCCGGTGACCGATCTTTGCAACGACGACGACGAGTTCCGAGTCGCGAATCTCGTAGATGATCCGGTAGTCCCCGACGCGCGTTCGCCAAAGCCCTCGCATCCCCCCTTTAAGAGGAGTCGAACCGGGAGACCGCGGGTTGCTCGCCAGGTCGCTGATCCGGCTGTCGATTCGCCGTTGGTTCTCAAATGATAGACGTTCGAGTTCCTTTGCGGCGGATGGAACAATTCGAACTGCGTACGTCACACCAGGCCGAGTCTCTCGCGGATGGCCTCGTACGGGAGCGGTTCCTCGGCCGGGTCAGACAGTCGCCTCTCTGCTTCCGACAAATCGATAAAGTCCTCGAGCTTCTCGAGCAAATCCAGTTCGTCCATCGATACAAGCGCGGCGACGTCGTTCCCATTTCGTTGAATAATCGTCCGCTCGCCGGTCCGCTCGGCTTCATCGAGACGCTGGGACAATTCGCTCACGAAGGATTGCTCGTTTAGCCGGACCATTTTCAGCCCCACGAATGTCTACTCACGTTACAGTATATCAGTTCGTCGCGCGGCCCGTCCGTGCGATGCTGACTCTTGATACACTCCTGGTTCCGCCTCGGCGCGCCGTACTATGCCGAAACTCGGAAGACTGGGGCATCTGTCGCGGTGGACTTCGAGATACTCAGCATTCGCGGGGTTTCCGCGGCAATTATCCTCGCCCTGCTCTGGGGCCTCGAGGTCGCGTGGCCGTTGATCGGTGCTCGCGCCCGCCGCGGTGAACATTACGCGCGAAACATCGTCCTCGGAATCGTCAATGCCTTGATCGTGGCGGTCCTTTTCTCAGCGGGTCTGCTGCTCGCGTCGGAGTTTGCCCGGGAACAAAGCATTGGCTTGCTCAACTGGGTAACGCTTCCCGTTGTCCTGCAATGGGTATTGGCGATCATTCTCTTTGACGCTTGGCAATATGCTTGGCACGTGATGAACCACAGGGTCCCGCTGTTGTGGCGGTTCCACGCCGTTCACCACAGCGACGCGGAGATGGACGCGAGCACCGCGCTCCGATTTCACACCGGCGAGATCGCCCTGTCCGCATTGGCGCGAATGGCCGTGCTGCCGGTCCTCGGTTTGTCCATGGTTCAGTTGGCGGTCTACGAATTGCTCTTGTTGCCGATCATCATGTTCCACCACAGCAACGTCGCTGTCCCCGCGAAACTGGATCGGCGATTGCGCGCGGTCATCGTGACACCTTGGATGCATTGGGTCCACCATAGCGACTATCGGCCTGAGACCGATTCGAATTACTCGAGCATTTTTTCGGTTTGGGACCGCGTGTTTGGGACGTTTCGTCTGCGGGACGATCTCCGGCAAATCCAAATCGGGCTTAAAGGTTTTCAGGACGCGGAATGGCGGCCTCTCCGCGGGATAATTGCTATCCCTTTTATTCACAAATTCATCAAGGCCGAAACCATTACGGACCGCTGACTCGCCACTGCCTTGAATGCTCCGCGCGGCGCGGGGTCTTGATATACTCGCGCGTCCCCTGCTACGGAAACGTTAAGCACATGCTCGCTCCCGTCTTACAAATGTCCGGCGTCACGAAACGCTTTCCCGGCGTCCTCGCGCTCGACAGCGTCCAGTTCGACCTCCATCCCGGCGAGGTCCATTGCCTCGTCGGCGAGAACGGCGCGGGCAAATCGACACTGATGAAAATCCTCGCCGGCGCACAGCCGATGGACGAAGGCGAAATCCGGCTCGACGGCGGCCCCGTCCGCCTCCAATCCCCGCACCACGCGCAACAACTCGGCGTCAGCATGATTTACCAGGAGTTCAACCTAAGTCCCTACCTCTCCGTCGCCGAGAACATTTTCCTCGGCCGCGAACCCCGCTTCGGCAGATCGCCCTTCATCGACTGGCGCCGCATGCACCGCGACGCGCGTGCGGTCCTCGATCGCATCCAAGTCAATCTCGATTCTCGCAAACCGGTCAACGAATGCTCCATCGCCGAACAGCAGATGGTCGAGATCGCCAAGGCCGTGTCGTTCAACGCCAAGATCATCGTCATGGACGAACCTTCGGCCACATTGACCGGCCACGAACTCGCGCACCTGTTCAGCCTCATCCGCGAACTCAAGCAGCAGAACATCGGCATCATCTACATCTCCCACCGGCTCGACGAAATTTTCCAAATCGGCGACCGCGTGACCGTGATGCGCGACGGCCAATACATCGCCACCAAACCGGTGCTCGAGGTCACGCGCGAAGACATCATCCGCATGATGGTCGGCCGCGAGTTGAAGGACGAGTTCCCGAAGGAGCAATTCCCGCGCGGCCCGGAACGCCTGCGTGTCGAGGGCCTCACCCGCCGCGGCGCATTCGCAAACGTCTCGTTCGCCGTGCATCAAGGCGAAATCGTCGGACTGACCGGCCTCGTCGGCGCGGGCCGCACCGAAGTCGCCCGCGCTATCTTCGGCGCCGACGCGCTCGACAACGGCGCGATCTACCTCGACGGCGCGCCCGTCCAACTGCGTTCGCCGCGCGACGCCATCGCCCACGGAATCGGGCTGCTCACCGAGGACCGAAAGCACCAAGGCCTCGTGCTCGGCATGACCGTCCGCGAAAACGCCACCCTCGCAAACCTCAAAGCGCTCGTGCGCGGCCCATTCATCTCGCGCCGCGCAGAACGCGCCGCGTCCGAAAAGTTCGTCGCCGACCTCCAAATCAAAACGCCTTCCATCGATCAGATCGCGCAGAACCTATCCGGCGGCAACCAACAAAAAGTCGTCCTCGCGAAGTGGCTGTTTACACGGTCAAAGCTGCTCATCTTCGACGAGCCGACCCGCGGCATTGACGTCGGCGCGAAGGTCGAGATTTACCGGCTTATGAACGACCTAGTGCGCAAAGGCGTCTCCATCCTCATGATCTCCAGCGAACTGCCCGAAGTCCTCGGCATGTGCGACCGCATTCTCGTCATGCACGAGGGCCGCCTCGCCGGCGAACTCGCCCGCGCGGACGCGACGCAAGAAAAGATCATGCACCTGGCGACGGGGAAATAATCGCTCTATCGAGAGCGGATAGTTCGACCGGCATCTGGCGATCCATACTCCGGCGGGCTGGATCGAGGGTCCTCCTCTGGTACTGTCGGCAATCGACACGTTCGCCAGAGACGGTTAGTTCGCGGTCGCGGACACCTCGGCGGTGTTCGCCGCGAGCCGGCCGCCACCCATCGTCAATTCGAACCAGAACTTCGCCGCGTCGTAGTAGTATTTGAACAGGTACGGCCGGCGGACCAGCGTCCGTGTCACCAGGCCCCAGTAGCTCGGGCGCAAGTAATACTTGAGATAGGCCTTCCGCACCATGTTGTAGACCTGTTCCTGATCTCGGAAACCAGAGGGCACGTATTCGGGGAAATGAAGATTGCGCTGGTTCTCGATGATTTGCCCGTCCTGGTGCGCGAGCGCCTCGATGGGCGTACCCGGCAGCACGTCGAACGGGTAGAACATCATCCATTCGGCGTTGAGTTCGCACGCAAAGCGGATTGTCTCGAGCGTCTGCTCGGGCCGCTCGGTCGGGAATCCCAGGATGAACGACCCGCGCACTTGAATGCCCGCGTCCTTCGCCCATTGCACCGCGTTGCGAATTTCCCGGCGCGTCGTCCCCTTTTTGACCAAGTCGAGAAGTTCCTGCACGCCCGACTCGAACCCGTAGTACAGGTTGTAACAACCCGACGCCGCCATCCGGTTAAGCATCTCCGGCGTCACGGCGCGCATGTGGCCGTAACACGACCACGTAATGTCGAGTTTCTCTTTATCGAGGCAATCGCAAAAGTCGTCTATCCACCGCGGGCTGACGGCGAACGTATCGTCCCAGAAGATGATGTCGCGGAAGCCCCGCTCCTTGACCAGCGGGATCAACTCCTCCACCACGTTCCGGGGCGAGCGCCGACGAAAACGAGAAGAGTATTCGCCGCCCTGAAAGCAGAACGTGCACTTGCCCCACGAGCATCCGCGCGAGGTGATCGAGGTGGTCGAAGGTTCCTGCCGCACCTGGTTCGGAAGCGGGCGATACGGATACGAATCGTAAAGATGCCTCGCGGGATGCGGCAGCAAATCGAGGTTCGATATGGTCTCGGCGTGGCCGTTCAGCATCGACTTGCCGTCGGCCATCCGATACGAGATGCCCTTCACCGAGCGCCAATCTTCCTTGGCGCTCAGCTTGTCGACGATTTGCGCGAAGGGGACTTCCCCCTCGCCGGGCACCACCGCGTCGACCGCCGGACATTCCTCGTGAATGACTTTGTAGTTTGCCGTGGCGTGCGGCCCGCCCATCACGATGAACACGTGCGGCGCGCGCGCTTTCAGTTCCGAAGCGACCGCGTAGCCGGAGTGGGCGTATGCATTCATCACCGACAGACCCACGACATCCGGCCCGTACTCGAGAATCTTGTCCACCGTGCGGACCGCGTCGAGATCCATCACCTGCGCGTCGAGCAGGTTCGTCTCATGGCCGCGCTCTTCAATCATCGCGGCGATATGCCCAACGCCGAGCGAAGGCAAAAAGCCGCGCTTCATCTTCGTCGTGCTTCCATACGACGCCGACAAATCAAACGGCGGCAATACAAACTGGACACGCATCAAACACTCCTACCCAGCACACGGACCACGCCAAACCGGCCCGTTTCACCCATCCACAACGCTACATGATAGAAGCTACCGGCCACCGTTGCAAGGAAACAAGCGTCAACACAATTCCAAGTCGATAAAGTAGGCTACATCCATCGGATGTGGCCCGCAAATATAAGATCGCCTGGACCTCTACACCAAGCGCATTTGGGGCAGCCGCCCCCGGCTGCCGTGTGTGGGGCAGCCGCCCTCGGCTGCCGCGTGTGGAGCAGCCGCCAAGCCCGTCCTGCGATGGCAGCAATCTGGAATGGACTCCAGGCCCCCGCTTCCGCTCGTACTCACTTCCGCTCCCCCGCCCCTTGGAACGACTCGCCGCGTCCTGCTACAGTCTCAACGGGCTGTAACGCAAATCGCGCCGCGTTCTATCGTGCCCGTCGCCATACTACCGGGCTAACTCGGCCTCAACATAAAATGCCGCAATCGACGCTGCTTACTATTCTTCACCACGAATCGGACGGCGAATTTCGTTTCCGAGTCGTGCGCGCAGACGGCGTGCCCACCAACCCCGTCGAGTTGCCTTCGCCCTACGACTACTCCGTCGACGGCGCGCCCAACGCCGTGCTCATGGACGAACTGCAGTGGTACCTCGAGGAGTTCCTCAACTACCCCTACTATCCGGACACCCTTCGCGCCGAACGCGTCCAAAAGGCGATGCGGGCCTGGGGCGAGCGAGTGTTCACGGCCTTGTTCAACGGCCCCGCGCGCGACCTCTACACCAAGGCCGTCGCGTCCGGCCATCAGCATCTGACGCTCAAGTTCGTCAGCAACGATCCACGCGTTCTCTCCTGGCCTTGGGAACTCCTCGCCGACCCCAACACCGTCCCACTCGGCCATGCGTCGAAAATCGTCCGCCGCCTCCACGATGTCGCGGACCCGCGTCCGATCTCGCCCGACTTGCCCGCCAATCGGGTCAATATCCTCCTCGTCATCGCCAGGCCGAAGGCCAACGACTTTGCTTACCGAAGCAGCGCGCGCTCTGTGGTCGATTTGATCCGAACAGAAAAGCTGCCCGCGGCCGTCACGGTGCTGCGCCCGCCCACCTTCGCCCAGCTCCGCACGCATCTCGACGAACACCCGAACCACTACCACTTGTTGCACTTCGACGGCCACGGCGGCTACTTCCAGGATGAAGGCGACACTGGCAAAGAGGGCCGCCTACTGTTCGAAAACGCGGACGGTGGTCATGATCCCGTATCGGCCTCGCAACTCGCCTCGCTCCTGCGCGAATACGGCCTGCCGCTCGTCCTGCTCGACGCGTGCGAAGGCGCGACAATCTCCGAAGGCGGCGGCTCGGCCTTCGCGTCCGTCGCGGGCGGATTGATCAAGACGGGCGTGCGCGGCGTCACGGCGATGGCCTACTCGGTGCGCGTCAGCGCGACCAAACAGTTCATCCCCGCGTTCTACCGGGCCCTGTTTAAGAGCGGCGACGCGGCAGAGGCCGTCCGCAAAGGCCGCCAGCAGATGCTGGCCGAGAAGGGCCGGGTCTGCGCCCGCGGCAAGTTCCCCTTGGAAGACTGGGTCGTACCTGTCCTGTACGAGCAAGAAGTTTTCAGGCTCGCGTTCGCGCGGACCGCGACCGGTTCGGACGACGGCGGACCCGACCTCCTGCCCGACGAGGCCCGCGACACGGAGAACCCCTACGGCTTCATCGGCCGCGATTCCGCGGTGCTCGCGCTCGAACGCGCGATGCTGGCCCCGCCCGCGGCCATCCTCATCCACGGTCTCGGCGGCGTCGGGAAAACCACGCTCGCGCGCGGATTTCTCCAGTGGCTCGAGGAGACGAACGGCCTGGGACTCGGCTGTCTCTGGATTCGTTTTTCCAGCGAGATAGGCACGGCGGGATCCCTTTTCAACCGCATGCTCGAACGTCTCCCAGGAACGGGCCACGAACCGTCTCTACTCCCGATGGATCAGAAGATCGACGAACTCGCCAAGATCCTGCGCGAGAACAAATTCGTGATCGTGTGGGACAACTTCGAAGCCGTCGCCGGGCTGCCTGAGGCGGGCGTGCGACCCGCCATGAATGAAGAAGACCGCGCGCACTTGGTGACCTTTCTCAAGAAGCTGCGCGGCGGCGCTACCAAGGTCATCATCACCAGCCGCAGTCCGGAGCCTTGGATTCCGCAGGAGCATCGCCGCAAGGTCGAACTCGGTGGTCTGCACGGGGAGGAGCGCTGGCACTTTTGTAACCGGATCCTCGGCGATCTGGGAATCGATGTGGATCGCGAGTCCGACGCCTTCCAAAAACTCATGGACGCCCTCCATGGCCTTCCGCTGTTGATGCGCGCCATACTGCCGCAGCTCGAAACGCCCGGCGTCCGGCCCGAACACCTCACCGAGGCCATCAACAACAACCTCGCCGCGTTCCCAGGCGTCGAGGAGGCCCTCGCCACCGTCTACGCCGCGTTCGAAGTCATTGTGACAGGCCTATCGAACGATGCTCGAGAACTTCTGGTCCCGATCGCCTATCACGAGCGGTTCGTCGATGCCGATTATTTGGAGTTGATGATCCAGGAATCGGAGAAGGCAATCCCGCGTGCGACCATCGATGCGTTGACAACAACGCTGGCCCGCGCGGGATTGTTGACCGATCATGGACAGAACCAGTTCGAGCTTCACCCGGCCCTGACGGGCTATCTCCGAGGTCGGTTTGTTGGCAATGTTCCCGAGGCCGAGCGTTTGGCATGGGCGCGAGCCTTCGTCAAAGTTTTTGCAGGCTTGGCCGATCTATTTACGCCGAAAGCGTTTCACGAGCAGCGGGGATTCATGGCGTCTCATCTGGCCAATGTGGTCTCCGCCCTCGACCGTTCCGAAACACTGGACGGCTTGGACGACGAGCGCGCCGCGCTGCTGCAATGGTTAGGCTTTGTTCATCAGCAGGCGCGCGATTTCGATGCCGCGGCGCGCTACTGCGAAGCACTGGCCGAACACCACTGTGAGCGCCGTCACGAAAAGCACGAAGCCAGCGCTTACCACCAGCTGGGCACCGTGGCGTACGAGCGGCGGGACTTCGACGCCGCAGAAGGCTGGTACCGCAAGAGCCTGGAAATAAAAGAGCGGCTCGGAAACGAACCCGGCGCAGCGATCACCTATCACCAACTCGGCATCGTGGCGGAGGAACGGCGGGACTTCGACTCCGCTGAGGGTTGGTACCGCAAGAGCCTGGAAATAGAAGAGCGGCTCGGAAACGGACCCAGCGCGGCGAGCACCTATCACCAATTGGGCATCGTGGCGCAGGAGCGGCGGGACTTCGACGCCGCAGAAGGCTGGTACCGCAAGAGCCTGGAAATAGAAGAGCGGCTCGGAAACGGACCCAGCGCGG
>CAYXRK010000015.1:0-45130 GCA_964467615.1 uncultured Nitrospirales bacterium | reverse complement strand
TGGCTTGCCCACAAGGGAGTTAAAGCGATAATTCCCGTTGTTTCTCCACGGAGATTTTCGTTCCAAAATGGACCAGAATCGATCTAGCTCACGACGGAACCAGCGCATCCTTAATCGCGCGTTCGAGTTCGCGGTGCAATGCCAGGTTCGCAGACCGATCCGTCCGTACCTCGATGAGTGTTCCGGCGTTCGCGTTCAACGCTGTTGCGTAGGCCGAGTCGAAGTCTGGCGCGGTCTGGGGTTGTACGTGCCCCAACCCGAATTGTTTTGCAACGGATTCGAACGTCATTCCGTGCGGTGTGCCGAAGAAACGCTCGAAGTGCTTGGGGTGCTCCGCGATGGGCAGGAACGAAAAGATGCCGCCGCCGTCGTTGTTGATGATGACGAGGACAAACGGCTTGCGGAGCGTCTGCGCGAGTGCGAGCGAATTCATGTCGTGCAGGGCGGCGAGGTCGCCAATTACCGCCGTGACGGGGACGCCGAGCGCCGCGCCGTGGCCGATTGCAGTCGCAATGTTGCCGTCGATGCCGCTCGCGCCCCGGTTCGCCGCGATGCGCAACGCGTGCGGCGTTTCCGGGCCGAACATCTCGGCGTCGCGAATGGGCATGCTGTTGCCGAGAAATACGACGCTGTCCGCGGGCGCGCGCTGAAACACCGAGCGCAAGACGCCCGGTTCGGAAACATCGTTTCGCGCGGCGAAGAATTCGTCTAGTTTTTTTCCGATTCGTCGGGAGGCCGATTCGATTCGGTCGAGCCACTCGTTGTCCGGCGAGCGTTCGGCCAATCTCGCGGCGAGCAGGCGGTCGAATTCCGCGATGGGTATCTCGATGCGAAGGCTCACGCGGTGCGAGGGGTCAAGCCGCGACGGCGTGTCGGCGACGCGGAGGTAGAGGCGCGAGGGCGTGGCCTCGATGAAATTCGCCAGCGTCTTCGAGGTGATCGCCCCGCCCAGGTGCAGCAGCACGGGCGCGGTGTGGAATTCGTCGGCGTGCCGCGTGCGAAGCAATTGATCGTAGAACGCGATTCGCCGCGCGGCGCAGGGGCCTTGGCGCAGGCCCGAGGCGGCGTCCGCCAGCATCGGCCAGCCGAGGCGCGCGGCGATGGCGTCCGCGGCGCGGACCTCTTGCGGAATGTGTAACTGCCCAACGATTAGGATGCCACGGCGCTCCTGGTCGAGCATGGTCAACGCGCCGTCAAGCGCGGGCGAGAGAATATCTGTCGCGCCGCCGGGCGAAGTTGCGTAGCGCGTGAAAGGGCCGTCGAACCACGACGCGAGGCTGCGTGTGTAGGACGGCGCGTCGAACTCTTTCTTCACCGGCGCGAGCGGTTCGCGGAACATGCAATTGAGGTGGACGGGCCCGGCGGGACGCGACATCGCGCGATGGATCGCCTGGTCGACCGTGGTGAGCACGTACTCCGGCGGCACGTTCAGGTCCGGACAGGGGAGCGTGTGCTGCCATCGCACGAAGCCGCCGAACAGTTTCGTTTGGTCGATGGTCTGGTTCGCGCCGGTGTCGAGCAGTTCGGGCGGACGGTCTGCCGACAGCACGATGAGCGGCACGCGCGCGTATGACGCCTCGACGACGGCGGGCATCGCGTTCGCCACTGCGGTGCCGGAGGTGCAGACCAACACAGCGGGCCGGTTGACGGCCCTCGCGTATCCCAGGGCGAAGAAGGCCGCGCCGCGCTCGTCGAAGTGGACGAAACTCGTCAGCGGGCCGCCGGACGCCACGGCGGTTGCGAGCGGTGCGGACCGCGAGCCGGGACATATGACGAAGGCGTCCGCGCCGGAGCGGACGAGTTCCTCGACGATCAGCGAGGCCCAAAGCTGATTGAGGTTCGGCGCGTTGTTCAGCATGCGGGGCGGCGGACAGCGCTTACGCCGGCCCGGCGGGAACCAGGCCGGCTCGCTCGCCCTCGAGCGCGATGCGGAAGTTCCGCATTTTATTTTCGATCTCGGCCCATTCGTTCGCCGCGCGCGATCCGGCCACGACGCCCGCGCCGGAATAGACGTTGACGACGTTCTCGCGGACGAGCGCCGAGCGGATCGCGACAGCGAACTCCGCGGTGTCGTATCCAATCCAGCCGACAGGCGCGGCATACCACCCGCGATAGAACGGTTCATTACGTGCGATGAATTCCAACGCGCGGTCTTTCGGCACGCCGCCGACCGCGGGCGTCGGATGAAGCTCGCGCAGAATCTCGCCGTCGCAATCGGGCTCGTGCAGCATGCCTTCAAAACGAGTGAGCAAATGGCGGCAGTGGCGCAACGGCAGCATCTCGATGCGGTCGCCGCCGCGTACCGCGCGGCAAAGATTTTCGAACACCCGGCCGATATCGAGCGACACGAACCGGTGTTCGCGGGACTCCTTGTCGTCGGTCATCAACTCGCGCGAGAGGGCCTCGTCTTCCTCGGGCGTCGCGCCGCGCGGCCGCGTGCCGGCGATCGACTCGCTCTGCAGGTACGTATTTCGGCGCTTGTACAGTCGCTCGGGCGAAGCGCCCACGAACGCGGCTTCGGGATCAAACTGAAAACAAAATTGAAAGGAGCGTTCCGTATGTTGCTGCAACGCGCGGAGCAACGCGAACGGGCAAATGGGTGCCTCGAATTCAAACGTCGAGCGGCGAGCGAGCACGACCTTTTTCAGAAGGTCCGCGCGGATCGCCTCGAGCGCCTCGTCCACGATCGCCTCGAAGAGTTCCTCGTCGGGCGAGTCGGTCCTTCGGATCGGAGACGGCGCTTCAGTCGCGGGCGGCGCGCCGGAGAAATCCAGTTGATCCAGCAGGGCCAGCGTGTCGCTTAGTTCGGCCGTACGATTTACGTTCACCGCGATGAAGCATTCGTTTCCTACGCGGCCTACTTCGATTGCGGGAACTACGAATCGCCCGAATACGAACGCGCCCCATTCGTCGTCCTCGCGGACGCGCGGATTGAACGGAAAGCCGCCGTAGCAGCGCATGTGCGGATGTGCGCGCGACAGGTCGGCGCGCATGCGCCGGATGAATGTATCCAGGTCGCCGCTACTTGAATGGTCGTAGCGCGCCGCCGCGCCAATGCCCGCGACGGTGGACGCTTCGTCGCGATCGGACCAGAAGATGCGTTGCTCGGCTGACTGACAGCGCACCCACGCGAGCGGATCGATGTCCGGCACGGAAACTTCGACGCGCGTGATGCCGTCCGTGTTCGCCAGGGTGCGTAGCTTCTTGCGCAGTTCCGCGCGCGCGCGCTCCATCTCGGCGTTCATGTCGCCTTCTCCCCAATGTACAACGTCGCGATGCCGAACGTCAGCGGGCGCGCTTCGACGCGCGTGAACCCGGCGTCTTCCATCAGGCGGCAGAACTCAAGGCCGTGCGGGAAGCGCTCGACGCTCTCGTTCAGATAGCGGTACGCCGCTCGGTCGCCGGACACGATGCCACCGATTCTCGGCAATACGTGCCGGAAATAAAACAGATAGAACGCGCGAAACAACGGATTGCGCGGCAGCGAGAATTCCATGATCAGCGCGCGGCCTCCGCGCCGGAGCACGCGCCGGATTTCGCGCAGCGCCCCGGGCACGTCCGGCACATTGCGTATCCCGAACGCCATCGTCGCCGCGTCGAACGAGGCGTCCGCCGCGCCAATCGAGCAGGCGTCGCTGCGCAAGCGCGTCAACGCCGGATCAGTCTGCATGCGGTCGAATTTGCGGCCCGCCAACTCCAGCATGCGGGCCGACATGTCCAGTCCGACACCCAGGCGGACACGCCCGCTTCGCCGCGCGACGTCGATCAACACGTCGCCGGTGCCCGTGGCCAAATCCAGCACGCGCAACGCCTCGCCCGCGGGCAAATGCTCCGTGAAGCACTTGCGCCATGCCACATCGCGCCGGAACGAAATCATCCGGTTCAGCAGGTCATACGTCGGCGCGATCCTGTCGAACATGCGCCACGTATCGATGACCGGCGGGGCGGGTATGGAAGGGTTCGATTGCTGCATGACGGGTGCTCCGCGCGCACGGGTGATGCGCGGGGGACATAGTATAGCGGCCCGATCGGAACGGCGGAAATCCGAGCGCGCTACATCGCTTATTTGTTAGTCGGAGTTACTCGGATTAGCAGACCGAGTTTCCGTTAGTTCCGTCGAAGAAGTGCAAATTCTCCGTCGAGAACGAAAGGGAGAGGCGCGCGCCCACGGAGAGAACGAAACTCGGTACAACACGTGTCACGAGAGTGTCAGTCGGCATGGTTGGAGAGTCCGTGCGCACATAAACATACGTATCCGCGCCGAGGAGTTCGACGGTTTCTATGGTCGCGGTGAAGTGGGCGGCGGCGAGCGTGGCGACGATGTGGATGTGTTCGGGCCGGATGCCGAGGGTGACGACGCGGTCGCGATGGTTGCGAAGGGCGTTGGCGGTTTCGGGGCCGAGCGGGAGGGTGAACGCCCCGCCGTGGGCGGTGAAGGTGAGGACGCCGTTGGCCGCGCTGAGTTCGCCGTCGATGAAGTTCATTTGAGGGCTGCTGATGAACCCCGCGACGAAGCGGTTCGCGGGGTGCTCGTAGATTTCGCGCGGCGGGCCGGCTTGCTGGATGCGGCCTTCGCGCATGACGACGATGCGGCTGCCCATCGTCATCGCTTCGACTTGGTCGTGCGTGACGTAGATCATCGTCGCGCCAAGTTGGCGGTGGAGGCGGGTGATTTCGGTGCGCATCTGCACGCGAAATTGTGCATCGAGGTTCGAGAGGGGTTCGTCGAAGAGAAAGACGGCCGGCTCGCGGACGATAGCGCGGCCCAGCGCGACGCGTTGGCGCTGGCCGCCGGAGAGGGCGCGGGGTTTGCGCTCGAGGAGGTCCTCGATGCCCAGGGTGCGGGCCGCGCGGGTGACGCGATCGCGAATTTCGGCCTTGGGGACTTTGCAGACCGCGAGACCGAACGCCAAGTTTTTGTAGACGGTCATGTGCGGATAGAGCGCGTAATTTTGGAAGACCATCGCGATGTCACGATCTTTGGGTTCGACATGGTTGACGACGCGGCCGCCGATGAGGAGTTCGCCGGTGGTGGGTTGTTCGAGGCCGGCAATGAGGCGCAGCGCAGTGGATTTGCCGCAGCCCGAGGGGCCGACGAGCACGACAAATTCGCCATGCGCGACGGTGATATCCGCCGGGTGCAGCGCGATGACGCCGCCGGGGAAGGTCTTGCTGACGTTCTTTAGTTCGACGCTCGCCATGGGCCTGCAACTCGATCCGCTCAAGCGAGAATGTCAACTATCGTCGCAAACTTGCAAGCCGTGCCCGAAGCCGCCTTCGAGCACCTTCGGATCTGCCTTCATCATGGGCCTAACCCGCGTCGGCGTCGATTGTCTGTACCTGTCCGGTGCGTCTACGGCTTTCAAATCCTTGCAGCCCTATCAACCCGTTGATACGCTCTTGGCCGGATCGCGGGCTGGCCCCGGATCCTTGAAGGGCCCCCGTGCCGATGGCCTGACTCGATACCCCGAGCCTGAACGGAATGCGCAACACGACACAAGCCCAGGGAGGTGGGACAATTGAATACCATAGGAATACGCCCCACGCTCTTTGTTTTTGCGTTGATTGCCGCGGGCCATGCCGATGAATTGACGGACAAGGTCGACGCGCTGTTCGAGAAATTTGATAGGGCCGATTCGCCCGGTTGCGCCGTGGGGATCGCGCGGGACGGTCAACTGATCTACTCGAAGGGTTACGGGTCCGCGCAGCTCGAGTACGGCCTTCCGATCCAGCCGGACACGATATTTCATGTGGCGTCGGTGTCCAAGCAGTTTACGGCGATGGCCGTCGTTCTGCTCGCGGCGGACGGCAAACTTTCGATCGATGACGAGGCACGCAAGTATGTCGCGGAGATTCCCGATTTCGGCCACCCGCTCACGATTCGGCATTTGCTGAACCACACGTCGGGAATCCGAGATCAGTGGACGCTGCTGCTTATGTCCGGCTGGGTGTGGGGCGACATCTTCGATACGAAGGACATTTTGAAAATTGTCGCAAGACAGAAGGAACTGAACTTTCTCCCCGGCGATCGTTACACGTATTCGAACACGGGATACACGTTGTTGGGGGTGATTGCAGAGCGGGTTTCGGGAAAGTCCTTGGACGCGTTTTGTCAGGAGCGGGTTTTTGGTCCACTCGGGATGACGCGCACGCACTTCCACATGGACGCCTCGCACATCGATCCGGGGCGCGCGTATTCCTACGAGAAGGACGGCGATGGCTTCAAAACCAGTCTACTGAACTACTCAACCGCCGGAGCGACGAGCTTGTTCACGACCGTCGGCGATTTGCTTAAATGGCAATATAACTGCACGACGCATCAGCTTGGCGGCGACGCCGTTGCGGCGATGATGCTGCAACCGGGACTGCTGAACGGAGGCGAGAAACTGACCTACGCGTCGGGCGTGGACGTAGGTAAGTACAAGGGGCTCGACATTATTTCCCACGGCGGATCGGACGCGGGATTCAGGTCGGTCTCGATCTACGTTCCGAGCGAGCGGTGTGGGGTCGCTGTGTTTTCGAATCTGGCGAGCGCAAGCGCGCAAGGGTTGGGACAATCAATTGTCGATATTTACCTGCCTGACAAGTTGTCCGAAGCTCCTGCCGACGGGCCCCGCCTGCCACAGGACTACTCCGGCCCAGTTCTAGCCACGGATCCGAATGAACTGGAAACGTTGGACGGCAACTTCGTACACAAGAGCAGCGGCGACATGCTGACGTTCAGCACATTCAAGGATGAGTTTCGTGTAATCATCCCTGGCGACCCCACGATTGCGTTGTTCAAATCCGGCGCGAACGTCTTCTCGCCCATGAGCGCACCGGGATGGATGACGTTCACGTTCGAGAACGAGAACGCCGTCCGATGGACCACCGCGGGCGGGGACGATCGGGTCCTCGAGCGCGTTGGCGAAAAGGACGACGCGCGCGAGTATCTGGCCGAATTGGCGGGGACCTACTACAGCGGGGAGTTGGACGTCTTCTACCGGTTCCACGTGACCGATGAGGGCCTCGTGCTCCGGCGGCCCAAGAACGAGGAGCGGATCCTTCGGCCCAGCTTCCGCGACGGTTTCGCGGCCGAGTTGGCCACGTTCTACTTCACGCGCGGCGCGGACGGAAAATGCGACGGCGTTCGCATCAGTTCGAACCCAAGGGTGCGCCACATGTGGTTCCGCCGGGTGGAAGGGTTCGACTAGCCCGTGGCGAAACTGGACGAGGCCTTGCCGGAGTACCGTCGCTTTCGTGTAAAAGCTGCGCGGGCCGCGCTCGTGATCACTGCCATTGGCGCGGGCGTGCTGTTTCCGTTCAGCCGCGTCGCGGCCGCGGGGGCAGCGATGGGTGGCGCCGTGGGGGTGCTCGGCTTTTGGATCATGGCGGTGCGGCTCGAGAAGATCGCGGCGTCGCAACCGGAAAAAATCAAGTACCACATACTGACCCTCACCTACATTCGGTTTCTGCTCTACGGACTGGTGCTATACCGCGCGTTTCTGCTCGACCAGGAAACGTACTACGGGCTCATGGCGGCTGTCGGCGGCATATTTGTTATCCGAATCGTCTTGTCCTACTACGGCATAAAAGGCGTGGGCAAGAAATCTGGCGGAGACGGCGCATGATCCCCATCGACGCTCACACACGGCTTTGCGCGGTGATCGGCAAACCGGTCAGCCAGTCGTTGTCGCCCGCGATTCACAACGCGGCCTTTGCGGCGCTCGGGCTGAACTACTCGTACTCGGCCTTCGAGATCGAAGACGTTGCCGCGTTCCTCACGGAACTTCGCGCGATGCCGTCGTTCCGAGGCGTCAGCGTGACCATTCCGCACAAGCTCGCCGTGATTCCGCATCTCGACGAACTCGATCCAATGGCCGCCAGGGTGGGGAGCGTCAACACGATCACCAACGACAACGGCCGGCTCATCGGCGCAACCACCGACGGCCCAGGCGCGCTTCGCGCATTCGCTCGCGAAGGTATCGATCTCGCGGGTAAACGCGTTTTGTTCCTCGGCGCAGGCGGCGCGGTGCGCGCCGTTGCATGCGCGGTGGCGGATACGCCGGGCGTCGAACGCGTCACCTTACTTGCCCGCGATCCGGCGAAAGCGGATGCGCTCGCCACGATCTTGGGCCGAGCGACCGGGCGTGTGATTGAACCAGGGAGCCTCGCGTCTGATTTAGCGAAGGCACTGATGTCCCATGATGTTATCGTCAATGGTACTCCTGTCGGCATGACGCCCAAGAGCGTGCAGCAATCGCCCATACCCTCGCAGCTGTTACGGCCGGATCACGTCGTGTTCGACATGGTCTACAAGCCGAACGAAACTCGTCTCATCCGCGAAGCGAAAGCAGCCGGCTGCCAGGTGGTTTACGGTATCGAAATGCTCATCGAACAAGCCGCGCTCCAGTTCAAGCGATGGACCGGACTCGACGCGCCAATCGAGATTATGCGGGCCGCGGCAATGGGGGCAGCCACGTAGCCGAAATCGCTCTCACCCGATACTTTGCCGTGCGCGGGACCGCAGTGTATTATCCACCGGCCTCGCACTAAGTTTTCGAGGGTCGGCGCGCATGAAGCTCAAGACGTTCGTGGCGAAACTGTCCGTGGAGTCCATCCATGAGATGGACCACACGATCAGCGAATGGATGGAGCGGAACCACGCCACGCCCAAGATGGTCACGCAGACAATTGGCGACGAGCGGGGCCACGACGGCCGTCCCGCCGAGTCGGTGATGGTGACGTCAATCTGGTATGAGTAGCGCGCAACCGGCCCAGCCGGTTGGTAGGACGGGTATCGAATGGTCATAACGGAATTCATTGCGAAATCGTGCGTCATCCCCCGGATTAGGTCAACGAACAAATCGGACGCGCTGAAGGAACTGACGCACCACCTGTACGATAAAAAACGCATGAAAGACGTTGCGCTCGCGCTTGACCAGATTGTGGCGCGCGAAGCCACCGAGAGCACGGGAATCGGCAACGCGATCGCGGTGCCGCATGCACGTATCCCCGGATTGAAGGGGCTGATGTGCGCCATCGGGCGCGCACCGGACGGCCTCGATTTTCTCGCCGTCGATCGCAAGCCGGTCAAATTGATCTTTCTCATTTGTTATCCGCCCGCGCAGCAAACCACGTACTTGAACTTCGTCGCGACAGTCGCGCGTATTCTATCGAACGGGGACCGTTTGCAGACGCTGCTTGACGCGAGCGATGGTGACGCAATGTTCGACCTGCTCGAAATAATTGCAAAGTCGTTCGACGACACACACGAACAGAGCTTCAAAAAAGTCCAGGCCGACCCCAGCATTCCGAAAATGAAAGATGGGCACGCCGACTTAATACTTCTGGCGCGGCTGCAACTGCATCAGGAAATGCTGAACGCGGCGAAGACCGGAAAAACGCAAATCAAAAAGCGGATCGACACGATTCGCGCGCTGGTCGAGCCGCGCATCTTGACCCACTACGACAAGCTGATGAAGGGCCGCGCGCCGGCGCTGGTGCCGGTCGAGGGCGACACGTGCCAAGGCTGCTTCATACGGCTGCCCTCAAAATTTGTGCAGAAAGTCAGGCAGGACACCGCCCACATTCATACGTGCTCGAACTGCGCGCGCTACATTTACGTCGTATAGACGCGCGGCTGAACTGGAAGGAGCGATTTCGTGCAACCCGATGATCCCCGGCTGAAGATGTTCGTCGAGAACGTTGAAATCTTCAACGGGCTCGAGACGGGCGACGTGTACAAAATTTTCGCGCACGGAATGACCCAACGCGTGCAAAAAGGCGAGACCATTTTCCACAAGGGCACGACCGGCAACATCATGTACGTCGTGCTCGGGGGCAAGGTCGGCGTGTTCGATGGACCCAAATGCGTCGCGGAGATGGGCGTCGGCAATATGTTCGGCGAACTTTCCTTGTTAAACGGACAGAAACGCAGCGCGACCGTCATCGCGCTTGAGGACAGCAATCTCTTTTCACTGAGCGAAGAGGTGTTCAACAAACTGCTGACTAAACGTGTCGCCGTGCAAATGCTGTTAAACGTCGCGAAGAGCCTCGGCCGGCGGCTTATCGACTCCAACCGCGCCATCCGGGAAATCGAGGGTCGCTAGCCCCGGCCACTGGTGCTCCCATGACGCGCCGCGCCCTTGTCATCGGTCTGGACTGCGCGTCCCCGCGCCTTATTTTTGGATCGGACGCGCCTTCGCTGCCCAACTTGCGCCGCTTGATGGACGCGGGTAGCTGGGGACTTCTCCGAAGTTGCGATCCGCCGATTACCATTCCCGCGTGGTCATGCATGATGAGCGGTCTCGACCCCGGCACTCTGGGCTGTTACGGTTTTCAGTACCACGACGAGCGCGGATACGGTCCGGGCCGATTGTCCACGTCCGACACAATCCGCGCGCCGCGAATTTGGGATTTGCTGTCCGACGCAGGCAAACGCGTGTGCGTAATCGGCGTGCCGCAGACGTATCCGCCCTACGCCGTGAACGGCGTCATGGTGTCGGGGTTGCTCACGCCGGATCCCTCCACGCAGTTCACATACCCACCCAAACTTAAGGACGAACTCGCGCGCGACATAGGCGGCTACATCATTGACGCTGAAAACTTCCGGACGAACGACAAAGATGCGCTTCTTGACAGAATCCGCGCACTTATGAACAACCGCTTCGATGTCGCCGAATACCTCCTTGCGCGGGAGCGGTGGGACTTCTTCATGGTGGTGGACATGAGCATCGACCGGCTGCACCACGCCTTCTGGCGATATTGGGACACGGAGCATCCGCAATTCAAGAGCGGCAATCCCTACGCCGAGGTAATTCCGAGGCACTACGAGGAAATCGATGCCCGGATAGGGCGATTGCTCGATCTCGTTGGCGACGACGCTACGATATTTGTCGTGTCAGACCATGGCGCACGCGCGTTGCACGGAGGATTCTGCATCAATCAATGGCTCGTCGAACGCGGGTATCTCGTCTTGAAAGAGGATCCCCGTGGCCCCGCGCCGTTACGGCCCGAGATGGTGGACTGGCCGCGGACGACGGCCTGGGCCGCGGGCGGCTATTGCGCGCGCATCACGCTCAATGTTCGAGGGCGCGAGCCGGAAGGGTGCGTTGATCCGAGCGAATTCGAGGCCGTGTGCGGCCGACTCACCGCTGGGCTACGTGAGATAAATGGGCCTTCGGATCAAGTCGTCGGCAATCAAGTCATTACGCCGGACGAAACCTACCGCGAGGTCCGCGGCATCGCGCCGGACCTCATCGCCTACATCGGCGGCATGAGTTGGCGGGCCGTAGGTCAAGTGGGAATGCCGGGGTTATTCACGGTCACGAACGACACGGGGCCGGACGACGCGAACCACGATTTCAACGGCGTGTTCATTGCGGCTGGCGGTGCAGTTAGACGCCGGGGCGAGGTGTCAGGCATATCCATCTACGACGTTGCCCCGACGCTGCTGGAGATTCTCGGGGAGCCCGACCGATCTTTACCGGGGTGCTCATTGGCATAGTTTGTACTCGTCGATTTTGCTATTGGTCTGGTTATTCGGGCCGGGTGTTCGCTATACTTTCGCCCTTCCCCGCACCACTTTTGACGGGATTGTTTACGTAAACGGAGATAGACGATGGCATCGGGCAAGCGGTTCAAAATTGCATGTATCGGCGCGGGAAACGTGGGCGCTTCAGCGGCGCAATACTGCGCGGAGATGGGATTGGGTGACGTGGTTCTATTCGACGTTGTCGAAGGTTTTCCGCAGGGCAAGGCACTCGACCTCACTCAGGCAGGGCCTATTCGGGGTTACGGCTCCATGGTGCGCGGCACAAACGACTACGCGGACATCGACGGCGCGGACGTTTGCATCGTGTCCGCCGGACTCGCGCGTAAACCGGGCATGACGCGATTGGACTTGCTCGAGAAGAATGGTCAAATCATCACTACCATTGCGCAAAACATCATCAAGCATGCGCCGAATAGCACCGTAATCGTCGTCACAAATCCGCTCGACGTGATGGTTTATCTGATGTTCAAAAAGCTGGGGTTCCCCGCGAACCGCGTGGTGGGAATGGCAGGCTGCTTGGACAGCGCCCGCCTCCGCGCGTTCGTTTCGATGGAACTCGGCATCAACATGAAGAACATCGACACGATGGTGCTCGGATCGCACGGTGACGACATGGTGCCGCTGCCGCAGTACACGACCGTTTCCGGAATTCCGATCACCAAGCTGATGAAGCAGGACCGCATCGACGCGTTGGTCGACCGCACGCGCAAGGGCGGCGGCGAGATTGTCGCCCTGTTAAAGACCGGCAGCGCGTATTACGCCCCTGGCGCGAGCGCGGCGCGAATGGCCGAGACGATTGTGCGTGATGAGAAACAATTGCTTCCTTGCTCGGCGCACATGACCGGCCAGTACGGATTGAATGACGTGTACATCGGCGTGCCGTGCGTGCTCGGCGCGGAAGGCGTCGAGAAAATACTCGAACTCGAGCTGTCGAGCGCGGAACACGAGGCGCTGCACAAATCCGCCAGCGAAGTGCGCACGGGCATCGACGGCCTCAAGGAACTCGGTATTCTGTAGTCGCGCGAACACGAGGATCGGAGGACGAGATGGCGGGACCAAACGGACATGCCCCCTTTCGGCTTGACGGCAAAGTCGCGTTGGTGACGGGGAGCAGCACGGGCCTCGGCAAAGCGATGGCCATGTCGCTCGGCGCTGCGGGAGCTAAAGTCGCCATGAACTACATGAACAACCAGGCGCGCGGTGAAAAAGCGTTTGATGATTTCAAAGCCAAGGGACACGCGGGCGCGCTGTTCCGCGGCAGCGCGGTCGACCCCGCCGACGTGAAGCGCATGGTGAACGAAATCGAGCAGCAGCTCGGACCGATTGATATCCTGGTCATCAACGCGACGCCCGAACAGCCGCTCAAGCCCATCGAGGAATACGATTGGGCCTTCTACCAAAGCATGTTGGATTTCTTCGTAAAGAGCCCGTTCCTGTTGGTCCGTGAGACACTGGCCGGGATGAAGCATCGGCGCTGGGGCCGCGTCATCAATATCGGCTCCGAAGTGTTTCAACGCGGCGTCGGAAACTTCACCGCCTACGCCGCCGCGAAAGGCGGTCAGAACGGGTTCACTCGCAGCCTCGCCACCGAGTTGGCGCCATGGAACATCACGGTCAACATGGTGTCCCCCGGCTGGATTCCTGTCGAGCGTCACGAGAATGATCCGCAAGCGGAGAAGGACATGTATCTCGCGGGATTGCCGTCCAAGCGTTGGGGCGTCCCCAAGGAAGTTGGCGACACCGTCGTCTTTCTCGCGTCGGAGGAAGCCTCCTACGTGAGCGGGCAGAACATTTGCGTCAACGGCGCGCACACCGTCGCCTGATTCTAGAGGGAGGACTACCATGAAAACGCGTTGGGTATTGTCAGCAATTCTGATTGTCGGGATGACGGTATTCGCCGGATGCGCCCGCGAGAAGAGTGAGGGCGGCGGCGGCTCGGACGAAATTCGCGTGGCCTATGTCACCAACGGAATCGACCCGTTCTGGACCATCGCCGAGGCGGGTGCGCTCGCGGGCGGCAAGGCCTTCGGCGTGAATTGCGAAGTCCACATGCCGCCCAAGGGCATCGGGGACCAGAAGCGCATCGTCGAGAACTTGCTCACGAACGGCGTCGACGGCATCGCAATTAGCCCGATTGACGCGGCGAACCAGGTCGAATTCATCAACGAAGCGTGCAAGGTCACGAACGTCATCACGCAAGATTCCGACGCGCCGGATTCCAATCGCTTGTGCTTTATCGGAATGGACAACTACAAAGCGGGCAGGCAGGCGGGAAAGCTCGTGAAGGAAGTGCTGCCGGACGGCGGCAACATCATGATTTTTGTCGGCCGCCTCGAACAATTGAACGCCCGTCAACGCCGGCAAGGCGTTACCGACGAACTGCTCGATCGGCCCCTAGTCCCGATCGAAAGCGTGCAGTTCGACGCGCCGGACGCGGTGCACACGGAGGGGAAATACAAGATACTCGGGACGCGCACGGACAATTTCGACTACTCACGCGCAAAACAAAACGCTCAAGACGCGATGGCCTCTTACGCCGACCTCAATTGCATGGTCGGCCTGTTCGCTTACAACGTACCGAATTGCCTCACTGCCGTGAAAGAGGCGGGGAAGGCCGGCCAAATCAAGATTGTGAGTTTTGATGAGGCCGACGACACCCTCCAAGGAATCATCGACGGCCACGTGCACGGCACCGTCAGCCAGCAGCCCTTCAAATACGGCTACGAAAGCGTGCGCGTATTGGCGGCGTTGGCGCGCGGGGACAAATCGGTCATTCCCGCAAGCAAGAACATCGAAATCGATTTCGTGACCGTGCGCAAGGACAACGTCGAACCGTTTTGGGCCGAGCTAAAACGTCTTCGCGGCGGCGCGTAGGCGTAAGCAACAGCCGCGACTTGGAATCAGTTCAAGTCCGTTCACGCTCAGAACCATAGCCGGAGGTCTGCGGCGCGGAAACGTTTCCGCGCCCCTCAACGGGATTTTTTACTGACGGTCGATGAATTGGCGCTTTCGAGCGCTGCGCCGCCCTGCCGCAACGCATAGCATCAGAATAATCGCGAATGCCGCTACGTCGCCAGCGTTGGATATGCCGGCCAGAGGCATGACAGCCGCCAACCCGTTCGCCGTGGCCGCGATGGCCGTCAGCCGGACTGTTCCCGCGTGGCGGGCGGTGAAGCCGATGTACGTGGTTCCATCGCTGGTCGACGACCCGATACTGTTGGGCGCCAGCCATCCGTCGATTTCGTCCGCCGAATACCACTTGGACACACCGTCGACGTTCACGCGGTATTCCAAGCGGACTGAGCCTGGGCGGACGCCGTCGGGCAACGGAAGCCAAATATCGATTGGCGAATCGAAGACCGTGTCAGGCCCGATGCGGTACGCGGTTTCGGGACCAATCTGGATGGTTGAGACACCCACGTTGCCGACGGTGCCGGGCCCGAACTGGGGGCCGCGGGAGCGCGAATCAAGTTCCGATTCGACTACGAACGAGTAACTGTAGGGCCCGATCGGAGCGCCGCTGGTCGTGAGAGCACCGGCCACCATCGTAACGACCGAGCCGTACTGCCACGGCGCGGCGGGACGATACATGGCCCATCCATCGGCGGCGTCACCGTCGATGGGCATCCATGCGACATCGGTTGAATCGAATCCATCGGTGTGGACGGAGCCCCATACGGTCGTGGGATCGATCGCTTCAGCGCCGCGAATCCGGATTGCGAGGGTCGAATCGGCCAATGCGTATCGCGTCCATTGGTCGAGCACCTTAGACGGAAATACCGTTTCGTAGATTCCAGTGGTCCGCTTGAAGTCGGCGGTCGCGAGAGTCGGGAAGCTGGGCCCGCAATCGTTTACGGCGACCACCCAGTACGTGTAGGCGGTCGGGTCCGACGGCTGGCAACCAAAGGCGCCCGGCGTGCCTTGCTCCGCGGTGTAGGTCAACCCTTCGACTGCTACGAGTAGTTCGGCGGAGGCGAAGTCCTCGATTTCACTGCGATAAACTTCGTAACCGGTCGCGCCATCGACGGCGTCCCAGGCGAGTTCCACGGTCTGCGATTCGGGTACTCCGGCCGCGGTGACGTTCTCCAGACTATCAGGTACGCAGCCCTGTTGCGAGACCATGACGTCCAACGGGAACCCGACGGCGCCGAGAGCGGTGATGCGTATCACGCCGCCCCGCGCCTCGGCGTCCACGTTTTCGATGTACGAAACTTCGATGAGACCTGCATCCGTTCCGGCTGCCCCCGAATCGATCGTGAGCCATTCGCCACCAGCGATCACTTCGGCCTGCCAGGACAAGGACATGGCGCTGGAGTTGAAGATTTCGATTTGGGCAGCGCCGCCTTCGTTCTCGACGCTGATTGCCGGGGGCGCAACGATTAAGGTCGCGTCGGGATTCTCAATATCATAGGGGTCCGTACCAGCGGTGCGTTCGAGGCTGTCAGGGACCCCATCTCCGTCGGAATCTTCGTCGAGATAGTTGGGAATACCGTCTGAGTCGATATCGGCCATGGACTCTTCGAGGTCGAGGAAACCATCGCCGTCTGAATCGAGTTGGGTATCGTACGTGACGCCGCCGCTGGGCGCGGTCGACACTGAATTCTCGCGGTCCCAGGAATCGGTGGCCGCGCCGAGGCGTATGACGGGGACGATGGTCCCTTCGTCGATGACAAGCGCGGAATCGGCGGTCAGCAGGTAGCGAGCGTCAGTGATCCGGGTAACGGTGAATACGAATCCGGAGGCGGTGCCCTCGTTCGTTACATCGTTCACGCCGAACCCGCGGACGGGATCGCTGAAGATGACATCGAAATGGATGGGCAGGAACGCAGTGGACGCGCGCTGTTCATCCGCGGGCTGGACGAGTACGGTCAGCGAGTCTCCGGCGCTCTGCATTTCCACTGCGCCGACGTCGACCGTCCCGACTTCGATACGGTCGAAACCTGCGCCGCGCTGGTCGACGAACGGACCCTCTTCTAAGGGCGGAACGGTAATGAACGCGTTGTCGCCCGCGCTGACACCGGGGCCGAACAGGGTGAGCGCGTGCGTCGCGGCGGTCCCGCCGTTATCGGAGAGGACGGGATCGATTAACTCGTCGATTTCCGAAATTCCGATGTCGCTGAAGAACTGGTCCGAGCCGCCGAGCCCGGACGCGCCGGCGGGCAGACCCACGACGTTGCTGTGATCGCCCACGAACGCGCCGGAGAGGTCCGGGTGTACCACGCCTCCGCCGGCATTGTTCGGCGTGTCGAAGTTTCCGGCGACGATGCAGTTTCGCAAATCAGCCGGCGATGCTCCGGTAACGACAAAGATGCCTCCGCCGAGACCGCTGGACGTGGCATTCGCGTCGGCGATATTTCCAGTGACGGTCGCGTTCAACAGGACGAGTGAGGCGGCCGCACCATGATAGATAGCGCCGCCGTTCTGCGTGGCGCGATTGCCGGACAGCGTACTGTTTTCGAGGAGGAGAGCGCCGACATTCATGATGCCGCCGCCTTCTTTGGCTTCGTTTCCGGCTATCGTGGAACGGCGGATGACCGCAGTTTCGCTTGGAAGGCTGAGCAGGAACCCGCCGGAATCGAGGGCGCTATTGCCCGAACCCGAGCAATCGACGAGGGTTAGCGCGCCGCGGCTGTAGATTCCGCCGCCGTTCTCGGCGCTGTTTCCGAAAATGACGCAGCGGTCGAGGAACAGGTCCTCGGTGTTGTCGATCGCGCCGCCGTTAAGCCCCGGCCCAGGCGCGCCGTCGGTCAAGGTGAGGCCTCGTATGACAACGTTCTTGTTGGGGCTGGCGTCACCGTCGGTAACGTTGAAGATGCGAGAGTCCAGGCCGCCGCTGATGGTGATCAGCGCCGCGCCGGGACCGTCAATGATCAACGACTTGTCGATAGTGAATTCGCCGAAGCGGGAATCCAACGAAAGCGTGCCGGACAACTCCGGCGCGAACACGATGCGCCCGCCGCTCGTCATTTCCGTTATTGCTTCGCGCAGGGAAAGGTCCTGAGGCGATACGTCGCCATCGACTTCGTCAACGAGAGTGCTCACTTCCATGAGAGTTGGGGCAAGCGCAATAACCACGTCGGATGAGTCGGTCAGGGGACCGCCGCCGCCGGTGTTGCCGAGGTCGCTAACGGCAATGGCAATCGTATCAAGACCGTAGTGCAAAGGATCGCTGTGGTACCGCAACGTCGCCAAGGCGGCGTTCAGGCCCTCAACCCCGCCCACGAGGACCATCGAGGGCCCGCCAACGCCCCCATCGGCGACCAGAATGCCGGAGTTGACGCCCAGGTCGAGGTCGAGCGTACCGTCGGATACTTCCAGACTCACTTGAAGGTGGGCAGGGGCGGACTCCCCGACATCCGCGTCGGCGACTGCCACCCCGTCGATCGCGATGTCGGAATCTTGTAGGCCCTGTCTTGCCAATGGCGCGGCGAGGACCGGTGCGTCGTTCACGGAGTTGACCGTCACCGCGACCGTCGCGCCTGAAGTGGTTGGAGGCAGCGGCAGTCCCACATCCATGACTTCGTAGGCGAAAGTATCCGTGCCGTTGAAGTTCTCATTGGGGGTGTAGGTCACCACGCCGGTGGCGGTATTTACGTCTGTCGTACCGTTCGCGGCCGCGCTTACAATGGTCACGGACGATGCCAAGATGTCGCCGTCGATATCCACGTCATTGACCAACACAACTATCACGGCGGGGACGTCTTCATTTGTCGTGGCGAAATCGTCTCGGGCGCCCAAGGTATCGTTCACGGCACCCACGACGACGGTGATAGTCGCGGCCGCGCTCTGTGGCGGTTGCGGCGAACCATTGTCGAAGACGCGATACGTAAACGTGTCCGCTCCGTTGAATTCGGCTGCAGGCGTGTACGTAATGATCCCGGCACCCGTGTTAACAGATGCGGCGCCATGTGCAGGCGGCGAGACGAGCGCGAGCGTAGCGGGTACGAGGCTTCCATCGACGTCACTGTCATTGGCGAGCACGGGAATTTCGATCGTTTCCTCTTCGTCCGCGAACGCCATGTCGTCGGCCAAGCGTGGCGCGTCATTGACCGGCGAAACCGATATCTGCGCGCGCCCGCGCGACGTTTGGGGCGGCGTTGGGCTGCCGTCGTCCGTGATTTCATATTCGAACGGATCTACCGAATTGAAGTCCGGCGCGGGCGTATACGTAATGGTTCCCGTGGCCGGATCGACTGACGCCGAGCCGTGCTCCGGGGGAGTGATGATGGTGAGCGACGCCAGCACTAGATTGCCGTCGACGTCCAAGTCATTCGATAGCACACTCAGGTCGACCGGTGTGTCCTCGGGAGTCGAGAAATTGTCGTCGTTGGGCCGCGGCGGGTCGTTGACCGGAGTCACAGTAATCTCGACGACCCCTGTCGACGAAAGCGCGGGCAAGGGCGATCCGTCATCGGTCACGCGATAGGTAAACGAGTCCGGGCCGTTGTAGTCCATACTCGGGACGTAGTTAATCGCCCCGGTGGCGGGATCGACGTTGGTGGTTCCATGCGCAGGCGCGATGGTCAGGACTACCGTGCCGGGCACAAGATTTCCGTCCACATCGGCATCGTTCGAAAGGACCGAGACGAGGAGCGAGGTGTCTTCGTTTGTCGTGACCGGGTCGTTCTGAGTTCTTGGCGCGTCGTTCACTGGATTCATTGTTACGCTAACGAGTGCGGTCGACGAGAGCGCGGGCAGCGGCCCCCCGTCGTCGAACGCACGGTACTCGAAGCTGTCCGCGCCGTTGAAGTCAGCGTTCGGGGTATAGGTGATGGTTCCCGTCATCGCGTCAACGCTCGTCGTCCCGTTCAGTGCCTCAGTAGAGACTAATATGAGGGAGGGCACGAGATTGCCGTCAACGTCTCCATCGTTCACTAGGACATTCACGGTGACTGGCGTGTCCTCATCGAACGTCGCCGCGTCATTGAAAAGTCGCGGCGCGTCGTTCAGCGGATCGACGGTCACGGTCACGGTTGCTATCGAGGTTTGATTTGGGGCGGGAGTACCATCGTCCGACACGCTATATTGGAACGTGTCGGTCCCGTTGAAATCAGGATCCGGCCCATAGGTAATTACGCCGTTTACGGTGTTTACCACCGCAATACCGTTGGTTGGAGGAGTGGTTACAGTGACGGAACCGGGCACAATGCTGCCGTCGACATCGGAATCGTTGTCGAGGACAACGACGACGACGGGAGTGTCCTCGAAGGTGTTGTCGACGTCATCGACAGCGCTTGGCGCATCGTTCACGCCGGTGACGGTGATGAAGAATTGCTGAGGAAAGACCGCGTGGGCCCAATCTTCGACGACGAGCACGACCTCGTGCATGCCTTGATCGAATTGGGGCGGATCCCCTGGTCCCACGTCTTCGTTGTCGGGGGTCCCGGTAAGGGTGGCGGTGCCATCTCCGTTGTCGGTGAAGGTGAGCCACGTGGGGACGGTCGAGGCGGAGATCGAGAAAATCTCGGCAAGGTCATCGTCAGCGACGGTGATGTTGTATGAGTAGAGTTGGTCTTCGTTTACTGCAAGAACGGGCGTGCTGGAGAAGAAGGGCGTCGTAGTGAGGAATTCGAATGCGCCGATGTCCACGATGGCCTCGCCGTCACCGTCGCCATCGACGAGTCGGTCGAACCCGATGTCACGCTGGTCGTACGTCGGCGAATTGAAGGGGGGCGCGGTTACGAGGCCGGTATTGCCCGCGTCGATGGCGAGGCTCTGGACCATCAGAACGTGCGTTTCGGTGAGGCCGCCGTAGTTCGCCAGCGGTCCGAGCCCGGCGCTGATGGGTTCGGAAGCGGTGCCGATGATGTCGCCGTTCTCCGCCACGACGAATCCGGACGAACCGTTGCGATTGCCGATGAGATTCGCGCCAAGGGTGGTGAACGAACCGGATACATCCGGATGAATATTGCCTTCACCGTCGTTGCCGACCGTATCGAAATTGCCCGCGAAGATTGAATTTCCGGCCGAAACCGTGCCTCCGGCATTCCTGAAGCCGCCGCCGTCCGCGCTCCCGGTGTCGCTATCGTCAGCAATATTGTTCGTGATCGTCGCGTTCAGGAGCACTGTGGTACCGCTCGACTGGAAGACGCCGCCTCCGTTACGCGTAGCGGAATTGGTGCTGATGGTGGAATTCGTGATGGTGAGTTCGCCGCGATTGAGAATACCGCCGCCATCCAGCGTTGCGGCGTTGCGCACGACGGCCGAGTTCAGGACCGACAGCGCGCCTGTCGTTGAGTTGTTCAAACCTCCCGCACTTTCGGACGTGTTGTCCGACACGTTGGTGTTGAACACGGACACTACGCCGTTTAGGAAATTGTGCAGGCCGCCGCCCGAGAACCCGGCAGTGTTCTCGGTGACGGTCGAGGCGTTCAGCGTGAGCGTCCCCCCCCAGTTGATGATTGCGCCACCAAGATTGTCCGCGGAGTTTTGATCGAAGGAACAACCGTTGAAGACCATCGTCCCGTGATTGTTGACGGCCCCGCCGTCCGAGTCCTGGGCGACATTGCCCGTGAACACGCTGTCCGCGAGCACCATCTGGCCAAAATTCAAAATTGCGCCGCCGCCCACCGTGTCGTCGAATCCGTCGGCAAACGTCGCGCCCGTCACATTGACGTATGTAAAGGGTTGGAGGACGAAGAGAATTTGGGAAAGCCCGCCGCCGCTTACGGTGAACAGACCGCTTCCGGCCGTGTGAATGGACACGCTGCTTCCCACTTCGAGCCTTCCGAGCAAGGGATCCAAAGAAAGTTGTCCGGTTACCGCGATGGTGATCATGTCTCCCGGTTCCGCGGCCGCGAGAGCTTCTCGCAAGGAGGTACCCGCTCCGGATGCTTGGTCGACAAGCGTGTCAACGACCAGCGCGCCAGTCTCGTAAACGCCCAAGTCCACGGCGGTCCCCTTGATTCGGGGGAAGCCGCTGCCGCGTTGGTCAAGTGTGAGACCCGCAAGAGTTGCCACGCTGTCCGTTCCGGCGTCGATCGCGGGGCTGTCGGGCAGAAGGGCGTGTGTGAGCGTTGGTCCGCCGTTGTCGCGCAAGGTGGGATCGAGGACGATGGCGGACGGTATACCAAGCAGGTCGGTCACGGCCCAGCCTTCGCTGCCGGATTCGTCTTGGACCAGATTCGTGCCGTTGCTGGCGATGACGCCCTTTACGTCGGGCGCAGCGCCGGTCGCGGTGTTTCCCGCGACGACGGAGTTCTCGAACAGTACGCCGGCGTTTTCCTTACTGACGCCGCCGCCGCCCTGTGCGGCATTTCCCGTGATGGTCGCGTGAGTGATAACGGTGTCGCCGTCGGCGCTGAGAATGCCGCCGCTGTCCCGAACGGTCGCCGTATTGCCGGAGACGGTCGAATTGATGACGCGGAGTTCGCCTTCGGCATAAACGCCTCCACCCGCCCCCGCAGTATTGCCGACGACGTTCGAGTCGCGAATCGTGACGTCACCGCCGGCGAAGATCCCGCCGCCGCGTTCGTTTTCGGTGAGATCGCTGTCCATCGCGTCGTTTTCGGAGACGACGCAATTGGTAAGCAGCAGAGTCGCCGAAGTGTCCACGCGGATTCCTGCGCCGGATTCGTCGGTTACGCTGCCGCCCTTGATCGTCAAGCCGCTCATGGACACGGCACCGCCGGTAACGTCGAATACACGCGACAGCCCGTTTCCGTCAACAGCCAGATCGGCTGCGCCGGGCCCGACAATTATCATGTCACGGCTGACGGCCAAGGCCCCAAGCGTCAATGTAATTTCATTCGATCCCGTGAACACGGCGCCATCGAACGTAATAGTCCCGTCCTCGGCGATGAACTGAAGCGCCTCACGGAGGGAGAGGTTGCCGGTGGATACGTCTCCATCCTGTTCGTCGAGAACGGAATCCACGATGAGCGCGTCCGGTGTCACTGAGACCGTCACGGTCGCAATGTCGGAAGCGACGGGCAGCGGCGAGCCTGAATCGGAGGCCTGGTAGACGAAGTTGTCCACGCCACGGAAGCCCAAATTGGGTGTGTAGGTGATGACGCCATCGGCGAGGTTTACCGACGTCATGCCGTTGTTCGCGGGGACAGTCACAATCACCGACGCGGGGTCGAGAGCGGTCTCGAGATCGTCGTCGTTGGCCAGCACGTCAATCAGGACCGGGACATCGACGTTCGTCAGCTTCGTGTCGTTCACCACGTTCGGCGGATCGTTAATGGCGTTGACGGTGATCGTCACAAGGGCCGAATTCGATAGCGGGGGATTGCCGGTGTCTGTGACACGATAGGTGAATGTATCGACTCCGTTGAAATCGGGATTGGGTGAATAGAGGATCGATCCGTCGAGCGGATTGACGCCGGTCGAGCCGTTTGCCGGGGCAACCGTAACAACCACCGTCGCGTCAGCGATGACGTTGTCCACGTCCGAATCGTTACCCAGGACAACTATGGTCACTGAATTGTCTTCGTCCGTCATGTCGGAGTCGGCGTTGACGACGGGCGCATCGTTGACCGAGGTGACGGTAAGCGCCGCTGTTTCCGTGGCAACGCTGAACGCGGTGGTGCTGCCCGTGGCGGAAGCGTTTACATTCTGCGTCCCGCTGGGATTGCCGTCCGAACGGTCCCATGCGCGGAACGTAATTCCCGGATCCACGGTCCCATTGAAATTTAGCGTCGGCGCGAACCGTGCCAAGTGATCGTCCGCGAGCACGGTCGCCATCGTGTTGGACACCGTTCCAAAAGACGTCCAGGACGATCCGCCGTTCGTCGAGAATTGCCAAACGCCATTCGTAGTATCCGCGGCGGTGACCGCAATTCCCTCTTGCGCGCCGGAATCGAGATCGGTTATCGGATTTGGCGTCGTGCCCGAGGAGGCGAGCATGGTCGATACCAACGTTCCCCCATTGGTGATCGGATCTTCCGCGATGGTCCCGAGGAGCAAATCGCCGCCATTGTCGAGCACCGGAGCGTCGTTGACTACAACGATGGTGACGCGCGCGGTTTCGGTCGCGGTGCTGAACGCAGTGGCCACCCCGCCGCTCGATGCATTCTTGCCCGTATCGCCGGAAGTGTTTCCGTCGCTCAGGTCCCAGGCCTTGAACGTGATGCCGGGATCGACGGCGCCGTTAAAGTTCAAATCAGGGACAAACCGGACGAATTCGTCTGCCGCGAGGAGGGTCGCCGAGCTTGCCGAAACGCTACCAAACGCGAGCCAATTTGTTCCGGAGTCAAGGGAGTATTGCCACTCGCCGTTCGTGTCGGCCACCGCGGTGACGGCGATCCCCTCGAGCGCGCTCGGGTCTACGTCGGTAATCAGATCCGCAACGGAACCACTCGTGAATATGTCGGATATTTGCGTACCGGCGTTGTTGAAGCCATCTTCTCCGATGTCATCTAGCTCCAGGGTCCCCGAATTGTCGAGGACTGGCGCGTCGTTGATTGGGGTGATGGTGATCGTCGCGGTGATGACGCTCCCGCCGAGCCCGGAATCGCCCGAGGACAGTGACGACTGAATGTCGAATGTGCCCGCCGTATTGGAATTCGAGGTCGGCGTGAATTTGAGCCCAGCGTTACCGATCGCAAACGTAATAAACGTGTTGTTACTGATCGCGGTGGCCCCGTCGTTCCGAAAGAGTGGACCGCCCGTGATGTTGGTGATTTTGAAATGCGTCACCTCGGTGCTGTCGGCCGCGTTGCGGCTGATGACCAGCTCGCTAGTGCTTTGGGTGTCTTCGTTCGTAGTGGCGCCAGTGACGGACGGGGTATCGGCGACCGTTGCGACCGTAATTGTCGCGGTCACTGCGCTCCCGCCGAGGCCCGCATCCAGGTTCGAGGTGGATGCCTGTACCTGAAACGACCCGCTCGCGGACGAGTTCGCGCTGGGCGTGAACTTGAGCCCGGCGTTCGCCTGCGCAAAAGTAATAAACGCGTTGTCGGCGATGGCGGTCGTGCCGTCATTCTGAAATAGCGACCCGTTCGTAATGCTGGTAATTTTGAAATGGGTCACTTCCGGGCCGTCGTTCGCGCTACGGCTGACCACCAATCCAGTCGTGGTCTGGACGTCTTCGTTGGTGCTCGCGTTGGTCACGGACGGTGTGTCCGCAACCGGATTGACCGTGACGGTCGCCGTGATGACACTTCCCCCAAGCCCGGAATCACCGTTCGAGAGCGACGATTGAATATCGAACGTGCCGTTGCCGGAGAATTGGGCCGTCGGCGTGAATTTGAGTCCGGCGTTCGCGATTGCAAAGGTGATGAAGTCGCCGTTCGTTATAGCGGTCGTTCCGTTGTTTCGGAACAAAGCGCCGTTCGTGATGTTCGTGATTTTGAAATGAGTAACTTCAGCGCCATCGGCCACGTTGCGGCTGATCACAAGGCCGCTGCTGGACTGCGTATCTTCGTCGGTCGTCGTGTCCGTTACCGAAGGCGTGTCAGCGACCTCGTTCACCGTGATCGTCGCGGTGTCGGTACTCCCGCCGAGGCCGGCGTCCATGTTAGAAGTCGAGGCCTGCACGTCGAACGATCCGCTTCCGAAAAAGTCGGTCGATGGAGTGAACTTGAGGCCGGCGTTCGCTTGGGCAAACGTAATAAAGTCATTGCTCGCGATAGCGCTCGTCCCGTCGTTCTGGAACAGCGACCCGTTTGTAATGCTGATAATTTTGAAATGGGTCACTTCCGTGCCGTCATTCGCATTTCGACTGACAACCAAGCCGGACGTCGTTTGCGTATCTTCGTTCGTGGTAGCGCCAGTGACGGAGGGCGTGTCGGCCACCGCATTAACAGTGATCGTGGCCGTGATGACGCTGCCATCGAGTCCCCCGTTGTTCGCGGCGTTCGACGCCTGAATATCGAAGGAGCCCGCCCCGAAGAAATCGCCGTCGGGAGTGAACTTCAACCCGGCGCTTCCCTCCGCAAGGGTTATAAAATCGTTGTTTGATATTGACGACGTACCGTTGTTCTGGAACAGATTGCCGTTCGTGATGTTGGTGATCTTGTAGTGAGAAGTAACTTGGCCCATCTCGCCTGGGTTGGCCGTGATCACGAGTCCGGTTGTCGTTTGCACGTCCTCGTCGGTAGTGGAATCCGTGACGCTAGGCGTCATCACGACCGCGAATGAGGCAGGCGAAAATGCGAAGACGGCGGCCATTGTAATCAGGGAGAGGAAACCCCGCAGTCCCGCCTCTCTGATCGTAAACACTTGGTCCCGGGTCATCATGCTTCGATCTTTCCCTCTGAGTTGAACCAGCCCCGACAATTTCCCGCTGCACCGATCATTCATTTCAATTTCTCGCCCGCCGGGCCGCACAGGCCATTCCGGCTAACGCGAGAAGTGCAGCCAATGGCCACTCGATACGTAGCGACATTGGTACCGCTTTCTCCGAAGCCTGCGGCGATTCACTGGCGCCGCCAGCCGGACCGCTTCCACTTCCGCTAATGCTCGTTACTCCGGCGCTGGGCGGCGACTGAGCGCCTGGGTCAGACGCCACGAACATCGGGCCAGGCAGAAGCGAATCGAGCGTTTGCTCCTTGCTCGGGAAATCGACATCTGACGCCAGGACCGCCGCTTGGAGCTCGGAACCTCCCGATGCGGTGCGATAGAACGCTGTGCCGCGAACGTGCGAGGCCGCGTCGGAAGTCGCTGAGCTTGCGGATGCCAGCACGGCATACGAAAACGAGAACGACTCCGGCGGGACAGGAAACCACGCAAACTCGAGCTCGCCGCTCTTGGACACCGATGGACTGATCAACGGCGAAGCGCCGCTTGTCACGCCCGCATAGGTCCACCCGGACGGAAGAGATTCCCGAATAGCGAGGGCGCTCAGTGGGTCTGGGCCCCCCGCCACGACATCGAGCGTAAATTCCATGCGGATGCCGCCCGAGTCTACCGTGGTGGCCGTCAGTTCACGGGTTACCGACACTCCGAATGAGGCTGACTTCGCCGACGTGACGACTCCCCCCGTCTCGGCCCCCTTCTTGAATCCGTCCTCCGACAAGGGATCCGGGCTGTAGGAGTGCTCATACGTCGATGCAAACAAGTCGATAATTCGTACGACCTCGTTTAGGGAGAGCCGCCAATCCGCGCCGCCGTAATAGTCGCTGCTGTGCGGGTCGCCGTCTCGAGGGCCGAAACCAACGCCGTACCCATCTTCGCCGGTGGCGTCCACGTGATAATCGTGCGTCAACGTCGCGTTGTAAAACTCGACGACCCGCAGAAACTCGCCCAGCGAAAACTTAAGGTCCTCGTTTACATCGGCCGAATGGATCGACTTCGTGGACTCGTCGCAGGTGAGGCATACGTCAACTCGAATCGCGTTTCCGCGGTCCGCGCTCGACAACGTCACGGTGTGCGTCGTATGGATGGAATCGCCGGTGACCTGCCCATCTCGTGTATACGACGCCGGCGTGGCGGTCACCGTCAATGCATTTGGCTCTACGGGAAATCCCGAGACCGGGGTCTCGAAGGGTATGAGCACCTTGTACGAGTAGGGGCCGCCGGCCCCGTCTATCGTAGTCAAGGCGGTGGTAACGACGACGGGGTCGCCACCGCCTTCCGGGGCGTAGGTCCACGTCAACTCGCCGGTAGTGACCAACTGACCCTCCTCGTCGAGCACTTGTCCATAAAGGATGATGCCCGGCTCGGGAATCCCGGCGAATGCGGCACCGGTCAGCCAGAGGAAAAGGCCTATGGCCGCCAACATAATAGGAATCCGGGCAGGTCTCTCGCGGTGCATGATTGTGCTCCTGAATTTAGTTTCCGCGGGTGAACGCGGGATACGACGAAAGTATGCGAAGAATTGAGAGTCACGAGTCATGGGTTGTCGTCCCGGCGATTGTCGCGTTCGCGGTTTCGGTTGTCCACGGAACTGTCCTCATTTAGGAATTTTCCGGCGAAGCTATCCACTTGCGTCTGATCGAAATCGAAGCCTTGTGTCTTTAACTTGTCCTGGAAGCCGGCCAGGGCCTTCTTCAGGTCAAGGCCTCGAATCGTGTTTTGGATGCGAGTGACCCCCTTGAGGGCGTCGGTCTTGAGTACCCGGCCGCTTTTGGAAGTTGGGGCTTCCGCGAAGAGCGGCGAGGTGTCTTCATCGAGCGAAATGGCCGCGAGAATGTCTTCGTCCGTTGCCTTGCCCTTTTCGAAGCTAATCGCGTTGAGGAACTGATCGACATCGAGTTTGATCTTCTTGTCGGCGGCGAACTTCTTAATGCCTTCGGCCGCGTCCACCACCAAGGAAAGTATCGAGGTAGGACTGCTCTTCGTGTTCGTACTCAACGACGTAAGTTCTTTTTGGACGAAATCGGGAATTGATCCTGTCGTTGCGCCGCCGGGTACATCGCCACCCTTCTTGACCTTGAGCGCGCCGAACACGCGCGCTTTTCGTTCGGCCTTGGTGTCCGTGGTGTTTCCCGTGGCCTGATCGCTGAACGGATTGAACTGGCGCAACAGGGTCTTCGCGGCGGCTGTATTCAGGAAGCGTCCGTCCGGATCCTGTAAGGCGACGGGATTGTTCCGCGCGTAGCTGTACGTATTTTGAAGTTGAGGATCAAGCATTGCTGCAGTCGGATAATTGTCGACCACGGGATCGACTCGGTTGAAACGCGCCAGCGAAGCCACGAGATACCGGCTCTCGAAGTACTGCAAGTTGGACTCCGCATCGCGCTCTTTCTGGGAAAACAGATAGACGTTGGGCGTCACTGAACGGGCCGCATCCGCCTCGAAGCGGGCGCGCGGTTCGCCAAAAGGGTAGAAGGCCGTCTCCTCGACGACCCGGCCTTCAGCGTCCGCGACGAGGTTCGAGGATCCGAGATGGTCCTGGAGGTAGTAGAGAATTCGTTGGCTGGGCGCGGGCAAACTGAGTTCTTCGACATCGGCCATTTCGAGGAATATCGGTGCGCCGGGCGGCACGAAGCCGGGCAGGTCCGACAGAAACGCGAGTTCTCCGGAGAAGCGCGGTCGCCAGGATTGCTCATATCCATCAAAACTCCATGCACGGGCAGCGGAATCCGGAAGCAATGTGTTCAGGTTGATCGATTCAAGGGCCGGCACGGCGAACAATCCGTGGGAGAGCGTGAGCACATTCGCGGTGAGTTCGACCGGCGCTCCGACGATTTGTCGGTTTAACGGCGCTGCCGCGCGCAACCAGAAGACGGAGCCGGGCGGCAAGGGCGATTCGCTGGTAAGCGGCAGATAGTCACCGGTGGCCGTGTCCCATACGAAGGCGGCCTCGATCAACGGTTCGGAGCCGATTCCCAATTGAAGCGCCGCGTCATCCGCCATTACGGCCACGCCCAGCAGGTTCCAGCCCTGCGCAAGTTGGAAGCGCTGTACGCGACTCGACGACGGTTCGAGGGTACCAGTGACGCGCGCGATCCGCGTCGGACCGTCAAAGACGTATTTCACCGGCTGGCCGCCCATCCGAATTTCGAAGTGCTGTCCGACGTAGACAGTCGAGTCGATGAGAGGACCCACCTCTCCCCCATCTTTCTTACGGACCTTCTTCAGCACGCGTGAGCCGGAGTAGTCATAAGCGTACTCGGCCCGCATGGACTCGTCTTCCGCTGCGACAAGCCTGTCCTGAAAGTCCCATGTGCAATTCAACTCGTCAATCGAGGTCATGTTTCCGTTCGAGTCATAGGCAAACGCTCGCGATTCGGAATCACTCGATGCGAGGGTCAACGCATGGGGACCGGGCCCGTTCGACGTACCGCCGATCCGGCCGGAGGATCCCAGCGCTCCGCCGTAGGACAATTCCCCCAACTCCGTCACCGAGTGGCCACGCACGCTGTGCTCGATTCCGGAGGTTTGCGAAAGCAAATTGCCGAGCCTGTCGTAGCGATACGCGATGCCTCCGTCGTCGCGAATGCTTTGGCCAGGCGTATGGAACGCGTAGCCCACTGAGGCCAGGCGATACAGGTCGTCGTACTCGAAGGTCTGCGAGTTGCGCAACGGATCGCCGGCGGCGCGGACGGCCTCCGGCCGTAGATCATGAATACCAGTGATATTCGAAACGCCGTCAAATTCGTAGGCGTATGCGAGTAACGGTTCGCCGGGCCCTTGCGAATCCACCGCGTCGAGCGCGACAAGCCGCGCGCGCGGATCGTAAGCGTAGCTGACCGACACGCCGTTACCGAATGCAAACCGGGTACGCTGTCCGGAAGATCCGTACTCGGCGAACGGCACAATAAATGGTTCCGCATTGCGATTGGCGGCCGCACCCCCCGCGATTCGCTCGAGAACGAATTGATCGTTGTACGCAAATGACGTCCGGTCGCCATCGGGATATTTCATTTCGACGACTCGATCTTGGGAATCGTATGCGAGATCCGTCTTGTAACTGACCAGTTGTCCCGTTCTCGGATCGGGCACGCGCTTGAGTACCCACGCGCTCCGGCCGCGCGCGTTGTAGGAGGTATGGGTCTCTCCCGCCAGATCCTCCACGTAGGCCAGAAGGCCGCGCGTGTTTTCCGCGGCGCCCTCGTCCCCGTCCCCGAACGGAAGCGGTTGGGCCGGGGTGTCGTAGTGGTAGAGGACATCCGGGCGGTTAGATTCGGAAAGCGGCTGCGACGGATCGTAGACGCGGTTGGCCGAATAGGGGCGGCCTTCATCGTGGTAGTCCTCGGTCAAGACGCGGTCCGCGCCGTCGTAGGTGTACGTGACGCGCTGCGTCTTCGCGTCCACGGTCTCAATAAGATTGGAAGCGGCGTCGTATGCGTATTGAAACGTCCCCCGGTCGGGATCGTTCAAAAGAATCTTGCGGCCCAATCCGTCGTAGTCCTGAAGGCGGGCATTCCCCTGCGAATCTACGGTCTGCGTCAGCGATCCATCCGCCCTGTAGGAATACGATGTGCTCCACGAGACGAGCTCGTCCGAAGGCAATCCCGCGTCGGTCAAGCGCACGTTCTCGTCTACTCGAACGAGGCGGCCAAGCCCGTCCCGGTGGTGGACCGTCGTCGTGCCGAAATACCGCGAGCCGGGATCGAGATCGTTCTCGTCAGACATGATGGTGACAAGCGGCTCGAACGCCATCAGCCGTTGCGTGCCGTCGGCGTTAGTGGAACGTGTATGGCGCAGAACCGCGTCGTATTCGGTGGAGACCTTGAATGCGTTACCAAAGTCCAGCGGGATCGATTCGCCATTGCCGTGAAAGAGGCCGATCCAGCCGTCCGCGCGCACGTCCTCGAATTCCAGTAACTCATCCAGGGTCGCGCCCTGGCCCATCGAGAAATAGGGCTGGAGAGATATGCTCGGCGCGCCACGCGCGTTAAAGAGGGCGGCTTCGGTGACAGCGGCGCGGGGCCCGCCCGACTCCGGATCCGGTTCGGCCTCCGATTTCTTCATGACTACGCGGGCGAAACCGTCGGAAAAGTCTCGCGAAATAAAATAGTGGTCTCGCTTTTCATCGCCAGCGCTGCCCGGGATCTTGTCCAGGAGCCGAGTTTCGACAAAATTAATGAGTCGTCCGTCTCCGAACGCCTGGGCCAATTGATATTCATACTCGAGCGTCGGGAACTCGTCCGTGTCACCGGGTAGCACGCTCCTCTCGAGCCGGCCCAACGCATCGTGCGTGTACGCGGTAATTGCACCGTTCAGGTCCGTATACGACGTAACATCCCCTGCCCCGGCGTCCCAGGTGAAGCGCAATTCCAAGTCTTCACGGCCTTCGCCGAGGTGGACCGTTTCGGCGACCGCATACGTGTGGAATTCATCGTCATATTGAATCGTCCGGTAGTGCCCGGCCGAGTCGTCGACGGCGCCGCCATCCGCGATCGCGAGCGGATCGAACATGGCCACGATGTTGCCGTACTCGTCGTACTTGTAGCGCTCGGCGTCGACGGACCCCGATTCGGTGGCCGTGTCATGCCACCTCCGCTCCAACGTTTTGTTGCCTTTGCTGATTTCCCCAAGTCCTGTACCCGAGAACGTCTCATCGTCGTAGTAGAACTCCGTCCGCGTGACGACATCGCCATCGATATTGGCCACTATTCTGTTGGACGGTCTATCGACGAGCCACTGCTCTACGTTGTACGCGTACTCGGTGGCGGTGATCGTTTCATCGTTGAACGCGCCCGGATTGTCGTCTTCGACGATCCCGAGTTCGCAACGGAGCAAAACGTTCCCAAATTCGTCGTACTCGAATTCGGTCTGTATCCGCCGCGGCACGCCTTGCCCCAGCTCGAGTTCGTTGCGCTGCAACCCGGTCGCTGCCGGAAAGACTACGGGAGACCCATCATTGCCTATCGCCAAATTGCGCGGCTGCCATTCCGTGGTTTCTTCCCAGAACACGGCCCCGTCCTCGTCCGCGGCCGCCAGGCGCAATTGTTTCCCCCGCATGGCGAAAACGTCGCGGCCAACGTCAAATTCGTGGCTCCGGACCAGCGCCGGCGCCGAATCATCGCCGTAAATAATCTCGTCCGCGGCCTCGAAACCGATGAACGTCTGGGTTTCCTCGTGCCAGAAGCCGTTGTGGTACGCGAACTCAGTGAAGTAGTTGTTGCCGATTCCGTCGGACGTGTCGATGGTCGCAACGATGGTCGCAACGAACGGCAATGGATCGGGCCAGGGTTTTCCCGCGGCCGCGTCGGCCAGAAGGTACGTGGTCGAGACGTCGTACTCCAGGTCGATGTCGCGCCCAATTCCGTTCGACATACGGGTCAGGAAGTTGTAACTGCCAATGATGTCGCCGAAATCTATCGTGACCATTCGGCGTTCAGCCGAGTCCTGCACATAAATGATGTCCTGGGTGGCCGATCCATTCATGTCCGCCCATCGGACCGCCGGATTGAGCGAATCGAAGGTCGGCATATCCGTGAACACATGCCTGTGATCGAGGGTGTAGTTGCCCAGGCCAATCCAATACCAGAGTTCGCCGGGCGCGGCCCGCTCGACCACGAGCTCCACCAAACCGTCGCCCGAAATGTCTTCGAGCGCAACTCGATCGAGTTGCTCCGGAGTGAGGGAACGGTCCCGAATGGGCACGCTGACCACCGGGGCGAAATCACCATAGCCAAGTCCGGCGCGTACCTGGAGTTCGGTCGGCGTGATTCGCACAACGTCCGCGAGACTGTCTCCGTTGAAGTCGGTGACTTCAATGTGGTCTTGGGAGAACATCCACCCTTCGGATTGCGGGACCGTGAAGGGCCTCGAGAAACGCGCGCCGCCAAGATTGATCCAGACCCGAAAATAGGCTTGGTTCCCGACGCTTAAGCTCTGGATAAAATCGATCCGGCGATCGCCGTTGAGATCGCCGGATTGCGCGTCCGGCGTTTCATAAGGCACGGAAGGGGCGGGCGAGTTGGGATAGAGATCCATGCGTTGACGGTCGCCCCATGCGACCGCTACCCCACTCGGCTCGTTCGAGAAGTAGTAAACGTTCGCGTCGGCCTTGTATGCCAAGTCGGCGCGACCGTCGCCGTCCATATCAACGAGCTGGGCGATTGCGCCGATATTGGACGCGAGATTCACTTGATGGGCCCGCCCGTCACCCCCAATTGTGCCCGGTGCCGACCACACGATCGCGCGATTTCCGTCCTCGTCCACGCCTTCACCAAGGTTGAACACCACGCTGTGGGGACCGCCGAAAGGCTCCGTCTTGAGAATATCGGGCAGAGCGTCGCCGTTGAGATCGGAGAAGTCGACCCATTCGCGCGTCATGAGATGCACCGGCGTATTGACTGACAAAACGACGGCCGGTTCCGCTGAGGCGGATTCGGGTGAAAGGTAGACTTCATATTCCATCGTGAGTGGAGGGAACTCGGTGACCCCGTCAAAACCTACTTCGCGTACCGACGACACCAGCGACCAATGCGGATGCGCGTCATACGCGATGCGATAGAGCCAATCCAAATTGTCGGTCACGCCGTCGGCATTGAAGTCCCCTTGTTGGTGGCGGGGTAACTCGAGGCCCTGGGTCCCCACCGTTGCCTCCCGGACGCGCATCCCGGTGCGGATTATGAATCCCGAACGGCACGATTCGGACCAGTCGGGACGCTGTTCGTACGCAAAATGGACGAACTGAAAGTGGTCCCAGGGGGGCGCGCCCGCTCCAAATTCGATTCCAGAGATGTAGACCTGGTTCTTGTTTTCCCCGCCGGGAAATGTCGTGTAGAGGTAACGTATGACGTTGCCGTTCGGGTCCGTCTCGCGCTCTAGCAACCAGGCGAAAGTCCGCCCTGTTTCCGCATCGCCGACTCGGCCCGACGGAGATAGCCCATACTCTCGAAGGACCCCATTGGGTAGTCGTCCTTCCCAATGTTCGTCGACGCGCCGATAGCGGACGAAGGCCTGTTCCCTGTCGGCGCGATAGTATCCGTCTTCCAGACGAACTAACGTGTCGGCGTCTTCAGTGATGAACTTGTCCTCTTCGCCGGCTTCATCGATTTGCGCATCCCCGTTATCGTCGATGCCGTTCGACTCATCGACATACCGAGGCACGCCTTGAGAGGTCTTTCGCTGCAGGTAGGGTATTGCAATTCTCCAGCCGTATCCGACCGGGCCATTTCCGATCCCGCTGTCGTATTTGAAGGAAATGGAGGGAGCAAAGCCGTTCACCCCGAGAGGTGCGCCGATATGGAACTGATACTGAGACGAGCCGGTATTCAGGGCGGGCGAGAACGTCTCGCCGAAGCCTTCAATCGAGCCCGGACCATTCGGGAGCGAAACCGCGTTAAAGCGGACACCGCTCTTGTCAACCGCGCGCGCCTCGCCCGGCGCCAATGCGAACGCAAGAATGGAAAGGGACACTGCCCCTCTCCACCGCGTCACGCGAGGTATGGTGCGAAGTTCAGTCAACGTCCATTACTCGTTCTATTTTCCAACGTCCGGCCCACTCTTAAGCCGCGGGTAGGCGTAGGTTTCGAAGAATATTTTGATGTCCGAAACACCGCTTCCTGTTCGTTCACCGCCCACTTCCGGACCGTGAATGAGCAGATTGAGTCTCTCGTCACCTTCATCGGTAGTGGCCGAATCCGGCAGCGTTCCAAGAGTGCTGGCGGGGATAATCAACATCCATCGTGAATTCCAGACCGAGCGGCCGACGAGCCGGCTATCGCGGTGGACTTCGTCAATGCTGAACTCGCCGCTGTCGTGGAACGCGCGGAACCGGCCAAACCGTCTTATTGGAGTCAGACGCCCGGACAACGAGTCGATGGACGGAATCCACGAGGGATCATCCAGCGCGTCGCTTCCGATCGGGAACGGAATCGGCATGACCTGATCGAGAACTTTGAATCCCCGCTTCTGGCCTCGGAATCCCGTCGGCGACCTGAGCGTGTCGATGCCGGCGGGCACCAAGTACACCCGCGGCGTATTCGATAGATTCAGAAAATCATAGTTGCTGAACCACACGCCGACGGACCGAATCTTCGTCGCAAACTGCGTCGAGTCATACGAACTGTCCAGACCGCCGGCGGCCTGCCCGAAGAAGTTCTCGCCTTCCTCGATCGTGGTTGAGAACGGAATGACGAGGCCCGGTTCGACGCCCCCGAAGCCGGCCGGAGGCACGCAGAATTGATTGAACTCCGGTACGTTCCAGAGGTTGTCCGCGATACCGATGCCGTTCGCGAAATAATCCTGGCTAAGCACTTCGCGCCAATTGTCGTCGCCATCGGGCCCGGGAAGAATTCGGAACAACTCGTGCCGCAACGAGAAGCGATTGGTTTCCACCTGAGGATTATTGAAACCAAGCTGCCCGACCAACACATCGAAATTGCGTCCCATGACCGCGAGGGAATCGGCGAGACCGACGCCGGTCTGCGGCGCGCCTTCTTCAACGGAACCGATTTGCCGCGCTTTGACGATGTCCGTCAGAAACCGCCTGCCCGCCATCGGGTCGCTCGAGAGCAGGGTCGTTTCGTAGTCGTACGCCTTTGCGGCAAGGAAGGTATAGCGCGCGGCGAGATCGAACTGCGCGCGGTACTTCTGGAGCGCATCATTTCGGAAAATGCGGAACGCCATGTCCTTATAACGCTGGCCCTGCACGTCCGCCGACGCCTGACGACGGAAGAGCGTCCTGCTATCGAGAAGCCGCTGTCCTTCCGCCACGACCATCTGGTATTTGCCCATCGCCTGGACGACCGCGGCAAAGCTCGTGTGCAGAGCGATTCGCGTGGGAATTTCATTGCGCAAAAGCGTCTCGAGCGCTTTGATCTCTTTGAGCAACGCGAAATTACCCTCGAGACCGGTGACGTCAATATTGAGTTGGTCGTCGGCGCGCACGCCTTCTTGCTCGATGCGCAGTACCGCAAGATCCGCTGCGTTCGCTATGATTTTCAGCGTTTCAACGATCGCGATGCCGAGTCCCTTGAGGCCGCCGCGAACGGGCGCGAGGCCGTCGATGATGATGCCGTTTGAGAATCCGATGATGATACCCGTGACCGTCGGTATGGACTCCTTGGTGGCGTCCGCCACTTTCTCTGCAATGTTCGCGGCGGTATTCAGCGCGAACTGCCCGATCTTCAGCCCAAACACGACGTTCTGCAGGGTCTTCTTCGTATCCAGCCGGGTGTTGAGCAGCGAAAGCTGGCTCGCGGTGAGATTGTATTGGGCATCGATGATCTCGATCTGATCGTCGATGTTGCCCATGAGACCGCCGTAATCGTCGATGGCGATCATGAATTGCGCGAGCGCCTGGTTCAGTTCCGCCTGCGATATCTGAATTTCGCCCGGGGCGCGGCGTTCGGAATATCCCGCCGGTTTCGTAATGCCGAATCGTCCGCCGGAGTTCGACATGTTGTAGCTGACGGGGATGGTCTGGCGCTGCACGCTGCTTACAAGGTTGGTCGTGCCCCCCGGCATCGTGATGTTGGGATAGTACTCGCGCAAGTAATTGACGAGGGTTTGGTTCCCGCTGACCTGCGGCTGCACAACGTCGAAGTTCGTCACGTCGACCTTGAACTGGATATCGCCCTTGCCGATGGTCACCTGCTGCGCGGCGGCGAACAGCGCCAACTGGCTCTCCGCGAGCGTCGGAATGTCCGGCGGAGGAGTGGCCGACGAAGGCGCTCGCGGGGGGGCGAAATAAATCGAGTCGAGGACCCCGTCGCGCCGAATTCCGTTCTCTTCCGCATACATGAAGTGGAAGAGATCCGGCCCGTTGTATCCGGTCGCGTACAGCTTGCCGGGGCCGATGTCCTCCGGATACGGGTAGCCGAAGATTTCGATGAGCCGCGAATTGGTATCAATCTCCTGCTGCAAAACGCCGCGCTCGAAGCTCTGTTGGGAATCTTGCTGCTGCCTCAACAATTGCGTCGAGTTGTTCGCGCGGTTGAACGCCACCGCCGTGTTGTTCAGCGCCGTGACCGCGCGGCCATATACCTGCTCGAAATGAGTGAGTCCGTCGTCGATCAAGGTCGGGCTGATGTCGAATGGAATGACATTCGTGCCCAGGCCCAACGGATTCAGGCCGAGGTCCGCCGCATCCGCGGTCGCTTCGATCGCCGTATACGCCGCGGCCACCTCCGTCAGTTCCGGGACCGTCGTCCGGTCGATATGCAATACGCCCGTGGCGTCCGGATCGGGTGCCTGCGCGCGCAATATAGCGTTTCCGACCACCCAGTCCATGTACGCGCCCTGGCCGGCCCGAGACGCCCACTCCGAAAATCCCCAGGCGCGATCCGGATCCGTGTCCCGATACCCCTGCCAATTGCCGAAAGGGTCCTCGACATAGTCCTGCCGATACGCGAGATTCACAATTTCTTGCCCGGTGCGGGCCTTAGCGGCGGCGGCAGACGCAAACCGCCGCTCGTCAATGTAGTCCACGGTCACCGCCTGGCCCCCGACGAGCACGCCTTCGGACCGCGGATCCCATGCGTAGTACGGGTGCGCGAGCAAGGTATAATACGTCTTTATCGACTTGAGGTAGTGCCCCCATGCGTCGCCGTGCGCCTGCGGATAAAGCCGCTTAGCATCGTCCTCCGAAATCGTGCCGTCCCCGCCGTCCACCTCATCGAGGATGTTGTAATTCAGCGCGTACGCAACTTCACCACCGGTCAAATCGTTCGTGAAATTCCAGAGAAGGCGATTGTAGACCGGGTAAAGTCTCGTGCCCGGCGAGTAGGTCTCGTCCCGCCCGCGCAACAACCCGAGTTCCTCTTCCAACAATGAACTCGTCTGGTTCATGAAGGGATGAATGCTCGCGGCCTGCGAGCCATACGTGCCGTCGTCCGTCCCGAACGCAATGGTCGGATCCGCGGCGTCGGCATACGCTTCGTTGCCTAGGAGCATGTACAAGTCGCTCACGCGGCTGGCCACCAGGAGAAGCGCCGTGTTGACGCCAGGGTGATTGAGCGGGGAGAGCGCGTCGATACTTAGATCGCGGCCCCGGCCCAGGACCGTCTCGTAGATCGGAATCAGTCCGACAGCATCAAGATCGTTGCAGTTCAGGGGCACGCTACCGGAAAACCGCGGACCCGCTTGGCTAATCATGCTGACCAGCGTATTGACTTGTTGATTGCCGAAGGACGCGAACGAGGCCTCCGCGCCCTCGATGCCGCCGCCAGTGGCCCGTTGCGTGAATGGATTGATGTCGCCCACCACGCGTTTAATCCAACCCTCCGCGAACTGGACCGGCGTGAACTCACTGTAGACGTTGTGCCAAGGCAGGGTCGGGTCGGAGACGCTACGGTAGCGGACCGCAAACCAGTTGTCGGTCAGGGTCAATAGTCCAGGCCCTTCGATGGTAATCGCGTTCACGCCGACGCCGCGGGTCGGTGTGCTCAACGGCGGGTCGGTCCACGGATCCGTGGGCGAACTCGGGTTGGGCAACGCCGGCCGTATGCCCCCGTTGTCGGGGATGTAGTACCACTCGAATTCGAAATTCTCCGGGTGCCCGCCGAAGTCGTTTGTCTGGACCAGTGTCAACTTCTCTTCGAATACGCACGACGGATTGACGATGGCGATGCTCCCCGGATTCAAGTCGGGCACGACGCGAATGACCTCCAGGCTTACCGGCAGCGGCGCGCATTTGTCCGCGTTCTGGAACGCAAGCACAACGTAACCCGTGCCGTGGGAATCGCCCGTCGTAAGCGCGAGCACATCAAAGGGGTCGACGCTGCTGTTGTTGATGTCAACGGTGTCGTTCGCGGCGAGGTATAAATCGTCGACCGCATCGGCCCAGGCGGAGCTGGTACTGAGCGACCGGAGCGTGTTGTACTCGGAAGGACTGAGTACGTTCAGCAAGACGTAGTCAAAGCCAAGGACCGGATCGACGAGAATACCCTTCAATTTCAATTTGCGATTGGTGTCGTCGTAGCTGACGCGAAAGTACAGTGCGGGCGGCAAGTCCGTAAAGACCTTCTCTCCCGCCCTAAGTTCCGTGCTCAACGTCGCGATAACCGTGTCGAGATTGGCGTCCACCTGCCGGATGCGAACGGGATCGATCAGCTTTACCGCGTTCGGCGACTGCTCGTAAATGAAATCGACGCTGCATTGACCGTTGATCTGGGGCAGTCCAAATTTCGCTTCGAGCAGAATCTCCCCGACTTTGATGGTGGGCGCCTCGACTGGCCAAACAACGGTATAGACCACGTCGGTGGGCAGAGTATTCGGCACAGCGCCGCCACCATCCAACCAAGGTACGTGGCGGCCGCCGACCGCAATGTTTCTGCCCGCGGCGGCGTGTTTATTCAGATAGGCCTGCGGGAAAAAGAAGTCTGGCATCGCGGGATAATAGAAGCGGCTCGTAATACTGCCGTCTGATTTCGCCCACAGGCTGTCGTTTCGGTCCTTAAACATCTTCTTAGTGCGTTTGACCAGGGCCGTGTCCGTGTCGAGCGGGAGATCGGGCGACGTGTTGTCAGGGCTAGCCTCGAACAAACTCAGGGGATACGGCGCGAGAATCGGCGAAGCCACCTCGCCCTCGTAGGGGTCGTCATCACCGGAGACGTGGTCCCATTGACGTAAGAAGAACGGCGCCTCCTCCTTCAGTACACGGAACGGTTTCACCTTGGCGCGAGGATCCCCGTCGATGTCGAGTTCATTCGGATCGAAATACGTCATCAACACGAACGGAAGGGAGAAATTGTTATCGGCGTTGAGGTCGTCCCGAAGGGCGAATACGGCCTCGCCGGATCCGTAGGGCGCAATGAACGCGTGTTCCTCGTTCGGATTGAACCCCTTAAGCGCCGGGGCATTCTGCACGTACACGTCCAGTTCGTCGCCGAAAACAGCGGGGTCGATGCTGCCGGAACCATCCTGGCGGGCGATGATGATCGTCTGCGCGGTTGTGGGCCACTGGATCGTGTACTTGGCCGAAACGTGCGGCCAGTCGAAAATTTCGATGGGCTGGTTCGTCGCTGAATTCCGCGCGGGATTGCCCGTCTTGGGATCGATCAGCTTGGCGCCCTTGTCGTAATACACGAGCACCAAGTCGCTCATCCCTGGCCGTACCGTATTTACCGCCACAATGGTCCCGGTGCGCGTTGCGCGCTCGTAAAATCCCGGATATCGCGGCGTCGCCGGCAAGTACGGCGCGTTCTCGAAATAGATGAACGGAGAACCGGCGCGCTCGTCGTGTTGCGTGCCGAACGTCGCATCGGTGCGCGGGGTCAGAGGATTCCCGACTTCCAACGGGATTCCTGTGCCAAGGAGGCCCGCAAGAAGCACCCCGGGATTGTTGTACTTGACCGTCCGTACAAACTGAAAGTACACGTCGCCCTGGCCGGCGTCCGCGCTCGTGGAAAGCAAAATCAAGCTGCGGCCCGTTAGCGTCGGGTCCTCGAGTGGAACGTTAATCGGAAACGCGTTCGGCTTAAGGGTCGCCGTAAAGACGTGGTTGTCCTTCACATTTTGTTCTAACGTAAGCGAAGTCTGCGTGGAATCGACAATTACGACGTTGTCGTGCGCGGTCAGTTGACTGAACTGGAGATTCAGGCCCGCGCCGGCCGGGTTCAACACGATCCCAGGCGTACCCGCGACGTGGCGTTGGAAGACGTTCGCATCCGTCGGCCAGAGATTGAGAGCTTGGACTTCACTGACGACTTCGCCCAGAAGGTTCTTCCAACGAATATTGACCAGCCCTTCGCGGACCGCGTACAGCCGTTTGTCGCGTTGATGCCAAAACGCCAATCCCGCGGGCGTCATTTCAGGTCCGAACTGATAAACGTTTTGCGACGTAACGCCGACCGAAGGTATTACTCCGCCAAGGTAGGTGAGGAGGTCCGCCTGAATAAGCGCGTAGTAACCGTTGAACTCGACTTGGGCTTGCGCTTTGTTGTGGCTGCGCGACACCGTGAATACGCGTCGATCGGGATCGTGAGTGAAGGGCAGCCAAGTCCAGGCGGTATTCTCTGAAAGGTCCTGGTTGGGCTTGGCGAAGAAGACGCCCACTTCCTGCAAATCGAATCCTTCGACTTCCTCTGCGCGGTAGTGGAACTCGATCTCGCTGCGCGTGAACTCGCGGCGATTGGTTTCCACCTTCCAATGGACCTGGGAAGGAATCCATCGATCATCGTCTTCCTGGCTTCCGCTGCCTACCGCCACGTCGGGTGATTCCTGCCGGTACAACGTGACCAGTTGCGTGCTTGCCTGCGTCAAGTCCGGGCCAATTCCGCCGCCCTTGAACTCGATCGAAACGCGGGAAAGGGGTTTCGTAAAACTTCCGTCTCCCGTCAGTCCAACGCCCCGGGATACTTCCACTCCAAGATCGGCGCCGCCCGGGACGCCCACATCGGCAAGGGGGCTCTTACCGCTGCGCATGCGATTCATGTAGCGCGCCGAATCGCCTTGCTCCTCGCCGAACAACACGAAGGCCCCGGCGTTTCGTCCCACCACGAAATCCGAGATGCTGTCGTCGTTAAAATCACCGGCGGAGGCGATACTGCGTCCAAAATCGAACAGTCCGGCAAGGGCCGCGTCATCATGGGTGTTGTAGACGTAAAGACCTCTCCGGGCGAGCTCGTCAGGATCGGCCAGGTCTCTCAACGAGAGCCGGCCTGTGAGTGCGGCGCGGCCAAATAGGAAATAGGCCTCGCCCTCGAAACCGCCCGGTGTGGCGCCCGGCGCTCCAATTAGCAGATCCATGAAACCATCGCCGTTGAGATCGCCGCCGCCGGCAAGTGCGCGGCCCGCTTCGTCCATCACGTCGATTCCCGTGAGCAACAAGCCGGGGACGCCCACTGAAACCGCGGACGCCAGAAGCGGCGTGGGCAGATTGTCTCCGCCGAATACGACATACGTGCGGCCCCAGTGCGCTTCCGTTGCGTCGAGCGAGCCGTCGTAGTCGGGAGCGCCGATGCCGAAATCGTCGACGCTGTCGCCGTTGAGGTCGCCAATGGCCGCAACCGCCGTGCCGAATTTGGCCGCCGCGCCTTCCCCTACGATTTGAAGACCAGGGATAAATCCGACGATAACTCCCGAGGTGCCGAATTGCAGCGGGTCTATGTAACGCTTTCCCAATTCGTCGGCGGGCGGCATGGTCGTTGTAAAAATCAACGACGGCCTCGCCGGTGAAAGCACCAGTTGGGTCGTCCGGCCCAAATCGATCGGATTCGGGGCGTCATCCTCTTGGTATCCGACGTGGCCAAAGAACGCATACGCGGCGCCGACGTTTGATGCCGCGCCCGATGCCCCAAGAAGCAGGTCGTCGACGCCGTCACCGTTGACGTCGCCGATGCCGCTCACATCGTTACCGAGCGCATCGCCCGCGGCGTTGCCGAAAATCCGAATACCGGCGGGAATCTGCAGCGAAGAGAGATTTAAGACACCACTAGCGCCGATGCCAAAACTAGACCCGAATACGACGTAACAGGCCCCGCGTCCGCCGAGCGCGCCGGGCGCGCCGATCACCGCATCGGGCCGCCCGTCGGCGTTAAAGTCGCCACCGCCCGCCACCGCGGAACCGGCCTTGTCGCCGAACGCGGCGCCCACGATTCTTACGCCGGCGACCGTCGCGCCCAAGTTCACATCGCCAACCGTTGCTGTAGAAATAGTCTCGGGCAGATTGCGATTTCCGAATATCAAGTATGCGCCGCCCTTCTCGTCCACGGTGCTCGGCGCGTCGATGAAGTCAACGTAACCAATCAGAAAGTCGCCGACCCCGTCGCCGTTCGCGTCGCCAAGGCCGGTCACGCTCGTGCCCAAATGTTCCGAGGCGTTGGCGCCGATGATCTCCACGCCGTTGCTGCCATCCAGGAAGTCGGCGCCGAATTCGACGTCTCCGTTCACCAGATCCATCAGGCGTGTGTTGACGCCTTCTGCGACGCTTCCAAAGAATAGAAACGCCTTGCCGGCTTGCAGCCCGGATGGATCGTCCGCGTTCTTGGCCGTGACAACGAAATCTTCAAATCCGTCGCCGTTCACGTCGCCCACGCCGGAGACCGCCGCGCCCGCCTCGCTGGCTTCGGGAAGTTCTGCGCCGTTGGGGGCCAGATGGACGCCGCTCGGCGCAGCGCTCGCGAACTGGAGGTCGCTCGTCCAGTTGACCGAGGCCGGAGCGGGAGGAGTGGCAATCGCGATCGGGGAAACCGGCGGCGCGGCGAGGAATATTTTTGTCTCCGCGTCGGCCACGTCGATCTTGAGCGTGAACCACGAATCTCCCGTACCGTCGAATATGAACGCATTTAGGAACAGGTCTCTGGTCGCGTCATTAAAGTCCATGTCCCAGAGATGACTGTTCGCCAATCCGGGAGTGACGTCCGTCAACGTACCTACAAGGTGCCAGGACCAGTCTCCCGCCACGGTGTAAACGAGGTCCGCCTGGGTATTGCCCATAACATCGACCGCGTAGATGCGCCCAGTCGTCGGATGTACCGCCACCGTCACCAAATTTCTCGCGCTGGTCGAGAGTTGGGTCACTGCGCCCGTCCCGAGATTTACCGAATGCAACGTCCCGTTGGTCTGCGTTGCGTAGGCGACGCCGTTCGTGTGGTCCCACGACAACCCGCTCCAAAATCCCCCGCCCAGCGCGTGGGTGGCAATATTGGTGACCGCCCCGGTAACCAGATTGACCGACTTCAAGGTGTCGTCCGTCTCGTCCCAACCATACAGCGTGTCGAAGTTGAAGCTCTTGAAATCATTCGAGGTGAAGCTCACTGAACCCGCGAGGGCCAATGGGTTCTCGGGTTGCTCGTTGTCGAGCTCGCGAAGCGTTACTTGCGAGCCCGACGCCCCGAACGTCATCTGTTCGTAGTCGTCGTCCCCAATCATCGCGATGCCGCTATTGTCCGCCAGATAAACTGTGCCCACCGGCGAGGACAGGCGCACCTCAAAGGCCTCGGTGCTTTCGACGGCCCTGTCGGCGAAAACAGGGACCGTTATGGTCTTCGAGGTATCCGCGTTAGCGAAACTGAATACGACCATGCCGTCCGAACTTTCGAAGTCTTCGCCTCCGACCGCGCCGATATCGTTCGTGTGATACGAGACGGTGATATCGGCCGCGGACGGCGGCGTATCAATCGTTACCGTAAAGGTCGCCTGCCGAATCGAACCGCACGACTCCGGCGCGCTGACGTTCGGGCAACTTCCTTCGGTTACCGTTACGTCGTCGATAATCAAGATGCTCGTGCCGGGCGGTTGCGTGCTGTCGTCGTCCAGAATCCGCACGGACTTCTCACGCCCCTGCGCGAAAGGCGAGTCCGTATTCAACGCGATTTTGAACTCCTCGGGCGGCCGATTGGCGGGCGGAAACGTTGGAATGGCGCCCGGATCTTCGAAGAACTGGTCGTTTAGGATCGTAATCGAGAAGCTGGCGTTCGACGCGTTCGCCGGAAAATGAAGCGTACCCGACGCGACAAGGAAATCGAGGCCCAGGCCGGAGATCGCCGTTCCATCGAGGGTCGTGTAGTTCACATCGATGGGCACGCTCCGCGGAGGATTGATCGCCACATCGATGGTCGCTGCGCCAATCGCCTCGGCCAAGTCGATCGCCACGGGCGTTGGAGGCGCCGGAATATCATCGAACGCTCCTTGATACGTCACAACAAAGGTCGAAGGCACGTCGTCGTTTACGATCGTCCCCTCGACCTCGGTGTTGACCAGGAAGGAATTCGTTGAAACATTGCTAAGCCGAAGCTGGAAAATTTCATCGGCCTCGGGCAGGTCTTCCCCTATGATCAAAACGTTGATGAACGACGAAGTCGCCCCCGCGCCAATCACCTTCTGCGACGAGATGCCGACAAAGTCCAAGTCTTCGGTCGCGGCATTGGCGCCGATACTTTCGAGGGTGTCGTAGGCGAGAGTGATATTCGACGCGTTCGCCGGAGCGATCGTTACCGGAAATTGAAGCACGGTAGTACCCGAGTCGCCTTCTGTGAGGAGCGCGCTGGGCGGGCTAACGGTGACCTTACTCACGCCCACCGGAAGCGGCGCGTAACAGAATTTCACGTCATCGATAAACCACCCGGCGGCGTCATTTCGAGTAGGCTCGTCCGGCTGAATGAATACGAATCGAACGATGAAGCTCTTTCCAATGTAGGCGTCGAGATTGATGATTTCTTCGTTCCACGGAAAAACTTGGGCCGTGTCGGAAGGCGTGGTCGGCCCATACTCCTTGAGCGTGGTCCACGTAAATCCGAGATTTTCGGAAACCTCGACCGCCGCGCGTGTAGGCACTGCGCCCAGCGTTGTATAGAAGATCTCTAAGGAATCGCGTCATAATAAGTTGATTATATTTGTGACTTCCTGTATAGTGCGGTC